>NZ_FNZB01000001.1:1800000-2100000 GCF_900109205.1 Sphingomonas sp. OV641 | reverse complement strand
CTGGCCGCGGCGTTGAGATGATCACGGAGAAGCAGGCACACGTCCATGTGTCGGGCCATCCGGGGCGGCCGGAGCTCGCCCAGATCTATGGCTGGCTGCGCCCGCGCGTGCTGGTCCCGGTTCATGGCGAGATGCGCCACCTGATGGAGCAGGCCCGCTTCGGCCTGTCGCGCGGTATCCCGCAGACGATCGTGCAGACGGATGGGGATCTGGTGCGGCTCGCGCCCGGCGCGCCGGAAAAGATCGGTCATGCGCCGGTCGGGCGGCTGGTGCTGGATGGTGACGTGATCCTGCCCGCCGATGGGGCGACCATCAACGAGCGGCGTCGGATCGGTCTTCACGGCCAGGTCTCCGTGGCCGTTGCGGTCACCAATCGCGGTCGGCTGGCTGGTGCGCCGCAGATCCGGCTGCAGGGCATCCCCGTGGAGGAAGAGCGCGCCGCCTTCATCGCCGAGGCGGAGGACGCCGCGGCGGAAGTGGTGCAGGGCGGATCGCGCGACCGTGATCGGCTGCGTGAGGAGGTGCGCCTCGCGGTGCGCCGCTGCGCCACCCGCTGGACCGGCAAGAAGCCGATCGTCGACGTTCTGCTGCTGGAGGTCTGACGCGCCATGAGGTGGACGTCCGCGCTGGCGATCTACATCCTCTTTTGGACCTTTTCCGTCTTCCTGGTGCTCCCCTTCGGGGTGCGCACCAGCGAGGAGGCAGGGACGGAGCGGGTCGCCGGCCAGGCAGACAGCGCGCCGCACGACTTCGCCCCCGGCAAGGTCGCGCTGCGGGTGACGATCGTCGCCACGGTGTTGTTCGTGCTGTTCTACGCCAATTACATCTACGGCTGGATCACGCCGGACATGATCGACATGACCAAATATTGATCCGCTGACCGCCGGGCGTGGGAAGGGGCGGAGCCCCCGACCGATCCAGCCCTTGCGGCTCGCCCGTGCGGAGGTCAGGCTTCTGGCAAAACCCCGCCGGCAGCATGCACGCCTGACCCCGGTCCGGCGCGCGGGTTCAGGGTTCAGGCTTCACGGTTCTGCTCGCGCATCGGGTGTAGTGGCCGGCACGCTACCTGCCGGACCAGCCCGCCCCAGAGCACAAGCCGCCCGCCGCGCTTACCGCAGCCGTTCGATCGCCTGCGCCAGCGCCACGTACAGCTTGCCCATGTCCGACGACAGCAGGGTCACGCCCAGCGGCGATCCGTCACGCTGGGTCAGGATCACGCGCAGCATTGCCTCGAAATCGTGGATGTAGCGGTTCACCTGGTCGCGGAACTCCGCATCCTCGTCATAGAACGTGGCGATCTGGCGCTGGTCGACATCTTCCAGCAGCCGCACCGCGCGGCGGGTGAAGACGCCGCGATCGCCTTTCAGATAGGCCGCCCAGGCGCTGTCCGCGACGTCGGACGAGAAGCTGCGGGTGATGTCGATCGATGCCGAGTTCAGCGCCTCGATCAGCTGCGAGGCGCGCCGAGCGAAGCTTTCCAGCTCCTGTTCCTCGCGCGCGGTGCGTGCCAGTTCGATCTGCGAGTCCACCGTCGCCGACAGCGATTCGATCTCCTTCAGCCGCTCGTCCAGCCGGTCCGCCGCTTGCGAGGCTGCCTTGACGGCGATCTCCGCGGTATTGGCGATCTGGTGGATCTGGGTATCGAGCCCTGCATTCACAGCCCGGCGCAGCGCGTCCGCGCCCGATTTGCCCAGCGCGTCCGCCGCCTCGGGGATGACGCGGGCCAGCACGTCGCGGGCATGTTCGGCCGCCTGGCTCGCCGTGTCGCGCACGCGCAGCAGCATTTCGATCAGGCGCGGCGCGGCTTCCTCGGCAAAGCGATTCGCCCGGTCCGCCGCCTCGTCCACCATCTGCCCCATCGCGTCCGCCTTGGCACGGCCCGTCGCCAGCGTGTCGAGCAGATTGCCCGTCAGCATGTCCACATTGCCGCGCTGGTCCGCGATCACCTGCGCGATCGCCTCGATCGCTGAATGGGTGCTTTCCGCCGCCGTGACGAGTGCGAGCAGCTCCGGCTTGGCCGCCGCGACCACCTGCTTGGCCGCGACCACGCGCGAATCGAGCCGGTCCACGGCCGCCGGCAGCGTTTCGTCGATCTCGCGCGCCGCCGCGTCCAGCGCGATCAGCAGCGCCTCCGTCGTCGAGATCGCCTTGTTCGCCATGGCATCGCCGGCGGCGAGCGCCTGCGTCATGGCATCCGCCGATCCGCCCAGCGCGCTGATCGACGCCGCCAGGATCTGCGACCGTTCGACCCCCTGATGGTGCAGCTTCTGCAGCCGGTCCTCGACCCGGGCGATGCCGCCTTCCAGATCGCCGACCAGCCCGTCGCCCGCCGCGCGCTGGCTGTCGAGCCGTTCGGCGATGCGCTCGATCACGCCTTCGATCCGGCTGACGCGCTCGGCGAGCGCCTCGGCGCTTTCGCGCGCGGCGCTGTTCAGCGCTTCCTGGTTGGTGTTGACCATCGCCAAGAGCGCATCGGCCTGCGCGGCCAGCCCCTTGCGCGATTCCTCCACCGCATCGGCCGTGCGCTGGAGCAGCGCATCGACCGCCGCCGACATGTCGCCCGTCACCGCTTCCAGCCGCGCGCCCGCGGTTTCGCTGGTGGCCTCCATGCGTGTCATGTGCCCGGCCAGCGACTTCGCCGCGTCGCCCGCCACCGTTTCCGCCTCGCGCCCGCGCTCCGCCAGCGCGGCGATCTGCGTCTCGAGCGCCGCGGCCTGTTCCCCGGCCTTCACGCCCGCCTGTTCGATCCGGCCGATCAGCGCTTCGGCATCCGCCTGCGCCTTGGGCATGGCGTCCAGCAGCGCCGACAGGCTGTTCTGCGCCTGTCCTGCCGCTTCGGCGAGCGACCGGGCGTGAACGTCCGCCTGGTCGATCTCCTCCGAAAGATTGCGGCCGATCGTCGCCAGCCGGGTGCTCGCCTCGTTGCCGATGGCGCCGATCTGCCGCGCCTGCTCGGCCAGTTGCTGGCGGTTCTGCTCCAGCGTGCCGGCGAGCGAGGAGACCAGCCATTCCAGCGCCGCCGCTTCCTCGCGCATCGCATGGGCGGTGGCCGCGAAGCGCTGCGCCTCCGCCCAGCTCGTGCGCAGCAGGATCAGCCAGACGATGCCGGCAAGCGCGGGCACGGCGACCAGCGCGGCGCCGAACTGGGCGATGTCCAGCGGCCCCATGGTGGCGAACTGCCCCCGGCCCAGCCACAGCAGCACGCCGATCCACACCGCCGACAGGGCGACCAATACGATCGGGCCCAATGTTTCGCTGCGTGCGGGTGGCAGTGGCGCCTGCGGCTCGGCGTGATAGTCCTGCTCCGCTGGGATGGGATGCTCAACCGTTTCCGCCCGCACGTCCGGTGCGCTGGTGTCGTTCATCTCGCTTGCGTCGCGCGTACGGATGTCGATTATCGTCTGCCCCCCAGTCATGGGGCGAGATGTACCATGAAATCCCCCTGCTCAAAGCAAATAGCGGCAACTTGCGATTAAGCGTTTCGTCGTAGCGTCGTGCGAATGGCGATCGATCCGGGAGCAATCCACGCCGCATTGGCGGCCGCGGTGGGGGATGACCCGGCACTGATTGCGGAGCTGCGCGCGGCATTCGTGGAAAGCGCGCGGCGCGGGCTGGTCGCCATCGAAGGCGCCCGGGATGAGGAGGCTTGGCGCGCCGCGGCGTGGCGGCTGAAGGGGCTCGCCGCCAGCTTCGGCGCCGTCCGGCTCGTGGCCCTGGCGACGGAGGCGACGCGCCGCCCGGTCGGCGATCCCGCCATGATCCGGCGCTTGCGACAGGCGGTCGCGCGTCTGTAAGATCCGCACGGCCCGTCGCGATCGCGGCGCCCGCGTGATGCCCGCTTGGTGCCCGCTTGGTGCCCGCTTGGTGATTGCCCAGCGTCCGGACAGCCCCTAACAGCGCGCGATGCTCGCAGGGCTGATCTTTGCCGTCCGGGATGCGGACGAGCCGATGGGCGCG
Source organism: Sphingomonas sp. OV641 (assembly GCF_900109205.1). Lineage (NCBI taxonomy): Bacteria > Pseudomonadati > Pseudomonadota > Alphaproteobacteria > Sphingomonadales > Sphingomonadaceae > Sphingomonas > Sphingomonas sp. OV641. Next base: position 2,096,043 of record NZ_FNZB01000001.1, on the reverse strand, counting down.
CTTGCCGCCACGCTGCCGTTCGCCGGAATGACGGTGATCGAATATCAGGCGCGCCTGCTCATCGCCGCCGGCGTGTCGCAGATCGTGGTGGTCGTGGCGCGGCTGACGCCCGAGCTGCTGGGGGCGGTGGCGCGGATCGGGCGGCGCGGCGTAACGGTCGATACCGTGCGCAGCGCCGGGGAGGCGGCCGCGCGGCTGCATCCGCTGGCGCAATTGCTGGTGGTTGCCGATGGCCTCATCACCACCGAGGCCGTGGTCGGCCCGCTGGCGCAGGAGCAGGGCGATACCTTGCTGGTCGTTCCGGAAGGCGAGGGCGATGCCGGTTATGAGCTGATCGGCGGCGGCGATGCATGGGCGGGCCTTGCGCGGCTCGACAGCAAGCGACTGACCGAGGTCGCCGCCATGCCCCGCGATTACGATGTTCAATCGTCGTTGCTTCATGTCGCCGCCCAGGCCGGTGCGCTTCGCCTCGTCCTCCCGGAGGGCGAGCCGCGGACCGGCCATGGCATCGAATCGCGGCGGGAGACGCTGGAGACGCGCAGCCGCGCCGTGGTTGGCGCGACGCTCGCCGCACGGCCGGGCTGGTTCAATCGCTGGCTGGTCCGGCCGCTCGCGCGGGCGGTCATGCCATGGCTGATGCGCCGGCATATGCCCACCGGCGTGATGGCCGGCGTAACGGCGGCGTCGGGCGTTGCTGGTCTGGTGGCGCTCTGGACGGGGCAGCTCACCATCGGGCTGCTGCTCGGCGTGTTCACCACGGCGCTCGCGGCGCTGGCGGCCAGCTTCGCCTGGCTGCGCGATGAAGATGTTCTGGCGCGCGCGATGGGCGGGCTCGGGCTCGGGCTGCCCGCTTTGTCCGCCTTGCTCCTGGGGCATGCACTCGATGCGGAAACGGGTGAGCTGACGGCCCGGGTGCTCGCCCTTGCGCTCGTTGCGGCGGGCGCGCTGGGGCATCGCGCGATGCGCGCAGGCCGTCCGAACTGGTGGGGTGATGCGCCCGCCTATCTCGTCGTGATCGCGGTCGGCACGGTGCTCGGCGTGCCGTTCCTCGGCCTCGTCTGCGCGGCCTTGTACGCTACCGTGACGCTGGCGTTCGCAATTGAGACACTTCGCGCGCCAGTTTAGCAGCCCTTTAACGTGCCGCGCGCTAATGCGCTTTCATGTCGGTCGATCACAGCGGCACCTCGGAGGTCAACAAGTCGGATTCGGCGCCGCTTTTCGCGCGTGCCGCGGCCGCCGCGTCGCGCGCCGAGGTTCGCCTGGCGGGGGTCATAGATGATTACTTCCGTTCGGAGGAAGACCGGCTGGATGATCGAACCCGCACCGCCACGGCGGCGATGCTGCGCGCCACGGTTCAGACTATCGCGCAGGATCTTTCCGCCCGTGCATCGGATCATCTGGGCGATCATCTTGGCCGGTTCTGCACCACCACGCCGCCACGCGATGTGGGGGCAGCGGCGCTGGTTCACCGTTTGCGCGAGTCAGGATTGCTGCGCGATCGCGCATTGATGGCGGAACTGTTCGCCCAAGTGCGTCAGGATCACCTGAGTGCGGCCCTGCTCGCCCGCGGCGCCGCGGGTGCGACGCCTTGGCTGCACGACCTTGCCGGCAGTCCGGATCGGGCGCTCGCCGGCGCTGCCCGCGCTTATCTCGATGCGGAAAGCCTCCGGCGTTCCGGGCGGGTGGCGGATCTGCCGGACATGCTCCGTGAACGGCTCATCTGGTGGGTGGCGGCCGCGCTTCGGGAACGCTGGGCGGTCGCTGCGCCGTCCCGCACCGCCGTTGATCGTGCCATCACCAAGGCGGCGCAACGCAGCATGTCGGCGCAGAATGATCAGGACCGCTCCGATGTGGCGGCCGACCGGCTGGCCGCGGCGCTTGGCCGCGCGCCTGCCGCGCTGCCGGATCATCTGATCCGGGCACTGGAGGAGGGGCATCTCCTGCTCTTCATCACCCTCCTGTCACAGGCGCTGGCGCTTGATGATCGGGAAGTGCGGGCGCTGGTGCTTGATGTGCATGGGGAGGGGCTCTGGCTCGCCCTGCGTGCTGCGGACCTCGATCGGGTTGCGATTGCGCGGATCGGTCTCTTATTGGCGGATGCCGACCCGCGCCGCGACATCGAAACATTGGCCGATATGCTTGATGCGATCGCTCAGGTCGCGCCGGATGAGGCGATGGACAGCCTGGCGCTGCTCGCCCTGCCGGCCGAATTCCGGTCCGCGGTACGGGCGCTGGACAATGCGGTGATGCGGTGATCGACGGTCCCGCGCTCACGGCCCGGCTGGATGAGGGCGACCGACTGGTCGAGGCCGATCCGCGCTTCGCCGCGATGAACGAGCGTGCCGGCGGGGCGCTCGGCCAGCGGCTGGCCGCACCGCCGCTGGCCGCTCTCGCACGGCTGGCACGGCGGCTCGCCATTCCGATCTCGCGCGCGGTGACGATTGCAGATGCGGATCAGGACCTTGATTGCTGGGCGCAGGCGATTCCGGCGGGCGACGGTGTGACGCTTGCGCTGTCGGCCGTTCGCGAGCGGCCGGCGTGGAAGCCTGTCACCGTCGCCGATGCCGTTCCGCCCCCACCCGGCGGTGACTGGACGTGGGAAGTGGATGCCCATCTTCGCGTGCGGCACATGCTGGTTGATCCGGGTGCGTGCCCCGGGATCGATCCGGCGACCGTGATCGGGCAGCCTTTGACCGGGCTGTTGGCGCTTGAAAGCAACGCGGACGGTGTAGTGCCCCTGCTGGAGGCGATGGGGTCGCTGGACGACTTCAGCGATCAGCCTGCCATTCTGAACGGCAGCGGCCTGCCGGTGCTGCTGTCCGGCCATGTCCGGCTGGATCGTGCCGGCGGCTTTGGCGGATTCGTCGGCGCCACCTATCGCCAGCCGAAGCTGTCGCCCTTGCCCGAGGCACGCTTCGGCAGCTTGTTCAATCACAGGCTCGACACGATCCTGCGCCGCCCGCTGAGCCGGATCGTCGCCAACGCGGACAGCATCAACGCTGGCGTGGATGGCGACATTGATCCGCAATATGCCGATTACGCCGCCGATATCGCCAGCGCGGGCCGGCACCTCATGGGTCTGATCGACGATCTGTCGGATATCGAGGCGATCGAGCGCGAGGATTTCACCGTCGAGAATGAGGGCATCGACCTTGCGGACGTGACCCGCCGGGCCGCGGGCCTCCTGTCGGTACGCGCGGCCAACGCCGGGGTGACGATCGATCGCGGCGATCTGGAAACGGCGATGCCGGCGCATGGCGAATTCCGCCGCACCTTGCAGATCATGGTCAATCTGATCGGCAATGCCGTCCGCTATTCGCCGCGCGACGCGATCGTCTGGCTTCGGCTGCAACGGGACAGCGACCGCGTGTACGCGATCGTCGCCGATCAGGGCAAAGGCATCGCGCTGGAGGATCAGGAGCGGATCTTCGCCAAGTTCGAACGGGTCGATCCCGGTGAGCCCGGCGGCAGTGGGCTGGGGCTCTACATCGCCCGCCGGCTGGCGCGGGCGATGGGGGGCGATTTGACGGTGGATAGCGCGCCGGGCGAGGGCGCGCGCTTCGTGCTCAGCCTGCCCGCGGGCTGATCGCGGGCGTACTGGCCGGAACCGGGCCGAAAGCGGCCGGAACGCTCCGGTTTGCGGCCGTGCGCCGGCCGGACCTTGCCCGTTACCGTATCCGGAACAGCCGCACCGGCGAACCCTTGGGCAGGGGCACCGGCGTCAGCCAGTCGAACCGCTCGCCATGCGCCAGCCGGTCGTAGAAGCCGCCCGGCGCGCGGTCCCGATAGACGGTCGATTCGGCCATGTTCGGGCACACCAGCATCAGCGTCGCGCCGTGCTTCTTCATGATTTCGCGCGCTTTTTCCGGTGTTCCCTTGAACGCGTGCTGCACGTCCAGGATCGCTTCGCCATTCCGGTGGTACGGCCCTGCGATGGCATTGTGGTGCGTCAGCGTGATAAGCCGTGGCCCCAGATCCACGAAGGTAAAGATCGTCGCCCGCGGAATTTGGTTTAGCGGCTGAAGCGCCGGAATCGTCATGCATCGCCCGGTCGCCCGGTTGACCCGCTGAACATAGGGCTTGGGCCGGTCGATCGGCAGCGTCCGCAGCATGATCGTTGAAAAAGAACCGGAAATCAGCGTGAACACGGCGATCCCGGCAAACAGCCGCACGGCCACGGACCGCTGCGCCATCAGCCATGGCAGCATGATAAAGGCGAGCGCGGTGACACCCGGGATCGCCATGATCTGCGCCGCGGCGCCGGCCCGCACCTGCCACAGCAGCATGGCGACGGAGAACAGCGCGAACAGGCTGACGCAGGCCCAGCCAACGAAGCCGGCGCTCCGCCGCGCCCGCCACGTCGCGACGCCGGCACCGATTAGTCCCATCAGCGGTAGCGCGGCCAGCGGAAAGGCGGTGCGGAACGGATGGCGGTAGATCGGCTTGGCCTCACGCACGTTGCTGAGCCAACTGGTGTAAAGCTCGTCCGAAACCTGCTCCGGGCGGGCGAGGCATTGCGGGAACATCGCCGCGAATGCGCCCGCGATCGCCCCGCCGATGATCACCGCCAGCAACAATCGGATCCGCCGATCCGCGGGCGATAGCAGCGCCAGCAGCGCCAGCCCCGCACCCGCCGCGACAAAGACGCTGAGCCAGATCGGCGTCAGCGCATCGCACCGCATCACGCGGTTCGCCTCCGAGGCGAAGATCAAATAGCCCGCGGCACATCCGCCCCCCAGTGCGAGCGCGTAGCTCATCAGGCGCGGCCGCTCTGCCGCTTCCCCCACCCAGCGCAGGGCGATGATGGCGCCGGCCATGGCGCAATAAGGCAGCATTTCCAGCCCGATCGCCAGCGATACCGCGCTGGCGCTCCCGACGATTGCGCCGCCACGCGCGCCCTTGGGGTCGCACAGCCCCGCCACCGTCAAGCTCAACATGGCGAGCTGCCAGCCATGATGATCGATCCGGTCGGGCATGAACATCGACAGCGCGACGGTCGAGCTCATCATGAAGACAATCGCCAGCGGCCAGGCCAACGGCGTGACCAGCCGCCGGACCGTGGCACCCAGCGCCACCAGCACCGCACCCAGCGGAAGGAGCGGCGCGATGCCACAGGCAAGCCTTTCCGCTTCCGCCACGCCCACGAACGGCCGCAGCAGCAAGATCAGCGCCGCGATGGGAAGATCGACGATCCGCGACCAGTGGATGTTGAAGCCCGCCGGCGGATTGAGCCGGTAGTTGCGCAGATCATACCAGCCCTGCCCATCGAGCAGGGCACGCACCTGCATCAGGCGCATATTGTCGTCGGTATCGCCCAGCGACAGCCAGTGGATCGCCGCCCAGCGCTTCCAGACGTAGAAGATCGCGATCACAAGCCAGGCGATGGTGGTTAGCTTGATCCAGTGCCGGTCCAGCTCGTTGGCAAGCGTCGTCAGTCGGATGTTCACGGGGCTTCCCTCGCCGGCGCCGGGGCACTAGACGCCCGCCACATTGAATTGCTCGCTCAGGCTAGTCGAAAGGCACCACTTCTCTTCGGCCGCGGAAAAGGGCAGGGCTTTGACAGGCTCAGCCCGAGCGGGCTGTTCGTGGCGCTCGCCTCTAGCCGAGGTGGCACAAAGGGCAAGGCGTGGACGCAATCCGGGAAAGACATGCATCGAGGATGCAGGAGACCTTCTGGCAGCTGGTTCGCTTCGGAATAGCGGGCGGGCTGGCGACGGTTTGCTATGCCGCGGTCTATTCGCCGCTTGCCGCGTTTCGCCTCACCTCCGAACAGGTGGCAAATGTCTGCGGCTACCTGGTGGCGATGATCGCCGGCTATGTGCTCCACAGCAGATGGAGCTTTCGCGGCCATGGCACGGCGGCAACAAGCTCCATGCCGAAGTTCTTCGCCGTGTCGCTGGTCAGCTATGGTGTGAACACCTTCTGGGTGTGGCTGCTCACCGATGACGCGATGTTTGCCGGCCCATGGTGGTGGCCACTTATCCCGATCGTTTTCGTCACGCCGCTTGTCACCTTTGCACTCAATCGTTTGTGGGTATTCGCCTGATATGGACCGCCGCGTGTACGATCGCATGGCCGAGCATGATTCCACCCATTGGTGGTATCGCGCCCGGCGCGACATCCTGGCCGATTTTCTGACGCGGGAGGCCGCACTGCCGCAGCATGCGCGCATCCTCGAAATTGGCTGCGGCACCGGCCATAACCTTCCGATGCTGGCCCAGTTCGGAACCGTGGACGCGATCGAGATCGATCCGGCCGCGCGCGATGTCGCCGGCAAGCGCCTGGGCAAACCGGTCGGCGCCGCGCCCTTGCCGACACTCCCCGGCGTTCCCGCGAGACATTATGATCTGATCGCGGTTCTGGACGTGGTCGAGCATATCGAAGACGACGTGGCCGCCCTGCAAGCGATGCGCGAGCGATTGGCGCCGGGTGGCAAGATCCTCATCACCGTGCCGGCGCACCAATGGATGTGGAGCGCCCATGACGTGGTGAACCACCACCATCGCCGCTATTCAAAGGACAGCCTGCAAAAGGTGATCGCTGCTGCCGGGCTGCGCTCGCAGAAACTCGGTTATTTCAATTCGCTGCTGTTCCCGCTTGCGGCGGGCGCGCGCATCGTCGGCCGGATCACCGGCCGGGATGACAGCGACGACACGCCGCCGCCGCGCCCGCTGAACGCGCTGTTCGAGACGATCTTCCGCATCGAGCGCCACCTGGTTGGGCGCGTGCCGATGCCGCCGGGTGTCTCGATCCTGACCCTCGCGGAGCCGGCCTGACCGTCGCGGTGGGCGACGGCCGTCGTTATGCGCGGTCTTCGTCCACCATCTCGCTCTGCGGAATGCGGGTGCGGGCTGCCTGGAAGCCCAGGGTCGACCGGCGATGCACCGTGCCGGCGATGTCCGCGACCAGATAGAGCGGGCGGCGCTTCGATTCGATGTACAGTCGCCCGATATATTCCCCGATCATGCCCAGCACGAACATCTGAACGGCGCTGAGCACCGTCACCACCAGCATGGTGGACGTCCAGCCCTGCACCGGGCTGCCGGTGAAATAGCCCCACAGGATGTAGACCAGCAGCAGAAGCGACGCGCCGGCCAGCGCCACGGACGCATGGCTGGCGAACCGAAGCGGTGCGGTCGAAAACCCGGTGACGGCGTCAAAGGCGAGGCGCAGCATTCGGGACAGGGGGTAATTGGTCTCGCCGGCATGTCGCTCCGCGCGGTCATAGGGGAACGGGACCTGGCGAAAGCCGATCCAGGCGACCATGCCGCGGATGAACCGCGCCTGTTCGGGCAAGGCGAGCAGTGCATCCAGCGCGCGCCGGGTCATCAGGCGAAAATCACCGGTGTCGAGCGGGATCGGCGTGTCGGTCAGCCGATCGAGAACCCGATAGAAAGCCGCGGCGGTTGCCTTCTTGAACAAAGTCTCGCCAGCCCGCTTGCGCCGCACGGCATAGACGACATCGGCGCCCTCGCGCTCCATTGTATGGCGCATCTCCGCCACCAGTTCGGGCGGATCCTGAAGATCGGCGTCGATGATCAGGATCTGCTCGCCCGAACAAAGGTCCAGACCGGCGGTCAGCGCGAGCTGGTGTCCGTGGTTGCGGGACAGGTTGATCGCCGCCAACTTCGGGTCGGCGGCGGCCAGTTGCTGCATGATCGCCCAGCTGTCGTCGCGCGAGCCGTCGTTGATCAGAATGATCTCATGATCCTCGCCCACGGCCGCCACCGCAGCGGCGGAAACGCGCTCGTGGAGCAAGGGCAGGGTCGCTGCTTCATTGTAGCAGGGTACGACGATGGAGAGTGCGGGACGGTGCATGATCGCCGCGATCTACAGACCGCCCCGCACGAAATCACGTGGAAGTTGCGCGCTCAGGCGCGCGCTTGTTCCTCCACCAGGCGTTCAAGGATGGTCAGCGGCACGGCACCATATTGAAGCACCTCGTGGAACTGCTTCAGGTCAAAGCGATCGCCGCGGATCTGCTGCGCCCGCTCGCGCGCGCGCATCCAGGCCGCATGACCCACCTTGTAGCTGCACGCCTGGCCCGGCTGGGTGCAGTACCGTTCCACTTCGCGCTGCGATCGGGGCTGCGCGAAGCCGACCGTCTGGACCATGTAGTCGGTCGCCTGTTCGCGCGTCCAACGCTTGGTATGAAGGCCCGTGTCGACCACCAGGCGCGCGGCGCGGAACAGATAGCTTTGCAGGAAACCGGCACGCTCCAGATCGTCAGCATAGCCGCCCAGCTCGTCCGCCACGCTCTCCGCGTAGAGCGCCCAGCCTTCCGAATAGGCGCTGAAGAAGCTGAGATTGCGCAGCAGCGGCTGCGGTGACTTTTGCGCGATCGAAATCTGCAGGTGATGGCCCGGTACGCCCTCGTGATAGGTGAGGCTGGGCAGCGAGTATTTCGGCCAATCGCCGACGCTCTTCAGGTTGATCCAGTAGATCGCCGGGCGCGACCCGTCGAGCGCGGCGCGGCTGTAATAGCCGTTGGAGGCGCCATCCTGGATCTCCACCGGCACCGCGCGAATGTCCAGCGGCTCGCTCGGCGGGTTGATGAAGGCCTGGGCGAGCTTGGCTGTAAGCGCCGCATTTCCTTCGTTCAGGCTCTTGATCAGCGCCGCGCGACCTTCCGCGGTATCCGGGTACACCTGGTCAGCGCGGACGTTCAGCTCGTTCAGCCGGGCGCCGACGTTGCCTTTGGTCAGTCCCTGCTTCTTCAGGATGGCATCAAGCTGCGCGCTGATCTCCGCCACCTGATCCAGCCCCATCTTATGGACTTCCTCGGGCGTGAACTTGGTGGTCGTGGCCTGTTCCAGGGCGGCGGCATAGATCGCCTCGCCCTGTGGTACGTCCCAGATGCCGGCGGAGCTGCGCGCCTTCGGTCGCAGCGACTTCATAAGCGCGATCTGGCGGTCGAGCGCGGGATAGATGTCGGCCTCAACGATACGGGCGGCGCGGGCCTGCCAGTCGCCGGCAATGTTCTTCGCCGCAGCGCGCTTTGCCACCGATTGCGCGAGGCCGTTCTCGCCCGGCGCGGAAGAGCGGAGCTTCGCCATTTGAACCAGCGTCAGGTCGAGCGAGAAGTCGGGCGCGAGATAGCCGCGCGCTGCCTCCTCCTTCTGGTCGGCCGTGTCCTGATCCAGCCGCTTGGCGAAGGCGCCGAGCCGGTCAAGATAGGCTTCGCAATCGTCTGCATTGTTGATGGTGTGCGCGGAATTCAGGAAGTCGGGCGTCGAGAAATAGCTGCCGCCCTGCTGGAAAATGGTGAAGGGCCGCTGCACGCCATCCAGCTTGAACCGGTCATAGGGAATTGCCCGGGTCTCCAGCGAATAGAGCACCACCTCGCGATCAAGCTTGGAGCGTGCCGAAAGCGGCGCCGGGTCGACCGCCCGAACCGCGGCGATGGCCTGTTTCAGATCGGCGCGTGCGGCAGCTTTCCCGGCGGGTGAACCGTCTGACAATTGGTTCTTGAGCGCGGCGTTCGGGCCCTTGTCCATGCCAAGCGAGGTGGCGAGCTCGGGCGCGCGCTGGAGCGTCTGCGCAAACACCTTGTCGAACAGCACATTCAGCTTCGCGTCGGCAGGATTGGCGGGTGTGACCGCCGACTGCTGGGCGCGGAGCGCTTCGGGAACGAGGGCGAAAGCGGAGGCGGCGCTGGCAGACGCGAGGAAGGTACGGCGATCCAAGGGCTTGTGCCTTTCACAGAGGTAATGCGGCGATCCTAGTCACGGCAGCGAGGGTGCCGCAAGTGGAGCCGGGGCAATCCGCTGTCAGACCCGCTCCACCGAATTCACCGCATCGGCCGCGCGCAGCGCCGCCAGCAGGCGCATCAGCTGGTGCGCGTCATGCACCTCAACGTCGATCATGTTGGTGTGAAATTGCGTGTCGCGCGTGTCGAGACGAAGGTTGATGATATTCGCCTTGTGCTGCCCGATGATCGTCGCCAGCACGCCAAGGGCGCCCGGCTCGTTCTTCACCTCGACCGAGATACGTGCCGTCGCGCCTTCGGTCTTGTTGCCCCATTTCACGTCGAGCCAGTCGGTTTCCTCTTCCGACCGGTCGGCGAGCTCGGCCAGCGTAGGGCAATCGATGCGATGCACTTCGATTGATGCATCGGGTCGGCGCAGGCCGACGATGCGGTCGCCGGGCACCGGATGGCAGCATTCGCCCAGCTCATAGGCGACACCAGGCGCCAGGCCGTCGATCGAAATGGCCGAGGATTGCGGCGGCGCGTGGGCGACATCCGCGCCGGCCGAGCCTGGCATCAACGCCTCCATCACCTGCGCATCGGTCAGGGTGCGGCGGGCGATGGCCTGCATCAGTGCCGCATCATCCGCCAGCTTCAGCCGCTTGAGTGCATGGGTGAGCGCATCATTGCCGAGCGGTGCGGGAAGCCGGGCGACGATGTCGTCGTAAAGCTTGCGACCCAGCGCAATGGTCTGCTCGCGCTCCACCTGCCGAAGATGCCGGCGGATCGCCGCCAGGGCCTTGCCGGTGATCGCGAAGTTCATCCAGTTCGGCTGCGGCGTCTGCGCCCGGGAACGCAGCACCTGCACCTGATCGCCATTCTCGATCACGGTGCGCAGCGGGACGACGCGGCCGTTGATCTTCGCGCCGACAGCCTGATCGCCCAGGTCGGTGTGAACGGCATAGGCGAAGTCGATCGGGGTCGCGCCCTTGGGCAACTGGATCAGTTCGCCCTTTGGCGTGAAGGCGAAGATGCGATCCTGGTACATCGCCATGCGGGTATGCTCGAGCAGCTCCTCGGGGCTGCCGGCGGTGTCCAGGATCTCGACGAGATCGGCGATCCAGCTGTGCTGGGTTTGCGGGCTCACCCGGGCACCTTGCTTGTAGGCCCAGTGCGCCGCCAGGCCGAATTCGGCCTCCGCGTGCATTTCCTCCGTGCGGATCTGGATTTCCACGCGCTGGTTCTCGGCATGGATCACCGATGTGTGCAGCGATCGATAGCCGTTGCGCTTGGGCGTCGAGATATAATCCTTAAAGCGGCCCGGCACCATCGGCCAGCGGCGATGGATATGGCCCAGCGCCGCGTAGCAATCATCCTCCGTCTTCACGATGGCGCGAAACGCCATGATGTCCGACAATTGCTCGAAGCTGATGTGCCGCTCCTGCATCTTGCGCCAGATGCTGTAGGGATGCTTCTCGCGGCCGCTCACCTCCACTTCGACGCCGTGGCGGGACAGCAGCAGCTTCAAGCCGGACGCGATCTTGGAGATGCGATCGCCGCCGCCTGACTTCAGCTGCTCCAGCCGTCGCGAGATCGACTCATAAGCCTCGGGTTCGAGCTGCTGGAAGGCGAGCGTCTGCATCTCCTTCATGAACTCGTACATGCCGATCCGCTCGGCGAGCGGTGCATAGATCTCCATCGTCTCGCGCGCGATGCGGCGGCGCTTCTCTTCCGATTTGATGAAGTGAAGCGTCCGCATGTTGTGAAGCCGGTCAGCAAGCTTCACCAGCAGCACGCGGATATCGCCGGACATGGCGAGCAGGAACTTGCGCAGATTCTCCGCCGCGCGTTCGCTCTCGGTCTGCGCCTCGATCTTGCTGAGCTTGGTAACCCCCTCAACCAGCCGCGCGACATTGTCGCCGAACAGTTGCTGGATCTGCTCGCTGGTGGCGACCGTGTCTTCGACCGTATCGTGAAGGATCGCGGTGGCGATCGTCTCATCGTCGAGGTGAAGCTCGGTCAGGATGCCCGCCACCTCGATCGGATGACTGAAATAGGGATCCCCACTGGCGCGTTTCTGCGTGCCATGAGCGTTGACGGAAAAGACATAGGCGCGATTGAGCAGCGCCTCGTCGGCGTCCGGGTCATACTCAAGGACCCGATCTACAAGTTCATATTGCCGCAGCACGGCTAGGATCTGAGCAGGCGGAAGATTCTTTGCAACAAAAAAGGACTAGCCATAAAAAAGGGCCCGCATCCGTCGATGCAGGCCCTCTTCCGTTTATCGGCGGGAGTGCCGATCAGTTGGCAGGCACCTGGGTGGCGGCAGCCTTGGTGACCATCGCCTTGCCGCCCTTCGCCTTGGCGTTGCAGGATTCGAGCTCGGCACCGTCGAAAGCCTCGCCGTTCACCGAAAAGCTGGTGAGCGCGCCGGCATTCTGCGCGACCAGCTGGCACGCGATCATTTCGCGAACCGGCGCATTGGTGGCGACATAGGCGCCATCGCGAACCTGCCACGCGGTGTCGCGCGTGATCAGGTGATTCTTGGTGGGGGCCGCCACCGGTGTCGCGACATAGGTCGCACGCGGGGCTGCGGAAACGCCAGCTGCGGCAAGGATCGCGGCAGAGGCGAGGACCGACTTGGCAAAGATGCGAATCATGGAAGTCACTCCCAAAAACCTAATGGGTTCCATTTAAATGCTGCAAATGCGAGTTTCAATAGGCAACTCGCTTTTGCGAGTTGCAACTTGCAACTTTTATTTTCTATTCGGCCTGGGCCGCTGGATGGGTTAGCGTCAGCGCAAGAGGAGCATCGATGGACAAGTTGCGGGAACCGTTGGGAGAATGCAGTCTTCCCGCAGCGTTGGAGGCGATGGGCGAACGATGGGCCTTTCTGATCCTGCGCGCCGCCTTCAACGGGTTACGCCATTTCGAGGAATTCCAGTCCGAGCTGGGGATCGCCCGCAACATTCTGGCCAATCGGCTCGGCAGGTTTGTCGATCACGGCATCATGGAACGCCAGTCGTTGGCCGAGGACCGGCGCAAGATCGCTTATTGCCTGACTGACAAGGGCTATGCGCTGCTGCCGACGATGATCGCTCTGCGGCAATGGGGCGAGCGCTGGGAAACCGGATGCCCGGCGTTCCCGATCCTGGTGGACGCGCGCGACAACCGGCCGATCCAGCAAGTCGCCGTCCTCAGCCACGATGGCCGTGTGCTCGGAAAGAATGATCTTCACTGGGCGCTGCCTGGCGATGTCGGCAGCGAGGATCGCGACGCCGCGGAATAGGCGAGGGGATCGCCCGCCCTTCGGCGAAGGAGCGGCGACGGACGCATCCGCCGCCGGACCCGGCTTACACGAACAGTTCGGCCAGAAAGTCGCTCATCGCCTTCCAGCTGCGCCGATCGGCTCGTTCCTCATAGGCCACGCCCGGCGCGGCCGGGCGCGTAAGCGCGGCATCAGTGAATGCATGGCCCGCATTGCCATAGGCATGGATCTGCCAATCCGCTTTCGCCTCGGTCAGTTCGCGGCCGAGCGCCACCATCTGCTCGGGCGTGGCCAGCGGATCCTCCCAGCCATGGCAGACAAGCAGCTTCGCCTGAATGGGTGAGGCATTCGAGTAATCGGGCCGGTCGTACACGCCGTGGAAGCTCACCCCGCCCAGGATCGGCTGACCGCTGCGCGCCATGTCGAGGACGCACTTGCCGCCGAAGCAGAAACCGATCGCCGCGAGCCTCGCTGGATCCACGGCGGAAAAACCGCGCAGCGCCGCCAGGGAGGCGGACAGCCGATCGCGCAGCAATCCGCGATCCGCGTCCAGCAGGTTCATATATTCTGCCACATTGTCGCTTTCGCGCGTCTTGCGCTTGCCCTGGCCATAAACGTCGCAGGCAAGTGCGACATAGCCGAGCTTCGCCAGGTCCTCGGCCTTCTTGTTGTCCGATTCCTTCTGACCCAGGATGTTGGGGCAGACGAGCACGCCGGGACGCGGCGTTTCCACCTCGTCTTCCCAGGCGATCACGCCCTCGAACGGCCCGCCCGGACCATCATAAATCATGGTCTGCCGAACGATCGCCATCACTCTCTCCTCTCAAAGGTTGCCCCGCAGCTTGTCGAAGGGCTCACCTTCTCTCTATCAGCGCCTCGACTATGGAAAAGCCAGCGCGCCGTACGGTAGGCCGCGAACGGGAGAAATAGGAATCATGCCCAAGCTCGTCCTGATCCGCCACGGCCAATCCGCCTGGAACCTGGAAAACCGCTTCACCGGCTGGTGGGACGTGGACGTGACGGAAAAGGGCGCCGCCGAGGCAAAGGCCGCCGGCGAGCTGATGGCGGCAAAGGGCCTCGACTTCGATCTCACCTTCACCTCGCTGCAGACGCGGGCGATCAAGACGCTGAACCTTGCGCTCGAGGCGATGGGGCGGCTGTGGCTGCCGACGGAGAAGCACTGGCGCCTGAACGAGCGTCATTATGGCGGGCTGACCGGGCTCGACAAGGCAGAGACGGCCGCCAAGCATGGCGACGAGCAGGTGCATATCTGGCGCCGCAGCTTCGATATCCCGCCCCCTGCCGCCGAGCAGGGCAGTGCCTATGACCTCACCAACGATCGGCGTTACGCCGGCATCGACATTCCTGCGACCGAAAGCCTCAAGGACACGATCGCCCGCGTGTTGCCTTATTGGGAAGAACGGATCGCCCCCGCGCTCAAGGACGGGCAACGCGTGCTGATTTCCGCGCATGGCAATTCGCTGCGCGCCCTGGTGAAGCATCTGTCGAACATTCCGGATGACGAGATCACCGGGCTTGAGATCCCGACCGGCCAGCCGATCGTTTATGAGCTGGACGACCAGCTCGCGGCAACTGACCGTTATTATCTCAGCGAACGCTGATCAGAGAAGGGCCGCCGCTTGACCGAACACGCTTCGCGCGGCGGCCTGCTGCTTGGCCTTGGTGCCTATGCGGCATGGGGCGTCCTGCCGCTCTACTTCCGCCTGCTTGCGGCGGTGCCCGCCCTCGAAGTGCTGGCGCACCGGGTGATCTGGTCGCTGGTGCTTCTGATCATCGTGGTCAGCGCTATGCGGCGCTGGCGCGCGATCCGTGCCGCGATCAGCGCGCGGACCTTCGTCATGCTGGCCGGCAGCGCAACGCTGATCGCGATCAACTGGCTGATTTACATTTGGGCGGTGAACAACGGGCACACGCTGGCCGGCAGTTTGGGCTACTTTATCAATCCATTGCTCAACGTGGGCCTGGGTGTGGTGGTGCTCGGCGAGCGATTGCGCAAATGGCAGGGCGTGGCGATCGCGATTGCTTCCGCCGGCGTGGCGGCGATGGCCTTTGTCGCCCTGGATACCTTGTGGATATCGCTCTCGCTCGCGGTGACGTTCGGCTTCTACGGCCTGGTCCGCAAGATCGTGGCGATCGATGCCTTGGGCGGCCTCCTTGTCGAGACGATGGTCTTGGCGCCCCTGTCGCTTGGCTATGTGCTGATGATCGGCCGGGCAGGAACGGGGGCGATGGGTGTTGCCCTGTCGACGGACGTGCTCCTCGTGCTGCTTGGCGCCCTGACGGCGCTGCCATTGCTGATGTTCGCCGCCGCAGCCCGGCGGCTGCCCTATTCCACCCTCGCGCTGCTCCAATATGTCGCGCCCACGCTCCAGTTCATTGTCGCGGTCGCAGTGTTCGGTGAACCATTGCGCCCGCTCCACGTCCTTGTCTTCGGACTGATCTGGACCGGATGCGCGATCTTCGCTTGGGATAGCGTGCGCGGCGCGCGCAAGGCTCGCGTGGCGAATGGATCGTCTGGGGCTCGTGTGAACGCGCGAACCTGACCCGAATAACTCCGGCGGCGCCAAAGCGGGCTGGCACTTAACCGCATCTGCGCCGCCGACCTCGACTCCTTAGCGAGACCGTACGTCCTTCATGCGGCGAACAGTTCAAGCTGCTGCTTCTTTGGCGCCACTAATGGCTTCAGCTCCGCCTTGTCGGATAGCGCGACGGGCCGCCAATCCTCCGTCACGATGAACGGGCGAATTTTGGCGATGGAGACCGTCAGCCTCGCCACATCATCCAGCCGCAACCGCCGCCAGCGCCGGCTCGTCAGGATGTTTGCCACTGCCTTTGTCCCAAGTCCCGGAACGCGCAGCAGCAGCTCGCGCGGCGCGCGGTTCACATCGACTGGAAAGCTGTCCCGAAACTTCAGCGCCCATGCGAGCTTCGGGTCGATATCGAGCGGCAGCATCCCCGTCGCATCGTCAGCGGCCGCAACCACTTCCTTTGGCTGGAAACCGTAGAAGCGCATCAACCAATCCGATTGATACAGCCGGTGTTCGCGCATCAATGGCGGACGCTGCAATGGCAGGACGGCGGATGCATCCGGGATGGGGCTGAAGGCGGAATAATATACCCGGCGCAAGTCAAAGCGGTTGTAGAGCGTCGCTGCCTTGGTGACGATATCGCCGTCCGTCGCGGCGTCCGCGCCGACGATCATCTGGGTGGATTGGCCCGCCGGCGCGAAGCGTGGCGCTGACTTGTAGCGCGCCGTCGCGTCGCGCGTATCGAGAATGGACGACTTCATGCCCCCCATGGCGCCTTCGATACGAGCGTTGTCCTTTTCCGGCGCGAGACGCTTCAACCCGCTTTCGGTCGGCAGCTCGACGTTGATCGACACACGGTCGGCATAGAGCCCCGCCTGATGGATCAGCTCGGGATCAGCGTCGGGGATCGTCTTTAGGTGGATATAGCCGCGGAAGTGATGATCCTCGCGCAGCGATCGCGCGACCTCCACCATCTGCTCCATCGTATAATTTGACGAGCGGATGATCCCGGAGGAGAGAAACAGGCCCTCGATGTAGTTGCGGCGATAAAAGGAGAGCGTGAGGTTGACCACCTCCTGCGCCGTGAAGCGCGCGCGCCGCACGTTCGAGCTCTTGCGATTGATGCAATAATGGCAATCGAAGATGCAGCTGTTGGTCAGCAAAATCTTGAGCAGGCTGATGCAGCGGCCGTCCGGTGCATAGGCGTGGCAAATCCCCATGCCCTCCGTGGAGCCGATCCCCTTGCCATCGCGAGAGTTGCGCTTCGCGGTACCGGATGACGCGCAGGATGCGTCATATTTTGCCGCATCGGCAAGGATTTCCAGCTTCTGTCGAACGTCGAGCTGCGCCATCCGTTCTACATAAGTTCTCCTCTGCCGATTGTCGACCTTCCGGTGATCGCACGGTAAAGAAAGCTGATGCGGGATCTGCGCTTTCGTCGATCGGGGCCTTATGTGCTGCTGGCGCTGACCTGCGTCGCGGGCTGGGCGTTCAAGGGCCATTGCGGCGCCTCTTGGGCCGCCGATGAGCAGTATCTGACCGGCTGCTATTCGGATGCGGTGCCGTTCTGGGGTTTGCGCGGGGTTGCGGCGGGGCAGTTGCCGTACATCGAGGCGCAAATGGAATATCCGGTGCTCACCGGCATGCTGATCTGGCTGGAGGGATTGATCACGCGCCTGCTGGCCGGCACCCGGGCGGATGCCGCCGACTTCCTGTTTGTCGTCTCCGCCGTCAATGCGGCGTTGGCCTTTGCCGTCCTGCGGATGATGGATCGCGCGAGCGTGCCGGCAATCCGCCGCTGGTGCTGGGCGGCCGCACCGCCGCTGATCCTGTACCTCGGCCATAATTGGGACATGCTGGCCGTCGCTCTTGCGGTCGCCGCGATCCTTGCGGCACGACGCGGCGAGCAGGCGTCCGCCGCCGCTCTGGCGGCGATCGGCACGGCGGCGAAGCTGTTCCCCGTCCTTCTCCTGCCGCTGCTTGGGATCGCTGCCTTAGCTGGCCGGAACCGTAGCTGGCTGGGCCGGTTTCGTGCCGCAGGCGGCCTGGTGCTGGCCGCAATCTGTTTCTGGGCGGCCGTGAACCTTCCGATCGCGCTCAGAGCGTTCGATAACTGGGCGGAGTTCTACACGTTCAGCGGTCAACGCGTCGGCACGGCGGCGTCCGTGTGGGAAATCATGGCGGTGCAAGGCTGGTGGAACACCGACCTGGCGACCCGCAACCTCTGGTCATTCCTGATCTTCGCCGGCGGCGCGGGCGCCATTGTCGCGCTCGGCTGGCGGCGTCATCGCGATCACTTGTGGGTGTTGTTCACGCCGGTGCTCGCGTGGTTTCTGCTCACCAACAAGGTATACTCGCCGCAGTTCGACCTTTGGCTCTTCCCGTTTCTTCTGCTGACCAGTCGGCGGCTCTGGCCGATCGCCTGGTTCGCCGCCGGCGATGTGCTCGCTTATTGGGCCGAGTTCTGGTTCTTCGCCTCCGCAAGCGGTGGCGGCCCCGGCGTGACGCAAGCGCATATCGCCGCCGCAGCCGCGTTCCGCGCGGTGCCGATGCTGTGGGTGATTGTCGATGCCGTTCGCTCCCCGGCAGCCGATTGGGTCATGATCGGCGGGCGCAAGGGCGGGATCTCAGCACAGGGCGGCGGTCACCAGATCGACTGAAATGCGCCGTCATTCCGCCGCCAGCAATGTCTCCGCCGCCTGCAAGTCGACTGATACCAGCCGGCTGACGCCGCGTTCGATCATCGTCACGCCGAACAGGCGATGCATGCGGCTCATCGTCACGGCGTTGTGGGTGACGATCAGATAGCGCGTCTGCGTTTCCCGACTCATCCGATCGAGGAGGTCGCAGAAGCGCTCAATATTGGCATCGTCCAGCGGCGCATCCACTTCGTCCAGCACGCAGATCGGCGCCGGGTTGGTGAGGAACAGGCCGAAGATCAGCGCGACCGCCGTCAGTGCCTGTTCGCCGCCGGACAGCAATGTCAGCGATTGCAGCCGCTTTCCGGGCGGCTGCGCCATGATCTCAAGCCCCGCTTCCAATGGATCATCGGAGTCGACAAGCTCCAGATGCGCTTGCCCACCGTTGAACAGTGTCGTGAACAGCCGCCGAAAGTGCCCGTTCACGGCTTCGAATGCGGCGAGCAGCCGCTGCCGCCCCTCTCGGTTGAGCGTGCCGATCGACCCGCGCAAGCGGTTGACGGCGAGGCCAAGTTCCGCCCGTTCCGCCGCATTGCCGCTCGCTCCCGCTTCCAAATCCGCGAGTTCCTGTTCGGCTACCAGATTGACGGGTCCGATCCGCTCGCGGTCACGGATGAGCCTGTCGAGTGTAGCCGATTCCTCCTGCGGTGTGCCAACCTCTGCGCTGACGAAGCCGACCCGCTCCGGCAGGACGGGGGCAGGGCATTCGAACCGCTCGCCGGCGATCCGGCCCTGTTCGATCCGGCGCTGTTCCTGCCCTTCCGCGCGTGCGCTGGCACCGGCGCGAGCTTCCCGCGCCTCGGCGAGCGCCTCGCTGGCGAGGCGAGCCGCTTCCTCGCTCTTGCGCAGGTTCAATTCGGCGTCGCGTTCCGCTTTCGCCTGCTCGTCAGCCGCAGCCCGTGCCTCGCGATGTTCGATGTCGGCCGCCTCGATGCCCGCCGACAATGTCATGGGACGCTCGGCGAGCGCCGAGGCCTCGGCCGTGATCTCGGCTTCGCGCTTGCCCATGTCCGCGATGCGACGTGCGGCATCGCCTGCGCGCGAGCGCCAGCTTTTCACATCGGCCTGCGCAGCCGCGAGGCGGTGGCGCGCTTCCTCAGCGGTCCGCTCCGTCGCGCTGCGGGCAGCCCGTGCATCGGCGACAGCCTGCCGCCGCTGCTCGGCCTCGCGCTGGAGTGCGAGGACGAGCGCGCCGGTGGCGCTGGTATCGGGAAGTGCCGCCAGCGCCTGCTCGGCCGCCGTGCGCTCGCGGCCAGCTTCATCCCGGTCACCTGACGCACGGGCCGCACGCGCGTCGAGATCGGCGCGCAAACCCGCAAGCCGTTCAAGCTGAGCGGCAGCACGGTCCTGTCGCGATCGGGCTTCACGCCCCGACGTCTCGGCACGGTTGTGCTCCTCGCGCGCGGTGCGTGCCTTCGTCCGCGCCGCGGAAATACGCGTTTCTTCGGCGGAGAATGCCTGGTCGGCGGCAGCGACGGCGGCGCGGGCGTCGGGCAATGCCGCGCCCAGGGCCGCAAGCCAGTTGAGGCGCTCGAGCCGTTCCGCCGCCGCCGCGCCGCTCTGCCGCGCGACATAGCCATCCCAGCGCCGCAGGAAGCCGGCCCTTGTCACCAGCCGCTCACCCACCTTGAGCCGACGACCGTCGTCCTCATCGAGGACGATGACCTGGGCAAGCCGCGGCGCCAGCAGCGCGGGAGCATCGACATGCGACAGCAGGCGATCATCGCGGCAGGCATGCGCCCGATCGGCCAAGGCAGGCTGTGTGGTTTCAGTCGGTACGTCGCTACCAGTCTCTTGATCCGGCAGCGCGGCCCAGAATGCCGTGTCGCTCGGATCAAGGCCGACTTCCAGATCGTCGCCCAGTGCCGCCGCCAGCGCCCGCTCATAGCCCGGCCCCGGACGTAGGTGGTCCAGCAGCCGTTCGCGGCCGCCTTTCCGCTCCGTCGACCGGCGCAGCGCGCCCGCTTCGCTTTCCAGTGCGGAAAGGTTCGCCCGGGCGGCGGCGCGCGCTGCTTGCGCCTCGTCCTTGGCCGCGTTGGCGGTGCGTTCCTCCTGTTCGGCCTTAGCCTGTAGCGCCCGTGCTGCTTCCGCAGCGTGGCTGGCGGCGCTCGCGGCTTCTGCAGCCGCCAGCATTTCCGCCTTGATCGGTGCGGCGTCACTCAGCCGGGCGAGGTGCGTTTCCACTTCCGCCACCTCGCGCTCAGCCCGATCGAAACGTGCGCGGGCGGCGGATGCGGCGGCTTGCGCCACACGCGCATCCGCCAACTCGCTCGCCTGACGCGACAGCGCCTGCGCCAGCGCAACTTCGGCGTCGCGGGCCAGCCGCTCTGCCTCAACCAGCGCGGCTTCGCGGTGAGGCAGCTTGGTTGCGGCATCAGTGATCGCCGCATCCAGCGCCTTTCGCTCTTCTTCGAGACGGGCGAGCGCCTCCGCGGCATCATGGGCCAGAGCGCCTTCGCGCGCGCGATCATCCGCAATCCTGCGGCTGGCCTGCTGCAGTTCGGCCAGCCGTCGCTCCATCGCTTGAAGATCGGAGCGCAGCCCGGCCAGCCGATGTCCGACCTCGCCGCTGCGATCCCGTGCGGCCAGCGCCTGCGCACGCGCATTGGCAAGCGCATCTGTCGCCTGCGCCTGATAGGCTGCCGCCGCGCGCTGCGCCTCCGCTGCCTTGCTGACCCGCGCTTCTGCCAGCGCCGCCTCTGCCTTGGCGGCATCTGCCGCCGCGGCCGCCTCGCGCCAGCGCGCGAAGATCATGCGCGCTTCTGCCGTGCGGATCTGATCCGATAGGCGGCGATATTTCTCCGCCTGCCGGGCCTGACGGCGCAGCGCGGCCGCGCGGCTTTCCTGTTCGGCGATCACCTCGTCCAGCTTGGCGAGGTTTGCCTCGGTGGCACGCAGCTTCTGCTCGGCATCGCGGCGGCGGACGTGCAGGCCGGCGATCCCGGCCGCTTCCTCCAGCATCGCGCGCCGGTCCGCCGGCTTGGCAGCGATCACCGCGCTGATCCGGCCCTGGCTGACAAGGGCCGGGGAATGCGCGCCCGTCGCGGCATCGGCGAACAGCAGCGACACATCCTTTGCGCGTACGTCCTTGCCATCAATGCGATAAGCGCTGCCCGCCCCGCGCTCGATCCGCCGCACGACCTCCGTCTCCGCGCCGGCGATCTCGGCCAGAATGGAGACTTCGGCAAAGTCGCGGGCCGGGCGGGTCGCGGTGCCGGCGAAGATCACATCCTCCATGCCCGCGCCGCGCAGCGACTTGGCGCTGTTCTCGCCCATCGTCCAGCGGAGCGCTTCGAGAAGGTTCGACTTGCCGCAACCGTTGGGACCGACAACGCCGGTCAGCCCCGGCTCGATCCTGAGATCGGCCGGGTCGACAAAGCTCTTGAAGCCCGAAAGGCGCAGCCGCTTGATCTGCACGGTGCCGGCGTCTTGGCGCGATCAGCGGCTGTCGCGCAAGAGGGCGTCAGTTGCGCTGCGCTACCAGCCCGCGCGCGATCACCTGAGCCTGAATCTCGGCCGCGCCCTCGAAGATGTTAAGGATGCGCGCGTCGCACAGGATGCGGCTGATCTCGAATTCCAGCGCGTAACCGTTGCCGCCGTGGATCTGAAGCGACGCATCGGCATTGCTCCACGCCGCGCGCGCCGCGAGCAGCTTGGCCATGCCTGCCTCGATGTCGCAGCGCTTGCCGGAATCCTTGGCACGTGCGGCGGCATAGGTCAGCTCGCGTGCGGCGATAAGGTCAACGAGGCTCATCGCCAATTTGTCGGCCACGCGCGGAAAGTGGATGATCGCGCGGCCGAATTGCTTTCGATCGAGCGCATAGGAAAGGCCGAGTTCCAGCGCGCGGCGGGCGACACCGACGGCGCGCGCAGCGGTCTGGATGCGGGCGCCCTCGAAGGTGCGCATCAGCTGCTTGAAGCCCTGGCCTTCCTCGTCGCCGAGCAGGGCGTCGGCCGGGGCGGCCATGCCATCGAAGGACAGTGCATATTCGCGCATTCCGCGATAGCCGAGCACCTCGATCTCGCTTCCCGACATGCCTGAGGCGGGAAAGGGCTCTGCCTCCGTACCGCGCGACTTGGGAACCAGCAGCATGGATAGCCCGGCATAGCCCTTCGCATCCGGCAGCGTGCGGGCGAGCAGCGTCATCAGATCCGAGCGGGCGGCGTGGGTGATCCATGTCTTGGCGCCGTCGATCCGCCAGCCATCGCCATCGCGGCGCGCACGCGTCTGGAGCGAGCCAAGGTCGCTGCCGACGTCCGGTTCGGTGAAGACCGCGGTCGGGAGTACCTCTCCGCTGGCGATTTTCGGCAGCCATTCGGCCTTCTGCGGGTCAGTACCGGAACCGGCGATAAGCTCCCCGGCGATTTCCGACCGGGTGCCGAGCGAGCCGGCACCGATCCAGCCGCGCGACAATTCCTCGGTGACGATGCACATGACGAGCTTCGACAGGCCGAGCCCACCGAACGCCTCGGGAATGCAGACGCCAAACGTGCCGAGCTCCGCCATGCGGGCAACAGTGGCGTCGGGGATCAGCGCATTGGCGAGATGCCAGCCATGCGCATGGGGCAGGATCTCGGCATCGGTGAAGCGGCGGTACTGGTCGCGGATCGCGTCCAGCTCGGCATCGTGCAGCGTTTCGCTGGGCCATTCGCCAGCAGCGAGCCGCTCGACCAGCGCGCGGCGATCGGCGGCGGCGTCCTGGTCGAGCAGGTCGGCGCAGGCGTCCGCAAGCGTGCGCGCGGTGACACCCAGGCCCAGGTCGGCGGGGCGGAACAGTTCGTTCTGACCCATCGGCAAGCCACCGGCGAGCTGGGCGATGCCTTCGTGAAAGGCGAGGCGGGCGACGAGCGCGTTCGTTTCGCCCGCGTTTTGCGCTGCCCAGTCAGCCACCGCCTCCAGCGCCGCGACGGTGGTTGCAACCCAGGCGAAGCCGTGCGCCGCACGTTGCTCGGTGTCGATCGGTGCGGCGTCGAGCCGGGCCGCAAGAGCGGCGCGGGCGTCGTCGCGGTAGCGCTGCGCCGCCGCCAGCGCGTCGGCCAGCCTGGTCACGCGCGCTCGAAGATCGCGGCGATGCCCTGGCCGCCGCCGATGCACATCGTCTCCAGACCATAACGGCCGTCGCGGCGCACCAGCTCGCGCGTCAAATTGGCGAGCATGCGCCCGCCGGTCGCGCCGATCGGGTGGCCGAGCGAGATGCCCGACCCGTTCACGTTCAGGATTTCATTGCGGCTGTCGTCCTTGCTCCAGCCCCAGCCCTTGAGCACGGCCAGCACCTGCGGCGCGAACGCTTCGTTCAGCTCGACCAGGTCGATGTCGTCCCAGCCCAGGCCGTTGCGCGCGAACAGCCGCTCGACCGCCGGCACCGGGCCGATGCCCATGCGCGAGGGATCGCAGCCCGCCGCGGCCCAGCTGTGAAACCAGGCGATCGGTTCGAGGCCGAGTTCCTCCAGCTTGTCCTCAGCCACCACGAGGCAGGCGGCCGCGGCGTCATTCTGCTGGCTGGCGTTGCCGGCGGTGACGACGCCGCCCTCGATTGCGCGCAGCTTGCCCAGGCTCTCCATCGTCGCGTCGGGGCGGTAGCCCTCGTCGTGATCGAACACGATCGCCTCGCCCTTCTTCTGCGGCACCGACACGGGAACGAGCTCGTCCGCGAACAGGCCCTTTTCCCACGCAGCCGTGGCGCGCTGGTGTGAGCGGACGGCGTAAGCATCGGCCTCTTCGCGGGAGATATCATAATCCTTGGCGAGGTTTTCGGCCGTTTCGATCATGCCGCTGATCACGCCGAACCGCTCCACGGGCTGGCTCATCAGCCGGCCGCGCGTCAGGCGATCGTGGATGGTGAGGTTGCCGGCGCGCACGCCCTTGCGGATGTCCGTGGTGTAATGTTCGACGTTGGACATGCTTTCGCAGCCGCCGGCGACGACCACATCGCTGACGCCGGTCTGCACCATCATCGCGGCGTCGATCACCGCCTGAAGGCCGGAGCCGCAGCGGCGGTCGAGCTGATAGCCCGGGACCTCGATCGGCAGACCGGCGGCGAGCCATGCCCAATGGCCGATCGCTGGCGCTTCGCCGTTGCCATAGCCCTGAGCGAAGACAACGTCATCGACCCGGCTCGGATCGACCTTCGTCCGCTCCATCAATGCCTTGAGGATCGTTGCGCCGAGCTGGCCGGCGGTGAGGGAGGACAGGCTGCCGCCGAACTTGCCGACGGCAGTGCGGATCGGGGCGACAATGGCGGCGCGGCGCAGGCCGGTGCTGGGGGTCATGGCGTCAACTCCTGCATGATCGGAGATGCGGCCGCTGAATTTTCCGCTCTCCTTGTCGCCGCGGACCTATCGGATGGACAGGCGGGTTTCAACCACGCGGATCGCTTTTCAGCGGGCTGAATAAGAGCGTCCTGCTATGCCAAGCCTGTCCCGCATTCACCGCGCCGCAAAGCCACGAAGCGTTCAATTCGCGGAACAGTGGATCTTGGCACAAGGCCGGGCTGACGCGGCTTGCAGGGCGATCAAAGCGTTTCGTGATGCTCGCGAACGCCGGGGACGTGAAAACGAGCACCCCTCCCCGGTGAGCCTCCAGGCGATTGCCTTTACTCGGCGGCGACCTTCACCGCCTCGCCTGCAGCCTCGATTTCCGCCGCCTTAGCCTCGACCAAGCGCACGATATGGTCGATCATGCCCTCGTCCTGCACGACGTGATCGGTCACGCCCGACAGGTACACCATGTGCTTGCCGTTACCCCCGCCGGTGAGGCCGATGTCCGTCTCGCGCGCCTCGCCCGGGCCGTTCACGACGCAGCCGAGTACCGACAGCGACATGGGTGTGCGAATATGCTGAAGGCGTTCCTCCAGCGTCTGGACGGTCCGGATCACGTCGAAGCCCTGTCGCGCGCAGCTTGGGCAGCTGACCACGCGCACACCGCGGTTCCGAATGCCAAGCGCCTTCAGGATCTCGAACCCGACGCGCACTTCCTCTTCCGGCTCGGCCGAGAGCGAGACGCGGATCGTGTCGCCGATGCCGTACCAGAGCAAGGAGCCGATGCCGATCGCGCTCTTCACCGTGCCGCCGACAAAGCCGCCCGCCTCGGTGATGCCCAAGTGCAACGGGCAGTCGACCGCCTCGGCGAGCTGCTGGTAAGCGGCGACGGCAAGGAAGATGTCGGACGCCTTCACCGCCACCTTGAATTCGTGAAAGTCGCGGTCCTGCAGCAGCTTGATGTGATCGAGCGCCGACTCGACCAAAGCCTCGGGGCAGGGCTCGCCATATTTTTCCAGCAGGTCCTTTTCCAGACTGCCGGCATTGACGCCGATGCGGATCGAGCAGCCATTCGCCTTGGCGGCGTTGATCACTTCGTTGACGCGCTCGGCCGACCCGATGTTGCCGGGATTGATGCGCAGGCAGGCAGCGCCCGCATCCGCCGCTTCCAGCGCGCGCTTGTAGTGAAAATGGATGTCAGCGACGATCGGCACGCGGGCGGCGCGCACGATCTGCTTCAGCGCGGCGGTCGAGGGCACATCCGGGCAGCTGACGCGGATGATGTCGACGCCCGCATCCTCGCACCGGCGGATCTGGTCAATCGTGGCCCGCGCATCGTCGGTCGGCGTGTTGGTCATGGTCTGAACGGTGACAGGCGCGTCGCCGCCGACGGGGACGTTGCCGACCATGATCTGGCGGCTTTGGCGGCGGTGAATATCGCGCCAGGGACGAACGGACATGTGGGGCTTCCTAACGGCTTCGCCAGCGATATAGCGACTTCCAGAGATAAACGGAACTTAGGGGCAGGACGATGACGCTTTCGCTTTACGACGCCGTGATCCCGTCGAATTTGCAGATCCTGGGTGCGCTGGACGGGTTGATCGCCAAGGCCGAGTCGTTCGCCAATGATCGCGGCATGTTGCCGGCCGAGCTGATCGACGCCCGGCTGGCCCCCGACATGCTGCCTTTCGGCTATCAGGTGAAAAGCTGTGCCGTGCATTCGATCGGCGGTATCGAGGGCGTGCGCGGCGGCAGCTTTTCGCCCGACATGAAGCCATGGCCGACCGATTTCGCCGGGCTTCATGCGGTGATCGCCGACGCGATCGCGACCCTTCAGGGAGTGGACCGCGCCGAATTCGGCGCGCTGGTTGAGCGCGATACGCAGTTCGCGATGGGGGAGCTGCGGCTGCCGTTCACCGGCGGGCAGTTCCTGCTCTCCTTCTCCCAGCCCAACTTCTATTTTCACGCGACCACCGCTTATGCGATCCTGCGGGCGCAGGGCGTGGCCATCGGCAAGAAGGATTTCCTCGGCAAGCTGCGCATCAAGCGGTGAGCGGTGCCGAGGATGCGGGGCGAAGGACGCCTGCGACGTTGGCGGATTGATCGGGTAAGGGCGAACCGGTCGTGTTCACCCGAACCGTGACCTGCTAGGCGCACGGAATGCAGCGGCACTATGGCCTCGACTGGCTCCGCATCGGAGCGTTCGCGATCCTGATCCTGTATCATATCGGCATGGTGTTCGTGCCGTGGGGCTTTCACGCGAAGCTTGGGGCCGAACAATGGGTGACGGTGCCGATGATGCTGTCCAACCCGTGGCGGCTGTCGCTGCTGTTCGTGGTGTCGGGATATGCCAGCCGCGCGCTGTTCGTGCGCCATCCGGGGCCGTGGCCGTTCGTGCGCAACCGCACTGCGCGGCTGCTGATCCCGCTGGTCTTCGGCATGGCGGTGATCGTGCCGCCGCAACCGTGGGTGGAGCTGACCACACAGCATGGGTATCAGGGCGGCTTCCTGCCGTTCTGGGCGAGCGAATATTTCCGCTTCCGCAAGCTGGCGGGGCTCGACCTGCCGACATGGAATCACCTGTGGTTCGTCGTCTATCTGTGGA
Source organism: Sphingomonas sp. OV641 (assembly GCF_900109205.1). NCBI lineage: Bacteria > Pseudomonadati > Pseudomonadota > Alphaproteobacteria > Sphingomonadales > Sphingomonadaceae > Sphingomonas > Sphingomonas sp. OV641. Next base: position 2,068,976 of record NZ_FNZB01000001.1, on the reverse strand, counting down.
TCTACACCTTGCTGTTTACCGCTGTGCTGGCGGTGTCGCCGGCAGGCGTGCGGCGGCGCGCGCAGCGCGTGTTCGACCTGCTGTTCGGCGGGGTCGGCGCACTGGTATTGCCAATGGCGTGGCTGATGATTGTCAGCGGATTGCTGTTCCCCGGCGCGCGCGAGACGCATGCGCTGGCCGGCGATTGGGTGGCGCATGCGACCTACTTTCCGATGTTCGTACTCGGGTTCGCCATGGCCGGCAGCGAGCGGGTGATCGCCACCTTTGCGCGCTGGTGGAAGGTGACGGCGGCGCTGGCGGTGGTTGCCTATTTGGTGGTTGCCGGCGTGCAGGTGACGTTCGCCGAATATCGCGTCACGCCGCGACCGTTTGGCACGATCTTCAGCCTTGCGCGCGGGGTGGAGGGCTGGATGGCGATCGCTGCGCTGATCGGCATCGCCGAAAATTTCTGGAACCGGGACCACCGCTGGCGCCCGATGCTGACCGAAGCCGTGTTTCCCTTCTACATCATCCACCAGACGATCATCGTCGTGGTCGCCTATTGGCTGCTGCTGGCGGGTCTGCCGCTTGCGCTTGACTTCGTGATCATGGTCGCGGCGACGGTGGCGGGGTGCTGGGCCTTCTATCTCGGCGGCCGGCGTATCGCCTGGCTGCGCCCGCTGATCGGGCTGAGGCTGCACCGCCGACGCGCCGACGTTCCCGATCCACGTCCTGCCGTTGTTTGACGAAAGTAGATCCCATGCGCCTCATCCTCCCCGTCCTCGCCACGCTGTTCGCCACGCCGGCTGCCGCGCAAGACGCACCGCGCTGGTCGCTGGCGATCCACGGCGGCGCTGGCGTGATCGAGCGCGACAAGCTTTCGCCCGAACAGGACAAGGCAATACGGGCGGCGCTGAACCGCGCGCTGGCGGCGGGCTCGGCGGTGCTGGACAAGGGCGGCAGCGCGCTCGACGCAGTGGAAGCTGCGATTCACGTGCTGGAAGATGATCCGCATTTCAACGCGGGCCGCGGCGCTGTCTTCACCTGGGACGGGCACAACGAGCTGGACGCGGCGATCATGGACGGCCGCACGCGCGCCGCCGGTGCGGTTGCCGGCGTCACCGCCACGCGCCACCCGGTCAGCCTGGCCCGCGCGATCATGGAAAAGAGCGACCATGTGTTCCTGGCCGGTGCCGGTGCGGATGCCTTTTCCCGCGCGCAGAAGCTGGAACAGGCCGATCCGAGCTGGTTCGCCACACCCGAGCGCCGGCGGCAGCTGGAGACGCTGAAGGCGAAGAACCTGTCGGCCATCGATGTCGATCGCAAATATGGCACAGTCGGCGCGGTCGCGCGCGATGTTAACGGTCATGTCGCCGCGGCGACATCGACGGGCGGGATTACGGGCAAGCGCTGGAGCCGGATTGGCGATGCGCCTGTCATCGGTGCGGGCACCTATGCCGACGACCGCGCCTGCGCCGTCTCCGCCACGGGAGCCGGGGAATATTTCATCCGCGAAGGCGTCGCGCATGAGATCTGCGCCCGAATCCGCTTCAAAGGCGAAAGCGCGCAAGCCGCCGCGGACGCGGTGATGGCGGAGGTTCAGGCGCTGGGCGGCGACGGCGGCGTGATCGTCAACACGCCGGCGGGCATCACCGCCTGGAGCTACAACACGCCGGGCATGTATCGTGGACGGGTGAGTGCGGGTGGCGCGCCAACCGTGGCGATCTACCGCGATGAGCCGTAAGGATGCAGGTGCTCGCGCTTAGCCTGGCGAAGGTGAAAGACCTGCGTTAGCCGACCTGGCCTGGCATCCAGCAGGCCGCATTCCTCAAGCCACAGCATTCGCGAAGCGACCCACCCCGGCACAGGGCCGGGGTGACGAACGGTGAGAACAGTGAGCGCGTCCTGCGCACTCCGCCCCTCACTCCCGGAATGCGCGTTCCGACAGTCGGGTGATCGGCGTCAGGATGTATTGCATCACCGTGCGCGGATCGCCGAGCAGGTTCACTTCTGCCGTCATGCCGGTGCCGATCGGCAACAGCTTGTTAGTGCGGCGGTCCAGCAGGCCCTTGGTGTCGGTGCGCACGAACACGTTGTAATAGCTCACCTGCTGGCGTTCATCGACGATCGCGTCGGGCGAGATCGACTCCACCTTGCCGTCGATCCAGCCGTAGATCGAGCTGTCGTATGCGGTGATGTTGATCCGGGCATGCTGGCCGGTGCGCACCCGCGCAATATCCTCCGGCCGGATCCGCGCCTCGATCAGGAGCGTGTCACGCGATGGCGAGATTTCCGCAATTGGCGCCCCCGGCGACACTGCGGCGCCGACGGTGGTGACGAGCACGCGGTTGATCCGGCCGGCGAGCGGGGCGCGAACGGTGGTGCGCTCCACCCGCGCCGCCAGCGCCGGGATGGTCGAGGAGCGCGCGGCCAGTTCCGCCTGCGCCTTCGCCAGTTCGTCGGCAGCGCGCGCGCGCCAATCCTGCCGCGCCTGGGCAAGGCTGGCATTCGCCTCGGCCACTCCCGCCTGCGCGCGCGCCAGCGACGCTGAGGCCTGTGCCGCCTCGCTCGCCGCCACTGTCGCCGCGCTGTCCGCCTGTGTCAGCGAGAGGCGTGGCTCGATGCCCTTGTCCACCAAGGGCTTGATCGTCGCCAGTTCCACCGCCCGTGCGTCCCGCGCACTCTGGCGTGCGTCGAGGGCCGATCGTGCCTCCGCGACCGCGCGGGTCGCCTGTACGCCGCGAGCGCCATAGGCGCCGGTGATGCCGGCCAGTTCCTGCATCCGGGCCGTGTGCAGGGCCTTTTCGATCTCGATCTGCTCCGCCACGATCGCGTTGGTGGCGGCGGGATAGACCGGCTCGCGGCCAAGCACCTCTGCCTTGAGACGCGCGATCTTTACCTGGAGGGCGGCAGCCTGCGCCTCACCAGAGCCGAGCTCGCCACCGGTGGCGGTAGGGTCGAGCCGGACGAGCGGCTGGCCCATGCGCACGACCTGGCCCGTTCGCACCAGGATCTCCTGCACCACGCCGCCTTCGAGGTTGGAGACGGTCTGCAACTGGGAACTGGCGATCACACGGCCCGGCCCCCGAACCGTACGGTCGAGCGTCGCCCAGGACGCCCAGATGACGAAGATCAGGAAAAAGGCGAGGATCGCCCAGAGCAGCAGGTTTGAGGCCTGCCGCGGCTTGATCCGCTGCGTCAGGTCTTCAAGCCGGGTCGGAGCGGCTGGCGCAGGTGCCAGGGCGACGGGGGTGGAGGCAGGGGCGGGAGGCTGGGACATGATGTCAAGCCACCTTGGGCCGGGTGAGCTGCTGCATCACCTTGTCGCGGGGGCCGTCCATAGCGATCCGGCCGCGTTCCATGACGATGATGCGCTGGACGAGCTGGAGCAATGGCGGGCGATGCGTCACGAGCACCATGGTGCGTCCTTGTACCTCGTTCTGAAGCCGCTCGATAAGGCCTTGCTCGGTCTGTGCATCCATGCTGGCCGATGGTTCGTCGAACACCAGCATCGGCGGCTTGCCGGCGAGCGCACGGGCGATGGCGATCGACTGGCGCTGGCCGCCCGACAGGCCTTCACCGCGATCGGCGAGCTTCAGGTCATAGCCGTTGGCGATCTGTCCCATGAACTGGTGCGTGCCCGACAGGGTCGAGGCGCGCAGCAGTTCGACATCATCCACGTTGGTGCGACCGAGGCTGATATTTTCCCGGACGCTACCGGTCATCAGCACGCTGTCTTGCATCGCGACGCCGATCTGGGCGCGCAGCGTCGCGGGGTCTATCTGGCGCAGGTCGGTGCCGTCCACCATCACCAGCCCGTCTTCGGGCGGGTACAGCCCCAGGATCAGCCGGGTAATCGTCGACTTGCCCGATCCCACGCGCCCGAGAAGCGCGACGCGCTCGCCGGGCTCGATGGTGAACGAGATGCCCTGAAGCGCCGGCTCGGCGCCACCGGGGTAGCGGAAGGTAACGTTGCGGAACTCGATCTTGCCCGACAGCGCGGCAATCTGGAGCGGCTCCCCCGCGGGGCCCTCGCTCGGCTGTTCCATCATCGCGTTGATCTGGCGATAGGCCGTGCGGGTCGCCGATAGCCGGGCGAGCAGTTGCGAAATCTGGGCAAGCGGCGCGATCGCGCGGCCGGCCAGGAGCGAGCAGGCGATCAGGCCACCGGACGTCAGCTCGCGCGCCGCAATCAGGTTCACGCCGACGATCACCACCGCGGCATAGCTGATCGTGCTGGCCGAGCCGGCAACGGTGATGCCGATGCTGGAGATCAGCCGCTGGCGAAGCGAGGAATCGGATTGCTGGCGAACCGCGCTCAGCCAGCGATCGGTGAGCATCGGACCCGCGCCTGACGCCTTGACGGTTTCCAGCCCGCCGATCGTCTCTACCAGCACCGATTGCTTGGAGAGGCCTTCTCGCAGCGTCTTGGCCGTCAGCCGCTCCAGTGCCGGATTGGTCGCCCAGGCGGTCAGCAGCACGATCGGGATGATGATCAGCAGGACGATCACGACCTTGCCGCCGATCGCCCAGATTACCGCCACGGTCAGGATCAGAAACGGAAAATCGACCAGTGCCGTCATGGTGGCGGAGGCGAAGAAATCCCGCAGCGCCTCCAACTCGCGCATCAGCCCGGCGAGCGCACCGGTCGACCCCTTTTTGTGGTCCAGCCGGATCGCCAGCAGTTTTCGAAACACGCGATCGCCGACCTGATGGTCAATATCGGCGCCGGCGATGTCGACGAAGTAGGCGCGAAGCATCTTCAACAAGAAGTCGAAGACGATGACGACGGCAAAGCCGATCGACAAGGCCAGCAGGCTCGACATCGCATTGTTGGGAATGACGCGGTCGTAAATAACCATCGAGAACAGCGAGGTCACCAGCGCGAAGACGTTGATGAGCACCGCCGCTGCCGCCACCTTGAAATAGGTGTGCTTGTTCTCGACCATCGGTTCGAGCAGCCAGGGCGCGAAGCGCGGCTTGGGATCGGGAACGAGCGTATGGTCGCTCATGGCTGGCGTCCTTGGGATGGATCGGTGATGCCGAGCGTCGGCAAGAGCTGGCCGGTCCTGGAGAGCAGGACATAGCGTGAGGCATCAAGCTCGGTAACGGATTGTAGATAGCCGACGGCCGTCTCGAAATAGCTGTCTTCGGCGCCGATCACGTCAAACAGCGTTCCCGAGGCCACGCGAAACCGCTCGGCGATCGTGTCGCGTGACCGGCGGCTCGCGAGATAGGTTGCCTCCAGTGCACGGCGCTGGTCTTCCAGCGCCTGCACATCGGACCAGGCGATTTCGGCGTCGCGCGCGGCCTCGGTCTGGACGCGATTGGCGCGCGCCTCAGCCGAGCGGGCGCGGGCCTGCGCCTGCTGATCGCGCTCCTCGATGCCGCCCCACAGGCGCTGGCGCAGCGTGAGGCGAGCACGCACGTCATAATCGCGCGGCGTTTCGTAAATGCCGTAGCGGCCCGCATCGATTCCGGCGGCAAGCGTAGGCAATCGATCGGCCCGCGCGGCGCGCGCATCGTTCCGGGCGGCTTCTGCGACGGATCGGGCGGAGCGTACCGCCGGTACGCTCACGGCTCGAGCCATCGCCAGATCCTTGCTGACCGTTGCCTGGCCGATGAAGGGCGCGCGGGCGAGACCCGTCGGAGGCGGCGCGCCGGTCAAAGATTGGAACCGCGCCGCGGCCTGCGCCTCCAGCCGGCGAAAGCGGGCGAGCCGCGCATCGGCGGAGGCAATGTAACTGTCCACCCGTGCGATGTCCGCCTCTGCCGAGGCACCGCGCCGGATGCGTTCCTGCACCATGACCCGCAACTCGCGCTGGCTGGCGGCAAATGACGTGGAAAGCGCCACCAGCGCGCGATAGGTGAATACGTCATACCAGGAAGCGAGCGTCGTCAGCGCGACGCGGTCCTGCGCCCCAAGAATGTCGGTTTCCGCCGCGCGCAGCCGCTCCCGCGCGGCACCGATGCGAGCATTCGCACTCCCGCCATCCAGCAGGAGCTGGTCCACCGTCAGCAGCTGATCGGTGCGGCGGCCCGGACGCGATTCCTCGATGATGTTCTCGATGTTGTTCCCGAAGTTGCGGGACAGCACCTTGTAGCTGGTGATGGTGACATCGACGGTCGGCCGACGGACCGATTTGGCCTCGCCAAGCGCAGCATCGGCCTGATCGCGGTTGGCGCTGGCCTCCGCCGCTTCGGGCGCACGCGCAAGCGTTGCGTCAACGATCTGGCGCAGCGTTTCCACGGAAGCGGTGCGGCGGGTGAGTTCCAGCAGCGGATCGTCCTCCGCACGGATCGCCATCGGATCGCCAGTGTGCGCAGGCAGCAGAGGTTCGGCATTGGTGACGGGTGCCTGCTGTCCGGGCGCGGGGTAAGCCAGCGTAAGGGCAGCGAGAACCACAGCCGCTGACGTTACCTTTCCTCCCCTGAAACACGATAATGAAAGCACAGATCCCCCCCGGGACAAGACGTGGTCTCTACCCGGTTGAGGGGCGGCCGCCAAGTATCGCCGGGCGGCTTAAAAGCATTCACTACGGACAGACTATTGTCCGAATGCTCCTTCACGATACAGAAGGGTGATGGCGACGCGCCGGTTGCGCGGGTCCATCGGATTTTCGACGATCATCGGCTCGCGATCGGCTACCCCTTCGATGCGATAGAATCGGTTCTCCGGGATTCCGCCCTGCGCCAGGCGTCGCCGCGTGGCTTCGGCCCGCGCGGTTCCGAGCATCCAGTTGTTCATCGCCCGCGGATCACCGTAGGGCAGGCTGTCGGTATGACCCCGAATCATGATCGGGTTTTGCGTCGCACGGATGCCCTCCGCCACCATGCCGATCAGCGCGGAAGCGTCCTTCTCGAGCGAGGTGGTGCCAAGCGCAAACATCGAATAATTCGCATCGTCCACCAGATCGATCCGCATCCCATTCGGCGTCATGGTGAAGCGAATGTGCTTGGCGAGCGCCGCCAGTGACTTGCGCTCCTTCAGCTGTCGTTCGACCTGCGCCTTCAGCTTGGCGAAATTCCGCCGATCCTCCGCGGCGATCGCCTCGGCGCTGCGCAGCGACCCCTTCTTGCCAGTGCCCATCTGCGGGCCGCCGGAGCCTTCCGCCTTGGAGACGATCGTCGGCATGCGGGAGTTGCCGTCATGCGGCCCGGTCTTCTCGCTCGACGTGACCGATTGTCCGCCCAGCAGACCGCTGCCGCCGATGCCCAGCGACTTGGTGTTGAGGATCGTCGGCGCGAAATAGTCCGCGATGCCCTTCCGCTGCTTCTCCGTGGTGGCGCCGAGCAGCCACATGAGCAGGAAGAAGGCCATCATCGCCGTCACGAAATCGGCATAAGCGACCTTCCACGCGCCGCCGTGATGGCCGCCGTGACCCTCGATATAGACTTTCTTGACGATGATCTTTGGAGGCTGATTGCTTCCGTGCGGCGCGCGTGCGGCCACTTACTTGCCCCTCAGCCCGTCGAACACCTCGGCAAAGCCGGGCTGGTTGACGTGAGCGATGCCCGACCGAGCGGCCTCGATCACCAGCGGCTGCGGGTGCCCGTGCAGCGAGGCGATGATGATCTGCTTCACCACGTGATAGATCGCCGCATCGGCATCGATCACCTGCTTCAGACGCGAGGCGAGCGGGCTGACGATGCCATAGGCGAGCAGCACGCCAAGGAAGGTGCCGACCAGAGCCGAGCCAATCATGCCGCCCAGTACCGACGGCGGCTGATCGATCGAGCCCATGGTCTTCACCACGCCAAGCACCGCCGCGACGATGCCGAGTGCGGGCAGCGCATCCGCCAACGAGGACAAGGTGGTGTGCGGCCCTTCCACCTCGTGGTGGTGGGTCTTGATGGCATTGTCCATCACGTCCTCGACCGCATGCACGTCCAGCGTGCCGGAGGACACGACGACCAGGCGAAGCGTGTCGGCGATCAGGTTCACCAGCGTGTGATCGGCCACCAGACGGGGATATTCGGCGAAAACCGGAGAGGATTTGGGATCTTCCACATGCGGCTCGAGCGCGATCGGGCCTTCCATCCGCAGCATCTTCATCAGCTTGGACACCAGGAAGATGACGTCCAGATAATCCTGCTTCTTGTACTTCGGCCCCTTGAAGACCTTGGCGAGACCCCCGCCCATCGCCTTCAGTTCCTTGCCGGAATTGCCGATGATCAGCGCGCCCACTGCAGCGCCGCCGATGATCAGCATCTCGTGAGGCAATGCGTGCAGCACCGGCCCAAGCGCACCGCCCGTGAAGGCAAAGCCGCCGAAGACCATGGCAATGAGTACGACGAGGCCGATGGCGGCGAACATGATAATCCCCGGGAGATGCGTTATCCGAAATGTTAAACGGACAACTGGGCTGATTCTTTACCGGAAAATTCGGCTGGACCGCCTCGCAAGGCCCTCAATCATCTAAGATAATCGAACAGCGAAAGGCTGGAGAGTTTGGAAAAGCTTGCCTGAGTCGCCTGCAGGACCGTCATGGTCTTTTGCAGTTCGACGATCGTCTCCGTCGGATCGGCATCCTCGATCCCCGATCGCGTGATCTCGCGATCATCAGCGGCCGATTTGATCTGCGCCGCCTGAAGATCGACCCGCACCTCGCGCGCGCCTAGCGACGCCTGTGTCGCCGTCACCTGATCGCTAACGGTCGCCAGCGTATCGGCGGCACTTTCCGGCAGTGCCTCGCCGGCGCGGAGCGCGGCCACCATGGCCGCGATGGCGCTGCCGAGATCGCCGCCGTCCTTCACCGCCAGGAAATCACCGGCGTTGACGGTGACCTCAACACTTTGGCCATCCCCGATCGGCACCGCCGGTGCCTTGCCCTCGGCAAAAGCGAGCGTGCCGCCCGCGCCCGCCGTTACGGCAGCAGCGTCATCCTTGCCGCCGAACAGCGGCATGCCACGGGCATCCTTGCCGTTCGCCAGCGAGACGACCGATTGAAGAATGCCCTCCAGCTCGGTAGCGATCGCTTCCTGCGCGGAGGCGGAGTTCGTGCCCGTCTTGCCCTGGATCACCAGTTCCGACGCGCGCTGCAACTGCTGGGCGATCTGCGACAGGCTGGTACCGGCCTGTTGCAGCGTCGCTTGCGCGAGCTGGACATTGGCCGCGTCCTGAACGCCATCGGCGTTGGCGCGGTTGATCACTTGCAGCCGTTGATAGCCGACGCTGTCGTCCGACGGGGCCAGCAGCTTCTTGCCGGTGGACACCTGTTCGTTCAGCCGGTCGAACTGCGCCTGCAGCTTCTGCATCGACGCGGTGGAGCGGTTGTAGAACAGATTGGTAGAGAGATTGGCGCTCATCAGCCGATATCCAGCAGGGTCTGGAAGGTATCACGGGCAATCGAAATGACCCGGCTCGACGCCTGATAGGCTTGCTGGAACCGCAGCAGGTCGACCGCCTCGCGATCCAGGTCGACACCGGAGATGGCATCGCGCGCGGTGATCGCGCTGTCGTGGATGGCCGACTGGGCATCGGCAACCACGCCGCGCGCCTGAATGGCGGCGGCGTTGCTCGATACCATGTTGCTCAACCCGCTTTCGAAGCCAGCGCTGCTGCGCAGGCTTTCGAGCGCGGCCATGTTGCCGTTGCCGCGATTGCCTTCGCCCGGCGCGGCCGCTGCGATGCCGCGCGGATCGGTCATGGCAACGCTGATATCGGTGGGCGAGGCGCCGACGGCGAACAGCGGCTGTCCCGCAGCCCCGTCCAGCGTCTGCCCCCCGGCCTGAACACCATTCACCCCGGCGACAAAGGCGGTCGCCATCTCGGCCAGTTCGGTGCGCGCGGCGGCGATCCGCTGCGCGCCGTCGACAATCCCGCCGATCGCTCCGCCCCCTGGTGCGAGGATCGCGACGTCGGCGCCGCTTTGCACCGCGATCGAGACCGCGCCTTCCGCATTGCGGGCGTAGCTTACCGTCGACGCCTGCGTCCCGCTGACGAGCACCGCGCCGGTGCCGATCCCGGCCCGAACGGTGGCGCGGCCGGCCGCGTCGAAGCTGGCGGAGACATCGACCAGCGCGCTCATACGCTCCAATATCTCGTCGCGCTGATCGGCCAGGTTGGCAGCACCGGTAGAGTTCGGCGGCGCGCGACCAAGCCCGTCGTTCACCTTTGCCAGGGCGGCGGACAAACCGTTGAGATCGGCCACTGCCTGATCGGCCGTCGCGTCGAGCTCGCTGGTTGCGGTGGCGAGCGCGGCGCCGGTCGAGGTGAAGGCGGCGGCGAGCGCCTGTGCCTGTTCCAGCATGACCGCCCGCGGCGCAGTCGCGGTGGGATCGGCCGCCACGCCCTTGGCGGCATTGAAAAAGGCGGTGAGGCGGGTGTCGAGTGCCGAGCCGGTCAGCGAAGACTGGATCCGGTCCAGCCATACGCCGCCTGCTTCCGTTCGGGCGAGATCGGCACCGGCGGAGCGCACCGCGGCCGCCTTGAACTGGTCCGCAGCGCGGGTGACCCCGGTCACGAACACGCCATGGCCGGTCGTCAGGCCCGTGCGGGCACTGATGCTGACCACTTCGCTGGTTTCGATCGTGCGCCGCGAATAGCCGGACACCCCGGCATTCGCGATGTTCTCGGACACCGCGGCCAGGCCAGCCTGATTCGCGCGTACGCCTGACGCGCCGATGGAAAGAAGGTCGCTCACGCGGGCTTGATGCCCGCCGTCTGGTTAAGGTCGGATTGAGAAATGCCGGCCGGTTCCCCGCTTGCCGGGCTGGAGGTCGAATTTTCCGGCGGTGTGGCGGATAAGGCACGCGACAGGAACTCGGTCATCGCCTTGCCGATGCCGAGCGGCGTGTGCTGCGCCATCTGCTGCACCAGTTTCTGGTCCTGCATGTCGCGGAACGTGTCTATCGCCTGGCTGTCGAACAATGGCTCGGCAAGCTTCGCCTGCCGCATCGACTTCAGCATCATGGACGTGAAGACCGCTTCGAACTGCTGTCCGGCGGCGGCGAGGTTTTCCTTCGTTGCGGTGCGTTTCAGACCAGTGTCGAGGCCTGTCGCGCCGGAAATGGAGGCGGGGGCGGTGGCTGGAGTGATGGTGCTCACAGGACGATTAACTCCGCCTTCAGCGCCCCGGCTTCCTTCAGCGCCTCGAGGATGGCGACCAGATCGGCCGGCGAGGCGCCGATGGCGTTCACCGCCTTGACGATATCGGCCAGCTTCGGCCCGGGGGCGAGCAGGAACATCGGGCGGTTTTCCTCCTCGACATTGACGCCGGACTTGCGCTCCATTGCGGTCTGGCCCTGGCTGAAGGGAGCCGGCTGGCTGATGCGCTGGTTCTCGTCGATGCGGACGGTGAGCTTGCCGTGGGTGACGGCGGCAGGGCCGACGCGCACCGCGGAATTGATGACCACGGTGCCTGAGCGCGCGTTGACGATCACCTTGGCGGGCGGCTCGGCAGAGACGACGTCGAGGTTCTCGATCGTCGACATCAGCGTGGCGCGCACGTCCGCGCCCATCGGCGCACGTACCGCGACTGACACCGCGTCCACTGCCTGCGCCACGCCAAATCCAAGCTTCTGGTTGATCGCGGCTGCAACGTTCTGCGCCGTGGTGAAGTCGGCGCGCTGGAGATTGAAGGTGAGGTTCGGCGAATCGGCGAAACCGGTCGCCACTGCGCGCTCCACCGTCGCGCCTTCCGGGATACGGCCGGTCGACGGCGTGTTCACGACGATCTGCGAGCCGTCCTTTCCCTCGGCACCGAGACCGCCGACGGCCAGATTACCCTGCGCCATGGCGTAGATCTGCCCGTCCGCGCCGAGCAGCGGGGCCATGATGAGGCTGCCGCCACGCAGCGACTTGGCCTTGCCCATCGAGGAAACGGTGATGTCGATCCGCTGGCCGGGCTTAGCGAATGCCGGGAGTTCCGCGGTGATCATCACCACCGCGGCATTCTTCAAACCCTGGTTCGCATTGGGCGGCGGCTGGAGGCCGAAGCGCGAGGCGACCGCCTTCATCGACTGCACGGTATATTCGAGATTGTCGTCGCCCGTGCCGGGCAGCCCGACGACCACGCCATAGCCGGTCAGCTGGTTCGATCGGATGCCCTGGAAGCCGCCGAGATCCTTGATCCGGTCGGCCGCGGCGGGCGTCGCGACGAGGAGCGCGGCGATGCAGGCGAGAAGGGTGCGGATCATGGTCATGATGCTCGGGCTAGCGGAGGCGTGGTTAATGCGGGATAAGTGGATGCCTTTGCCATACCCCATCCCCCGTTCGGGCTGAGCCAGTCAAAGCTCGTGCCCCGGGCGTCAGCCCACGTGGCACGTCCTTCGACAAGCTCAGGACGAACGGGGGAGGAGTTCCGGCGCCCCCCTCCGTTCGGGTTGAGCCTGTCGAAGCCCGTGCTCCAGACACCAGCGCCCGTGACACGTCCTTCGACAAGCTCGGCACGGACGGGAGAGGAGAGGCGCGGGCGGGCCATCAAAACGGGCTCACCACCTGAAAGAAGCGGCTGAGCCAGCCCTGCCGTCCGGCGCGGGCGACGTCGCCCTTTCCGGTATAGGCGATCTGCGCATCGGCGACGCGGGTGGAGAGCACGCGATTGTCGCGGTCGACATCGGCAGTGCGCACCAGGCCCTTGATCTGGATGAACTCGTCGCCGCGATTCAGCGTCACGCGCTTCTGGCCCTGCACCAGCATGGTGCCGTTGGGATAGACCTGCGCCACCGTGACCGAGATCTCGCCCGAGAGCGAATTGGCCTGGCCGGCGGTGCCCGTGCCGTTGAAGTTGCGGGTGCCGCTGGCGCTGGCGTCGGTGGTGTTGAACAGGTTGAGCGGGCCCGTGGTCGGCGGGGTAAGGCCGAAGCCGCCGCCCGAATCGAGCTTGGAGGTCGAGGATTTGGACGCCGCGGTGCGCTCCACCAGCACAATGGTCAGCGGATCGCCGACGCGCCGCGCGCGCCAGCCCTCGTGCAGCGCGGCATAGCCGTCCGCCACCTGAAAGATCGCACCGGTTGCCGGTGCCGGGGCGGGCGCGGCAACGGGCAGAGGATGCACGGCGGTGAAATCCTCCGCCGGCTTCTTCTTGCCGAACAGCCCAGCCTGCGCCGGTGCCGAGACCAGCAGCGCCACCGCGCCAAGAGCGAGAACACGCATCGTTCGATCCGTCATCAGATGTTCTGGTTGACGTATTTGAGCATGTCGTCGGTCGCCGAGATCATCTTGGAATTGACCTCATAAGCGCGCTGCGTCTCGATCATGTCGACCAGCTCTTCGACGACGTTGACGTTCGACGCCTCCAGCATGCCCTGGCGGATCTTGCCGCGCCCGTCCTCGCCCGGCACGCCCATGTTGGCGGTGCCCGACGCGGCGGTCTCGACCAGGTAATTGTCGCCGATCGACTGGAGGCCGGCGGTGTTGGGGAAGCTCGCCACCTGGATCTGGCCGAGGTTGGATGCTTCCGCCTGACCCGGGATGGTCGCGGAGACGGTGCCGTCCATTCCGATGGTGATCGCGGTGGCGTTCTCGGGCACGTTGATGCCCGGCATCACCTGATACCCCTCGCTGGTGATCAGCAGGCCCTCGGGCGAGCGCGAGAAATTGCCGGCGCGGGTATAGCCAAGCTGGCCGCCCGGCAGCTGCACCTGGAAATAGCCGTCGCCGTCCAGCGCCATGTCGAGGCTGTTGCCGGTCGTGTTGAGCGACCCCTGCGTGTCGATCCGCGCATTGCTCTGCACGCGCACGCCGGTGCCCAGGTTCAGGCCGGTGGCGTATTTCGTTTCCTGTGTCGACTGCGCACCCGGGGCGGTGATCACCTGATAGCTCAGCGTCTCGAACGAGGCGCGATCACGCTTGTACCCCGTGGTGTTCACGTTCGCGAGGTTGTTCGAGATCACCCGCATGCGCGTATCCTGGGCGTCGAGCCCGGTGCGCGCGATGTGCATGGCGGCGGTGGTCATGGCGTTCTATCCCTCAATCCGTTCGCACTGAGCTTGTCGAAGTGCATGTTCTGGGCGGGCGTGATCGTGGCGCACGTGCTTCGACAGGCTCAGCACGAACGGTGGTTATCGATTACCCCGGCATCCGCATGACGGAGGCGGCGCCTTCGTCCATGGTCTTGGCCTCCTTCAGCAGGTTGGCCTGGACCTCGTAGCTTCGCTGGTTCTCGATCATGTCGACCAGCACCTGAGTCATGTTGACGTTGCTCTCTTCGAGCGTGCCGGACGCGATCTTGGCGTCCATGTTCTCCGGCAGCACACCGCCACCGCGTACGTGCATCAGATTGTCGAGGCCCTTCACCGTCGAAGACCCCCGATCCGAGACGAGCTTCAGCTTGTCGACCACGGTTGTGTCGGTGGCAGAGCCGCCCTGCGGAACGATGGAGATGGACCCATCCGATCCAATCGACAGCGAGCTATAGGGCGGGATGGTGATCGGGCCGCCGGAGCCCATCACCAGATAGCCGTCGCCCGTCTGCAGCGTGCCCGATGCGGTAACGGTGAGGTCGCCGCGCCGGGTATAGGCCTCCGTTCCGTCCGGCGACTGCACGGTGAGCCAAGTATCGCTGTCGGTCAGCGCAACGTCGAGGTTGCGGCCGGTCTGGATCATCGCGCCGACGCTGCGGTCGGCGTCCGTCACTTCCTGCGCCGCCGGCGCGCGCGCGTCGAACCGCGCGCCGCCACCCTTCAGCTCGATACGATCGAAAACCACACGATCGGCGCGGAAGCCGGTGGTGGACGCGTTCGCCATGTTGTTGGCGATCGCGGCCTGCGCCGCCATGTGCGCCTTGAGGCCCGTCGCCGCCGTATAGACCAGCTTGTCCATTTACTCGGTCCTCGATCCTTCCTGCGTCCATCCTGAGCTTGTCGAAGGGCGTGCCGGCGGCACACGGGCTTCGACAGGCTCAGTCCGAACGGGGAAGAGCAAGAGTCAGGCCAGAATCACGCGCGGATGTTGAAGATCGTCTGCGAGATCTGGCTTGAGGTATCGAGCGCCTTGGCATTCGCCTGGAAGTTGCGCTGCGCAGCGATCAGCTCGACCAGTTCCTCGGTGATGTCGACGTTCGATCCCTCGATCGTGCCGGACATCAGCTTGCCGAAGCCGTTCTCGTTCGCCGCGCCCATGGTGGCGGTGCCGGACAGGCCGGTGGAGCTCCAATATTGGCCGCCGTTCTGGCGCAGGCCGGTCGGGTTGACGAAGTTCGCCAGCGCGACCTTGCCCAGCTTCACCGCATCACCGTTCGAATAGCTGGCGGTGATGATGCCGGCACTGTCCACCGTGATGCCTGCGAACTCACCCAGCGCGGTGCCATCCTGCGAACGAGAGGTGACGTTGAACGCCTGTTTGGTGGCGGTGGAACCGGTCAGGTCGAAGCTGATCGGCGCGCGCGTTGTGTCGCCCGCGTCAGGGAAGGCGAGCGTCAGGGTCGCGCTGCCCAGCAGATTGCCGTCCGCGTCAAAGGCGATGTCCGTGCCGCCCTCGTTCATCTCGACGTCGCCGACGAAGCTGTGCACGGTCCATTCGCTGGCGGTGCTGGCCGCATCGCTCGGCTCCTTGCGGACGAAATAGTTCGTCAGCGTCTGCGAATTGCCGGCCGCGTCATAGATGGTGGTGCTGGTCGCGCTGGCATAGCTCGCCGGATTGGTGCGGCTGAATTCCGCTTCCGAAGCGGCCGCGCCGCTGTTGAGATTGGCCTTCAACGTGACGCTGCCGGTCGCGGTGGCCGTGCCGCTGGTCATCGGCACGCGGACGTCGATCAGCGTGCCGGCGCCCGGAACGGTGCCGTCCGTCTCGACCGCGAAGGCCTGGAGGCGGCTGCCCTGCGCGTCGGTGATGTAGCGGTTCGTGTCGACGCCGAAGCTGCCGTTGCGCGTATAAGCGGTCGTGCTGCCGCCGGCGGCCGTCGTCTTCACCGCGAAGAAGCCGTCACCGGCCACCGCCAGGTCGAGAGACGAGCCGGTGGTAACGAGGCTGCCCGCGCCGAACATCTGCTTGTTCTGCGCCAGTGCCGCGCCCGACCCGACCAGCCGGCGCGGATCGCTGGTGAAGTTAGACGCCATGATGTCGGTGAACTCGCTGCGGCTCTTCTTGAATCCGTTGGTCGAGACGTTGGCGAGGTTGTGCGAGATGGTCGACATGTCGGTCTGCGCAGCCTGAAGACCGGAAAGCGAAGTGTAGAAGGACATCGGAAAACTCCTGAAAAAGCGGCAAGGCTGGAGTGAAGGGGATCAGCCGATCTGGCGGACGGCGCTGGCGGGGATCTCACCAATGCCGGGGAGGGTGAGGACCGGCGAACCGGTGGTCGTCGAAACGGAAGTGACGGGCGCCCAGACGAGGCTGGTGGCCCCGATCGCCTGCGTGCCGCTGGTGGCACTCACGACAACGGAGAAGGGACCGGCGCCAGCATTCGCGCCGGCCGTATCCAGCCCATCCCAATCGTAGGAGATCGTGCCGGCCTTTTGCGCGCCGAGATCGGCCGTGTGCAGCAGCTGGCCGTTCGCATCGGAGATGGAGACGGTGACGTTGCTCGCGTCCCCCTCCAGCTCGATCGCGCCGGCGATGCCGCCCGCAGATCGGCCAAGGGCGACATTGCCTTCGGTCAGCACCGTGCGGCCGACATAGCTTACCGCATCCTGCAGGCTGGTCGCGCCAAGCTTTTCCGCGATCGCGGTCAGCGTGGACGACATTTCGGTGATACCGGCGAGCGAGGAGAATTGCGCCATCTGCGCAACCATCTGCGTATTGTCGACCGGATCGAAGGGATCCTGGTTCTTCATCTGCGCCGTCATCAGCTTCAGGAAATCCGCCTGGCCGAGCGAGGTCGACTTGCTCGTCGCGGTGTTTGCGGTGGTGTTCGCCGTGCTGCTGAGCCCGAGGCTGGCGATCGTGCTGTCGAAGGAGGAGGCCATCTATCAGCGCCCCAGCTTCAGCGTGTCGACGATCAACGACTTGGCGGTGTTCATCACCTCCACGTTGTTCTGATAGGAGCGCGCGGTCTCCATCATGTCGACCAGCTCGCGCGTTTCATCAACGGCGGACTGGTAAACAAAGCCCTCTTCATCGGCCATCGGGTTGTTCGGATCGCGGATCTTGATCGGCTCCTCACCCGCCGTGACCACGCGCTCGACATTGACCGTGGCCATGCCGGTCGCCTGATCAAATTCGGTGCGGAACACCGGCTTCATGCTGCGATAGGCGGTCTCGGACGAGCCGCTGACCGCGCCCGCATTGGCGAGATTGGACGCCGTGGTGTTCATCCGCACGAGCTGCGCAGACATCGCCCGCCCGGCGACCTGGAAGATGGAAAGTGGTTGGTTCGCCATGGGTTATTCTCCCTTCAGCGCGCGGGTGAGCTGATTGATGCGGCCGTTCAGGAACGAGAGCGTGGTCTGATACTGCACGGCGTTCTCGGCGAAGGCGGTCTGCTCCTTGCTGAGCTCCACCGTGTTGCCGTCCATGGAGGGCGAGTCCGGCGTCCGGTACAGCGTCGCCCCATCGATCCCGCCCTGCCGCTCGACCGAAGCGAGCGCCTGGGTGAAATCGATATCCTTCGCCTTGAAATTGGGCGTCGAAGCATTGGCGATGTTCGAGGCGAGCAGGTTCATCCGCTGCGCCCGGACCTCGAGCGCCGCACCGTGAACTCCGAACAGATTGCCGTTGGCCATGTGAACTCCCGCACCTCCTGTGCGCGGAACGATCAGCAAGGGGCGTGCCAGAACGGCTTGCCGACGCGCGTTGCCGCCGGCGGCAGGGCAGGGCGGCAAAGGCTTGCCGGGCGGCCGGCAATGATTGCCGGGGAGCGGGTCAACGGAACGGGCGACGCCACGCCGGCCAGAGATGCGCGGCACCCTGGATGCCGCGACAGGCCCGGCATGACGAAGGTGCGTTCGTCCCTCGACTTGATGTGGGACGAACGGGAGGTGACGAGCAGGCGCTTAACCAAACTGGCCCAGCGTTTGCAGAAGCCCGCGCATGAACCTCGGGGCCCGCGCATGAACCTTGCCACCTTTCTCGATCCGGTTGCGCTGGCAATCGTCGGCGGTGGCACGATCCTCGCCGCGATCCTGCGCACGCCGGCACGCGATCTGGGACGAGCGATCGTTGCCTTGCGCTCGCTGCCGCGTCGCCGCTTCTCGGCCGATCCGCTGCTGCAGCAGATCGCCGCCCTGGGCCGCATCGCTCGCCGCCACGGCGCCGTCGCGCTCGACAAGTCGGTTATTGCCGACCCTGATGTCGCCGCTGCCATAGCCGACATCGTCGACGGATTCGGCCCGCAGCACGTCGAGGCGCATCTCCAGCACCTGCGCCGCGCACGGATCGAGCGGCACGTCGCCGCTGCCGATGTCTGGGCCGGCATGGCGGAAGCCGCGCCGGCAACGGGCATGGTCGGCACGCTTGTCGGCCTGGTGGCGATGTTCGTTCAGATGACGGACCCGCAGGCGATCGGCGGGGCGATGGCGGTTGCGCTGCTGGCGACGCTGTACGGCGCGCTACTCGGCAACCTTGTCGCCATGCCCGTCGCTACCCGACTGCGTGTCGCAGCACGCGCCGAGGCATTCGAGCGCGTCCGGCTGGAAGCACCGCTGGTCGCGCTGGCAGCGCGTGAACAGCCACGAAGCGCCAGCGTAACGCCGATGCATCGCACGGTAGAGGCGCCCGCCGACTGGGCTGTTGAAAGGTCGGGCGCGGCGGCATGACGTTCGCCGACGAGTTCCCCGCCAGCCCACCGGGCCGCCCGCTGTGGCTCATCACGCTTGCCGACCTGGCCTTGCTCCTCGTGGGCTTCTTTGTGTTGCTTCAGGCCAATCAGCAGCTCGATCGCAAGGCATTGATCAGCGGCCTGCGGGCAGGCTTCGGCGCGGCGCCGGCGAAGAGCGCCGCTGATCCGTTGCCGGTGGCGGCGGCGGGAATCTTCAATTTCGCCGCCGGGTCGGCGGTTCTGCCATCGTCCCCCGATAGCCTGCTTGCCTGGGCGCGCGAGGCGGCCCGTGATCCGCGCGTTTCCCTGCGTGTCACGGCGTCGGTCGATGGCTCGTCGGCGGACGTCGATCCCGCCACGCGTAGCGCTGCCGTGCTCGCGGCGGATCGCGCCCGCGCGGTTGCTGCGGCGCTTGCGACCGTCGCGCCCGGCCGCCTCGTCATCGTCACTGCCGACCGGCCGTCGCGCCGACAGGTAGTGGTTACCCTGTCGTTCACCGGAGATACTATGTGATCGCGCTCGCTCTGGCGCTTGCTGCCGCCCCCCATCAGGATACCGCCGCGCTCGACAAGGCGGTTGCCGCCTTTGCCGGCAAGTCGATCGGTGAGGACGGCGGCCCGCGCGCCGCCATCGACGGGCGGCTGCGACTCAAGCAATGCCCGACGGTAGCCCTGTCGTGGCGGACCGACGCGCATGACGCCGTTGTCGTGTCCTGCGCTTCGCCGGAGTGGCGACTGTTCGTTCCGATCCGGATGCCGGCACAGCAGGCGGTGGTCGCGCGCGCCGCGGCGGCGGCACCGGCGCCGGCGGCCGAAAAAATCATTAAGCGCGGCGATCCGCTGGTGATCGAGGCGGGTTCGGACGGCTTCTCGATCACGCGCGAAGGCATCGCCCTAGCCGATGCGGCGGAGGGCCAGCGGCTGATGGTGCGCGTCGACAGCGGCAAGATGCCGGTGCAGGCGGTGGCGCTGGCGCCGGGCCGCGCGACGCTGCCGGGATGGGTTGAGTGAAAAAAGTCCTAAAGCGGGGAATGCCGCTGCCGTTTATCCCGTCGGGATCGAGGCGCAGCAGGTGTTTTCATGATCGACTCAATCGGGGCCAAGCCCACGGATCGGAAGGTTTCCGCGGTCACGCGGGTGGCCGCGCCGGCTCAGCCTGCGGGCGTGACGAAGCAGGCGGCGGCCGCGGCGGCGCCAACCGTTGCCGCCCAGCTGGCGACGGCAGCTCCGGTGGATGCCCAGCGCGTCCAGGACATCAAGCAGGCGATCGCCGAGGGCCGCTATCCTCTTTCCCCCACCAAGATCGCGGACGCGCTGATCGCAGCCCGCTACGAATGGATGTCGCATGACAAGGCGTGACGCCCTGATCCGCGTGATCGAAACGCTGCACAGCGAGATCACCGCGCTGAAGACCAACGACGTGGCGGGGCTGGAAAAGGCGACATCGGCGAAGCTCACCGCCATCGAGACGCTGCGCGGCATGGGCGGCGGGCCGGCCGGGCCGGAGCTGCGCGAGCTGGCGGACGAGGCGGACCGGCTAAACGACACCTGCCGCATCTATGTGAACCTGATGGCGGCAAATGTCCGCCGCCGCCTGCAACTTCTGACCGGCGAGGGCGGCAATGCCTATCGTCGCGGCCCCGTGGCCTACGCGTAACTGACCCTCCCCGCGGCGGGGAGGATTGGCACACCTCTTGCTGATGGCACTCCTGAAACAGGGAAGTGCGCACAGCAACGATGACCATCAACGCCGTCTATACCGTCGCCGGGCGCGTGCAGTCTGCGATCAAGCAGGCCGCCGCCCGTACCGGCATCGACTTCGACTATCTGATGGGTCAGGCCAAGGTGGAGAGCGGCTTCAACGCTTCCGCGCGTGCCGGCACCTCCTCGGCTACCGGCCTCTACCAGTTCATTGAACAATCCTGGCTTGCCGTGGTGAAGGATCATGGCGCCGAACACGGCATGGGCTGGGCCGCGAACAGCATCCAGCGCACGTCCTCCGGCCGCCTGACCGTGAGCGATCCCGGAATGCGCCGCGCGATCCTGGACCTGCGCAACAATCCCGAGGCCGCCTCCCTGATGGCGGCCGAACATGCCAGCGACAACAAGGATGCGCTGGAGGCGAGCCTCGGCCGCGAAGCGACGGGCACCGACCTCTACATGGCGCATTTCCTGGGGCTGGGCGGTGCCAAGCAGTTCCTACGGGCAATGCAAGTGTCGCCCGACCGCACCGCCGCCAGCATGTTCCCCGCCGCTGCCGGTGCGAATCGCAACGTCTTCTTCAATCGCGATGGCTCCGCCCGCTCCCTTTCCGAAGTGTATGAACGGTTCGGAGCGAAGCTGGGCGACGGGGCGGGCGCTGCCGGCAGCACCGGCAATGCCGGCAACGATTTGCCGCGTCTGCAATTTGCCGCACAGATGCTCGACATGGAGGGTGCCACCGTCATCACCGGCGCGAACCAGTCCGCGGCCGATGCGATGAATTGGGCAAGCGCCGCCATGGGGCGCGACACGCCCGCCGCACGAGTGCAGACCGCCAACCTGCTGCGCCCCTCTCCAGACAATGCGCGGCTCGCCTATATGATGCTCGCGAGCATGGGGGCCTGATCGCATGAAGCTGCTCGCCAACTCGCGCCAGGCGGCGCTGCCCGCCGCGATCCTGCTGCTCGTGCTCGTCATGGTGGTGCCGATCCCGGCGGCGCTGCTCGACGTGTTCTTCGTCGCCAACATCGCGATCAGCCTCGCGGTGCTGATGGTTGCGCTGAACGCGCAAAAGCCGCTCGACTTCTCGTCCTTTCCAACCGTTCTCCTATTCACGACCCTGTTCCGCCTTGGCCTCAACGTCGCGTCGACCCGCGTCGTGCTGGTCCATGGACATGAGGGCGAGGCAGCGGCCGGCCATGTGATCGAGGCGTTCGGCAGCTTCCTGATCGGCGGCGACTATATCGTCGGCATCTTCGTCTTCGCGATCCTGATGATCATCAACCTGATCGTGGTGACCAAAGGCGCGGGGCGCGTGTCCGAAGTGTCTGCGCGCTTCACGCTCGATGCGCTGCCCGGCAAGCAGATGGCGATTGACGCCGATCTGAACGCCGGCCTCATCACGCCCGACGATGCCAAGAAGCGCCGCGTCGAAGTATCCACCGAGGCCGATTTCTACGGCTCGATGGATGGTTCGTCCAAGTTCGTGAAGGGCGACGCGATCGCCGCGATCCTGATCCTGGCGGCGAACATCGTCGGCGGCCTGATCCTGGGTCCGGTAAGCCACGGCCTGTCGATCGCCGACGCCGCCAAGACCTATACGCTGCTGGCGATCGGCGACGCGCTGGTCGCGCAGCTTCCGGCGCTGATGCTTTCCATCGCCGCCGCTGCAATCGTGACGCGCGTGTCGAGCGAAAAGGATCTCGCCGGCCAGATTGGCAGCCAGTTCGGCTCCCCGCGCACCTGGACGCCGGTAGCGGGCATCCTTGGCCTGCTCGGCATCCTGCCGGGCATGCCGCATCTGGTGCTGCTGCCAGCCGCGGGCATCGCCGGCTTCGCCGCGTGGAAGCTCAACAAGATCGCACAGCGCCCCGCGCCGGTTGAGGAAGTCGCTGCGCCCGAGCCGGTCGACCAGTCGCGCATCGGGTGGGAGGAAGTGACCGACGGCATGATGGTCAACCTCGACATCGGCTATGGCCTTGTGCCGCTGGTCGATGAGCGCAAGGGCGCGCCGCTGATGGGCCGGATCACCGGCGTGCGGCGCCAGCTGTCCAAGGAACTCGGCTTCGTCGTGCCGCAGGTGAAGGTGCGCGACGATATCAACCTTGCCCCCTACACCTATCGCCTGCTGGTCGGCGGCGTGGTCGTCGGCGAGGATCAGGTGTCGCCGGACGAGATGCTGGCGCTCGACACCGGCACCGGCTTCGGCGAACTGCAGGGCAAGAAGGCGAAGGATCCGACCTTCGGCCTCGACGCGACCTGGATCGCGCCGGGCGACGCCGATGCGGCGACGGGCGCTGGTTATTTGGTGGTCGACAGCGGTACCGTGATCGCCACGCACCTGAACCATGCGTTAGGCGCGAACTCGGCCGATCTGCTCGGCGCGGACGAGGTGCAGGCGCTGCTCGATGGTCTGAAGGAGCGCAGCCCGCAGCTCGTCGCATCCTTGTGCCCCATGCCGCTGTCGCTGACGACGCTCACCAGTGTGCTGAAGTCGCTGCTGAACGAAGGCATCACCTTGAAGGAATTCCGCCGCATCGCGTCTGCCATCGCTGTTGTCGCGCAGCGCACGCAAGATGCCGAGGAAATTGTCGAGCTGATTCGCCCGGAACTGGGGCCGCTCATCATCCAGAAACTGTGCGGCGTGCGCGAGCCGCTGCGCGTGATGACGCTGGAGGGTGGCCTGGAAGGGCTGCTCGGCCAGGCGATGCGCGCCGATCCGTCGCGTCGCCATGTCGTCGAACCCGAACTTGGCCGCCGCATCGTCGATGCGCTGCAGCGCGCCGCCCAGCCGATGATCGCCGAGGCCAAGCCCTTCGCGCTCGTCGTTCAGCCCGCGATCCGTGTCGCGATCCGCAAATTGGTCAAAACCTGTCTGCCGGACACCCCCGTCATGAGCTTCTTTGAAGTCCCCGAGGACAAGGCCGTCGAAGTCGTCGCCGTGATCGGCGCAAACGATACGCATCCGGCAATTGGCGCGGGCCAGCCGCAGATGGCGGTGGCGGCATGAGCGCGATGCCGATGCGCGCCGCCTTCGCCGACGCGACGCCGCTGACCTATTCGCCGCGCCAGCGCGCGCGCGTCGAGGGGGCGCTGGTGCGTGAACATCTGCCGCTGGTGCGCCGGCTGGCGTGGCACGTCCATGGCAGCGTCTCGACCGCGGTGGAGGTGGAGGATCTTGTGCAGGTCGGCCTGGTGGCGCTGGTCGAGGCCGCCGCGTCGTTTGAGGATCGCGGGCAGGTGACGCTCAAGCAATATCTTGCCACGCGGCTGCGCGGCGCGATGATTGACGAGCTGCGCCGTCATGCCGCGATGACCCGCGGCGCGATCAAGCGTCGCCGGGCCTATCAGGGCGCGATCAAGGCGCTGACCGGGGAGCTCGGCCGCGCCCCGTCGGAAGGCGAGATCGCCGCGAACCTTGAGATCAGCATCGACAAGCTGCGCGCCGATTATGCCACCGCGGAGGCGGTGCGGTTCGACTCGATCGATGAGGTCTATGCCGACGATCAGCCCTGGTTCGCCAGCGACGAGCCGAGCGCCTTTGACCAGTTGGCCAATGGGCAGATGCGTGACCGCCTGGTCGCCGCGATCGCAGCATTGCCGGAGCGCGAGCAGATGGTGATCCAATTGTATCACGTCGAAGAACTGAACCTGGAGGAGATCGGCGCGGTGCTTGGCGTCGGCGCAGCGCGCGTCTGCCAGATCAAGTCTTCCGCCCATGCACGACTGAAGAAGGCGATGCTGCGCGGCTGAGCGCCTGAGGCGGGCGGGAAGGGTCGCGGAAGACGGGCGCATCTAACGCAGATCAAACTGAATCCCGGGAACGGACCGTACCCCTCACGCGTAAACCGGGCCCATGCCACAGCCCCAGACACCCCTGTTCCCCTGGCGCCATGAGGATCAGGACCGCTTCGAGCGGCTGCTCCAGGATCATGTCCAGGATCGCCTCTTCCCCTGCGTCGGCGCCAAGGCCGCCTTGGCCAAGGGAACGCTCAACGTCCTCGCCTGCAATCGCATCGACAGTGGCTGGGATGACCTGCGCATTCACGACGGTCTGATGCGCTTTGCCGAGGCCTATCGCGAGGAGCCGGCGCTCTATCGAAGCTTTGCCGTGGTCTTCAATGGCCCCGACACGCTGAGCGAGGCGGAGTTCGAGAAGGCGCTGTGGGCCCGTATTCAATCGCTGTCCGACAAGGACGTGTGGCGCGGCCAGGAATATGACGCGCGCGTCAGCCCCGATCCCCAGGATGTGCACTTTTCGCTGAGCTTCGGCGGCGAGGCCTTCTTCGTCGTTGGCCTGCACCCCAATTCCAGCCGCCCGGCGCGCCGCTTCGCCAAGCCGGCGCTGGTCTTCAACCTGCACGACCAGTTCGAACGGCTGCGTGCGGACGGCCTGTATGAGAGCATGCGCGAAAAGATCCTGGTGCGCGACGAGGCGCTTGCCGGTACGCGTAATCCGATGCTCGCCCGGCACGGCGAGGCGAGCGAGGCACGGCAATATAGTGGCCGCGCCGTGGACGAGACCTGGACCTGCCCCTTCCACTATCACGGCCAGAATGACTGAGGCGATCCGTATCCCGGAGCGTAGCGGCACGGCCTTTCGGCTGCCGAAGGGCGCGCTGCTTGAGGTGATCGATCCGAGAGGCGTGCAGGTGTCCGACCTCCTGGCCTTCAACGCCGATGACATGGGAGAGGCGATCTCTTCGGGGCGCACGTTCGATTACGCCGAGACGATCTATCTCACGACCGGGCACACGCTTTATTCCAACCGGTCGCGTGCCATGCTGGAAATCGTCGCCGATGATGTCGGCCGCCACGATTTCCTGCTGACGCCGTGCAGCTATGACACGTTCCGGCATTTCTATCCTGACAAGCCGCTCCACCGCGGCTGCTTCGGCAACCTCGCCGAGGCGCTGGCGCCTTACGGCATCACCGAAGACATGATCCCATGCGCGTTCAACTGCTTCATGAACGTGCCGGTGAATGGCGAAACGGGGAAGCTTAGAGTGCTGCCGCCGATCAGCAAGGCGGGCGACAAGATCGTGTTCCGCGCGGCCATGGACCTCGTCATCGGCCTGACGGCCTGTTCCGCTTATTCGTCCAACGGCGGAAGCTTCAAGCCGATCGACTATCGCATTCTGGCGGGCGATGCGCCGTAAAGTAGTTGATTTATATCAGTTGTTGTAAGCTGAGCGGAACTCGTCTGCGTCCCTAATGTTCGGCAAGCACTGCCCTTGACCGGGAAAGTCCTTTCCGGATCGAGTGCTGTTGATCGCAGGAGGATGCAAGTGAAGCTAGTATCGAGTTTTGCCATGGTCGCCGCAATGGTCATTGCCGGTCCTGCCGTGGCGCAGGCGACATCGCCTTCGGATTTCGTGAAAAAGGCAGGGGCGAGCGATCTTTACGAGCGCACGTCCAGCAATCTGGTGCTGCAGACGAGCAAGAACGCAAAGGTGCGAGAATTCGCTCAGATGATGGTCAAGGATCACACCAAGAGCACGAACGACGTGAAGATGGCCGCCAAGCAGGCTGGCCTCACGCCGCCGCCGCCGGCGCTCGAGCCGGAACAGTCGCGCATGGTCGCTGAACTGCGCCAAGCGAGCGGCGCGGTACGCGATCAGTTGTACGTCACGCAGCAGAAGACGGCGCACCAGAAGACGCTGGCGCTGCACTCGGGATACGCCCAGTCCGGCAGCGCCGCGCCGCTGAAGACGGTCGCCGCAAAGACTGCCCCGGTGGTGAAGCACCATTTGGACATGCTGAACGCCATGTGATGCGAAAACCCCGGCCGCCAATCGGCGACCGGGGTTCTTGCGCGGCACGGCTCCATGCGGAACCGGCCGTTCGTGCGTTCCTGCGCAGTGACACCGGCACCCAGATGGGGGCGGTGCCGGTGCCGCTTTCGGCTTAGCCGAGAAGCTTCATCACGCCCTGCTGCGACTGATTGGCCTGCGCCAGCATCGCAGTCGACGCCTGGCTGAGGATCTGGGCCTTGGCGAGGGCGGTCGACTCCTCCGAGAAGTCGGCGTCTTCAATGCGGCTGCGTGCGTCCGCCAGATTGGTAGCGTTCGACGTCATGTTATTGACCGCGGACTCAAGCTGATTCTGAGCCGCGCCCAAGTTTGCGCGGGATTTCGTCACGGCCTCAAGAGCCGCGTCGAACGTGGCGAGGTCAGAATTAGCAGGCGCCGTCGTCCCGTTAGCAAGCGTGGCAACAGCAGTGATGTTAGTATCGGCAGTCAGCTGATCAAACGTGATGGTGATAGCATCGTCTGCCGTAGCGCCGGCCTGGATCGTGATCTCGTTGGTCGCGGTGTCAAACAGGTTCTTGCCATTGAAGGTGGTGTTTTCCAGAATGTTGGTCATCTGGGTGTTCAACGCCTTCATCTCGGACAGGATGTTCTCCTGATCCGACTCTTGATAGGTGCCGTTCGAAGACTGTACCGTCAGTTCGCGCATGCGCTGGAGCATGTTGCTCACCTCGTCCAGCGCGCCCTCGGCGGTCTGCGCCATCGAGATGCCGTCGTTGGCGTTGCGGATGCCCTGGTTCATGCCGCGGATCTGGGCGGTCATCGAGCTGGCGATGGCGAGGCCGGCGGCGTCGTCCTTGGCCGAGTTGATGCGCTTGCCGGTCGACAGACGCTCCATGGCGGTCGAGAGGGAGGTCTGAGCCTTCGCCGACGCGTTGCTGGCGCGCAGCGACGAGATGTTGCTGTTGATAACGGTCATGGGTTCGTTCCTTTGTGCCTACGGTCTCCCGCCGCCCCCAGAGCGGAGGGCCGAGCCGTCGAGCTACGAAACGGCAGGCTGGCGCAGGGGTTTAGCGTTTTTTGATCGACGCGCCGGACGGCATTGTTTTGGCCGATCCGACGCGATTTCGGCCGATCCGATGCGCCTGCCGGAGCAGACCGGCCGGTAACCGGCAAATCTTGGCCGGATCTTGCCGCCGGCCGGCAAGCCGCTGCCCCGATCCATGAGCTCCCCTGCGCGCGCCCGCGTCCCTTGTGGTGGCGCGGCAACGTGCCGGCAGAATTCCGCCGGGCGGCTGCCGGTTAAACAGGCCGTTAACCAATGAACCACTACGGACGGAATCGTTCACAGGGGAAGTTTGAATGCGCGCGGTCGTTCCATCCAAAATGGTTGCTGATGCCCATGTTGCTCTGGTTTCCTCTTTGCGGGCGCAAGGCTTTTCCACGACCGCGCCGACGGGCCGCCCGCAGGGCGACACGGCGTGGCTGGTGACGGAGGGCGAGGCATCGCCCGTGCCGTCGCGCACCGTCGTGTTGGGCCGCGGAGAGCGCAAGATTGTGCCGTTCCGCGATGGCGCGCCGGCACGGCTGACGTTCGATCACGCCGATGCCGTGGTCGGCAACGCCTTTGTCCGGGCGCTGGCCGGCGGCCCGGAACTGCCGACCGCTGCCGACCCGGAGAGCCTGGCGCTCTACGCGCTCGCCGAGCGGGTGGCGGAAGCCGATATCACCGTGCTGATCAATGGCCCGACGGGCACCGGCAAGGAAGTGCTGGCCCGCGCCATTCACCGCAATTCCACACGCCGTGACGGCCCATTCATCGCCATCAACTGCGCGGCATTGCCGGAAACCATGCTGGAGGCCATGCTGTTCGGCCATGTGAAGGGCAGCTTCACCGGGGCGTCATCTGGCGGCGACGGCTTTTTCCGCGCAGCGAACGGCGGCACCATCGTGCTCGACGAAGTGGCGGAAATGCCGCTTCCACTCCAGGCCAAGCTGCTGCGCGTGCTCCAGGAGCGCGAAGTCGTGCCGATCGGCGCAACCCATCCGGTGCCGATCGACGTCCGGGTGGTGGCCTGCGCCAACCGCGATCTGCAGGAAGAGGTTGCCGCCGGACGCTTCCGCTCGGACCTTTATTACCGCCTGTCGGTGTTTCCGCTGACCACGCGGGCGCTGGCGGAACGCGCGCAGGACGTGCCGGCACTCGCCGCGACCATGATCCTGCGCCATGCCGGATCGCGCGCGGTCGTGCCCTGGCCCTCGCACGAGGCGGTCGCCAAGCTGACCGGTCATGACTGGCCGGGCAATGTCCGCGAGCTGGAGAATGTGATCCAGCGCGCGCTGCTGTTCTGCGGCGGCGATACGATCGAGGCCGAGCATATCGTGTTCGATCGCGCCAGCGCCCCGCGCCCCGCGGTGTTCGCGAGCGAGCCGGCAGCCGCCAGTTCCGGCACGCTTGGCGCGGTCGTTCAGCTCTCCGAATTTGCCGCAATTCGGGAGACTTTGAAGGCGTGCGGCGGAAATCGTATCGAAACTGCGCGCCGTCTCGGCATTTCGGAACGAACCTTGCGTTACCGTCTCGCGAAGGCACGCGAGCAAGGCGAGGAAATCGCCGCGCCGCATGATCGGAGACTGACGGCATGAGTGGTGTTGGTGGTGTAGGCGGGATCGACCGGGTGATGGCGCTTCGTGCCCAGATCCTGGAGCGTAACGCCGCGCTGAGCCGGGCGAACGCGACGGTGTCGGCGGCGCCAAGTGCGCCCGCGTCCGGCGCACAGCAGGCCGGCAGCTTCGCCGCGACCATGGAGACCGCGCTCCAATCGGTGAACAATCAGGCGAACAAGGCATCGGCACTTTCCGAAGCCTATGAGCGCGGCGAAACGGTGGACATCGCCAAGGTGATGCTCGCCCGCCAGGAGGCGTCGGTCGGCTTCGAGGCGACGCTGCAAGTCCGCAACAAGATCCTGTCCGCGTACAAGGACATCATGAGCATGCCGGTCTGATATGGCTAACGCACTTGCCCCTTCGAACGCCGTCATCCCGGAACGCTTCGCCAATCCGCTGAAGCAGATCCAGGGTGTCTTCGCGCAGCCCGCGGTTCGCCGCGCCGGTCCGATGGCGCTGATGGTCAGCCTGATCGGCGCTTCCGCGCTTGCCTGGTCCGCGCTGTCCGGGGCGCCGCAGAAGACGCTTTATTCGGGCCTGCCCGATGCCGACAAGGCGGCCGTCACTCAGGCGCTGACCGCTGCCAGCATCGACAGCCACATCGACGATGCGACCGATGCCGTGACGGTGAACGAGGAAGATTATTCCCGCGCCCGTCTGCTGCTTGCCGGACAGGGCCTGCCCAAGGCGGCGCCGGGCGGCTATGCGATCCTCGATCAACTGCCGATGGGTGTCAGCCGCGCCGTCGAGGGTGAGCGCCTGCGCCAGGCGCGCGAGACCGAGCTTGCCCGGTCGATCCAGGAGATCGACGTCGTCACCGAGGCGCGCGTACATCTCGCCATGCCGGAGGCGAGCGTGTTCGTGCGCGACAATGCCCAGCCTTCCGCCTCCGTGGTGGTGAAGCTGCAGGGTGGCCGTGCGCTCAGCGAAGCGCAGGTCCAGTCGATCATCAACCTTGTTGCTTCCTCCGTTCCGGGCATGAAGCCGGAGGCGGTGACGATCGTCGATCAGATGGGCGGCCTGCTCTCCAAGGCGGGCGGCAAGGGGCAGAGCGGCACCGAGCAGCGCATTGCTCTGCAGCAGCAGGTAGAGGAAAAGTATCGCACGCAGCTGATGCAGCTGCTCACGCCGCTTGTCGGTGCGGGCAACTTCACCGCCGAGGTGCAGGCCGACGTCAACATGGACGAGACGCAGGCCACCCGCGAAAGCTATGACAAGGAAGGCGCGCTGCGCGCCGAGACCGGCAATTGGACCGGCACGCAGGCAGCGGATGGCCAGGCGCCCGGCGGGATCCCCGGTGCGCTCAGCAACACGCCGCCGCCCGCCGCCACGCTGCAGCAGCCGCAGGCTGCGCTTGGTGCCGATGGCCGCCCGGTTCAGGCCGTTCCCGGTGGCCCCGCACCCAATCCGAACAAGCAATCCGACCAGTTCGCCCGGTCCTATGATCTCGGCCGCGAAGTTTCCGTGACGCGCGCCGCGCCGGGCGGGGTCAAGCGCCTCTCGGTCGCGGTGCTGCTGCGCGAGCCGGAGAAGGGCAAGCGCACCGCGATGGAGATCAACCAGATCACCGAGCTGGTCCGCTCCGCGGTCGGCTATGACCAGGCGCGCAACGATCAGGTCACCGTTATCAGCCGCAAGTTCGCCGGTGAGGCGGAAGCGGGCAGCGACGGCCCGGCATGGTATGACAACAGCTGGATGCCGGTGATTGCGCGCAATGTCACCGCGATCGTGATCGCGCTGCTGGTGCTGCTGCTTGGCGTGCGCCCGCTTGCCAAGGCGCTGATGAAGAAGAAGGAAGAAGCAGAAGCGCCGGTGCGTGGCGCGCTCGGCCTTTCCGCCGACGGCGGTGGCGAAGACGGGGAGGGCGCTGCCCTTCGCGCCGAGATCGCCGTCACGCCGCCGGTCACGCTCGACGAGATCGAGGCGAGCCGCAATTATGATGAGCGGATCGGGAAGGTGCGCGGCTTCACCCGTGACAATCCCGCCCGCGCCGCGCTGGCGGTGCGTGACATGATGAAGGCAAGCGCGCAGTGACCGACGTCGCGCTTCGCACCTTTACTGGTACCGAGCGTGCCGCGGTGCTGATGATGCTGGTCGGCGAAGAGGAAGCTGCGGCGATCCTCCAGAAGCTGGAGCCCGACGAGGTGCGCGAGCTTGGCCGCGCCATGTACACCGTCGCGGACGTCAGCGAGGCGGACGTGGAAGGCGTGCTTGACGACTTCGTGGGCCGTGCGCGCGAGCGCACCGGCATCACCTTTGATCCGAAGCCAAAGATCGAGGCGGTGATGCACCGCGCGCTTGGCCAGGAAAAGGCCGAGAGCGTTCTCGCCCGCATTACCCCGCCAGAGGCGGCGTGCGAGATTGAGCTGCTCGACTGGCTCGACGCCACTGACATCGCCGCGATGATCGAGAAGGAGCATCCGCAGGTCTGCGCCCTGCTGATCGCGAACCTTGATCCGTCGATCGGCGCGCAGGTGCTGGAACTGCTGCCCGATGCCGCGCAGCCCGAGATCCTGCACCGTATCGCGAAGCTTGGCCCGATCACGCCGGAGGCGGTGGAAACGCTGAAGACCATGATCGGCAGCCGCGCGGTGAGCGCTGCCCAGGGCACGCAGGTGAAGCTGGGCGGCACGCGCGAGGCGGCCAAGATCCTTCAGGGCGCCCGCAAGGCGACCGAGCAGCGCGTGATGCCCAAGCTGTTCAAGCTCGACAAGGAAACGGCGAAGCAGATCGAGGAGGCGATGTTCGTCTTCGACAATCTGCTCGACATGGACGACAAGAACCTTGGCACGTTGATCCGCAATATCGACGGCGACATCCTGACCCGTGCGCTGAAGGGCGTGGACGAGGCGGCGCGCGGTCGCTTCCTCGGCTGCATGTCGGCGCGCGCCGCGGACGGTATCCGCGACGAGATGGAAGCACGCGGGCCGATGAAGCTCAGCGAAGTGCTGGAAGCGCAGAAGGCGATCATCGCCATCGCGCGCAACCTGGCGAAAGACGGCACGATCATGATGGGCGGGGGCGAGGACGATTATGTCTGAAGCAGCGGCAAATGTGTTCGTCGCCGGCTTTGCGCCGCGTCAGGACGATGCGGCGGTCCGGCTGCAGCGAGTCTTCGCCGATCGGCCCGCCGGCTTCGCGCCCGGTGACCTGATCGCCCGCATCGAAGAGGCCTTTTCGGCGTCACCGGAACCGCATCTGTCGCCGAATGCGGCGCCCGCATCTGAGCCCGAGCCGCCAACGCTCGATCCGGTTGCGGCGGCGATGGCCGAGGGGCCGGCGATTGACCCGCTGGCGGAGGCGCACCAGGCCGGGTTCGACGCCGGCTATGCCGCCGCGCGAGCCGAGCATGAGGCCTTGGCGCAGCGCGATCTGGCGCTGATCGAGGGTATCGCCGCCGCGCTGAAATCCGATGAGCGGATCGATCGCGAGCGCATTGCGCGGCAGCTTCGCCAAACGGTTCTTCATCTCGTCACCCGGCTGGTCGGCGAGGCTGGCATTTCCGCCGATTTGCTTGCCGGCCGTGTCGAAGCGGCGTCGGACCTGCTGGCCGATGCGTCGGAAAGTGCGATCCTGCGCGTCCATCCGGCTGACGTGCCGCTGCTCGAAGGCCGGTTGCCGGAGACGATCTTTGCGGTCGGTGACGGCAATCTCGCCCGCGGCAGCTTCGTCCTTGAGGCCGCCTCGACCATCGTCGAGGATGGGCCGGAGCTGTGGCTGGAACAGCTGACCCGCGCGCTCGACAAGGTTGCCGTACCCAACGGCTGACGGTCGGGCGCCGTCCCGGCAATCCGCGGGATTTCTCCTGGCGCTCGCAACTGGATCCCGGCCTCACCGGGAGTGATTTTACCAAAGGTCGCAGATGCTCAATCGCTTCACCGCCGATTACCTCGACGCGCTGGGCAATGCCGATTTCCGGCCCGCGCCCAAGGTTGCCGGTCGGCTTGCCTCCTATGATGGCCTGTTGATGGAGGCGGTTGGCCTGACGCTGCCGGTCGGGACGGTGTGTCGCATCGGGGACGCGGCCGTGGGCGTGGAGGCCGAGGTGATCGGCTTTCGCAACGGCCGCACGCTGCTGATGAACCTTGGCGGGCCGGCCGCGCTGCTTCCGCAGATGCCGGTTCGCCCGACCGGTGCGCCGGGCGAGGCAGAGGTGGGCGATGCGCTGCTTGGCCGAGTGGTCGATGGTGCCGGCCATCCCATCGACGGGCTGGGGCCGATCCGCGGGGCAACGCGCTGGCCGCTTGCCGGCAAGCTCCAGTCGCCGCTCGATCGCGGCCGCGTGCTGGAGCCGCTGGACGTCGGCGTGCGCGCGATCAACGGCCTGCTGACGATCGGCAAGGGGCAGCGCGTTGGCATCATGGCCGGCTCCGGCGTCGGCAAGTCGGTGCTGCTTGGCATGATGGTGCGTGCGGCCAAGGCCGACGTGATCGTCATCGGCCTGATCGGCGAGCGAAGCCGCGAAGTCGCCGACTTCCTCGAAACCAAGGTGGCGGGCGAGGCGCGCAAGCGTTCGGTGGTGGTCGCCGTACCGGCCAACCACTCGCCGGTGCTGCGCATCCGCGGGGCACTGCGCGCGACCGCCATTGCAGAGGCGTTCCGCGACGAGGGCAAGAACGTGCTCCTGATCATGGATTCGCTGACCCGCGTCGCCCATGCCGGTCGTGAGATCGGCCTTGCGCTGGGCGAGCCCGCTTCCGCGCGCGGCTATCCGCCGTCGGCGATCGCCATGCTGCCCAACCTTATCGAGCGCGCCGGTACCGATGTGAACACCGGCGGCGCGATCACCGCGATCTATACGGTGCTGGCGGACGGCGATGACGGCAATGATCCGGTGGTCGATTCCGCCCGCTCGATCCTCGACGGCCATATCGTGCTGAGCCGCGCGCTGGCCGAACATGCCGTTTATCCCGCGATCGACGTGTCGAAGTCGGTCAGCCGCGTGATGACCGACATCGCTGGAAAGCCGCACGTCCAGGCCGCGCGCGTGCTGCGCCGTCATCTCGCGACCTATGAGGAAAACCGCGACCTCGTGCTGATGGGCGCCTATCGCGCCGGTGCCGATCCCGCGATCGACGCGGCGATCGCCTATCACCCGGCCGTCATGGAATTCATCCGCCAGGACGCCGACGCCAGCGTCTCGCTGGATGATGCGGTGATGGAGCTGACCGGCGTGTTCGGCGATGGATAACAAGAAGCTGCAGCGGCTGCATCGCGTCCGCACGCTTCAGCTTGGCATGGCGCGCGCGGCGGAAACGCGCGCGCATGAACAGGTCGCCAGCGAAACCGCGCTGTCGCAGCGCATTGCCCAGCTCGCCTCCGCCGTTACGCCGGGGCAGGGCACGGGCGCTGCCGTCTCCTTCGCCGCCATGGCGCATTACCGGGAAAAGCTGCACCGCAACGCCGAGGTGGTGGAAAATCGCGTCCGCAACGCAGCCGTCGAGGCGGATCGCGCCGCGGAAGCTACCCGCTCGGCGAAGCGCGACCAGAGCGCTGTCGAAAAGCTGATCGCCCGGGGCGAGGCGGAGGCGGCGCTGCGTGCCATTCGTGCGCTGCAGGATGCGCCGCCCACCCGTCCGATCACGCGAACGGTTCGGCACGATCCTTGCTGAACGGTTGGTCGGACCAAAGCGACGAGATTCCGACCACCGCCATGCTGCCCATTCCCGTTCTTTCCAACATTCCGGCGACATCGGGCATGCCAAGTGTGCCGGGTATAGTGCCTGGCGTTGGCTCGCCTGCGGTCGATTTTGCGGCGTTGCTGCCGGCCGGTGTGGCGCCCGTCATGCCGCGGCAAGGTGATGGCGAAAGCGGCAGCAACTTGCCGGCAACACCCGGCAAGGAGCTGGCCGAGGGTGAGGAAGCGGCGGTCGCCGGCTGGATCACGCCTCCCGTCTGGCTGGTCACCTGTCCGCCGCTGACGCCGGCGCCGTTCGCCGCGCCGCTCATGGCTGTCGACACGCTTGAGCCGCTTCCGGGCTTGGGGCAGCCGCTTGCCGACGCTTTGTCCACGAGCCTCGAGCCGTATTCGTCCATCGCGCTGGCCGAAAATTCTGCACCAGGCGAGACAGTTTTGTACGGTGATGTCGTGGTACCGGCGGTGGTCCGTGGCCCGGCGGAGGTCGTGAGCACCATCATCGCAGCCACTCCTTCGGCGCTGTTAGCGTCCGTGTCCGTTGCCGGTGAGGAAATCGCCCCCGTGCGCAGCCTGGCATTGCCGGTGTCTGGACTTGAGCCTGCCGTACCTGGCGCCGCTTCGGTGAACGCAGAACCAGTCGCCGCGATCGGGATGGGTACCCGGCCTGCCACCATTGTCCCTTCTGCCGGGTTGCCGACGACACCCCAGGCCGCAGAAGCTGCGACGCCGGTGATGGTGCAACAGGGCCTCGCGGCCGCCGACGGCGCAGAGGCGCGCGCGCCGGTGGCGTCCGCCCCGTCCCCGTTGCCGCAACCGGTGGTGACAACGCCGGTTTTGCCACCGGCTGCCGAGCGCACCGGCATGGCTGAACCGTCAGGCGTTACAAAGCCGCATTTGCCGCAGGTGCAGGTGCCGCTCGTTCGCGGCGAAGTGCCGACGGCGACAAGCGCCGGCAAGGATCGGCCGGTGGTGCCTCCGACGCTTTCCGTCGCGGGCGGTGGCGTTCTTCAAGCCGCACCGGCGGCACAGCTGGTCGCCGCAGGGCAGGTTGCGCCGGCCGCTCAGGTGTTCGCTGCCGCCATTCATCGCGCCGCGCGTGATGACCGTCCGGCCAGTCCGGCAGACGTGCTGATCGCCGGTGTCGTGCCGACCACTGACGTGGCGCCCCATGCCGTGGGTGCGATCGAAGGCATGCGCCATGCCGCGCTCGACATGGCGCATGAGGCATGGCCGACGAAGATGATCGAGCGGATCGAAATGCTGCGCGATGCGATGAACGCCGTGGATACCAGCATCCGCCTGGTGCCGGACAAGCTCGGCACGATCGACGTGACCTTGCGGCGCGATGGTGATGCCGTCGCGGTCCACTTCAACGCGCAGCAGGCCGAAACGCGTCAGTTGCTCGCCGACGCACAGCCCAAGCTGGCCGAGCTGGCCGAGGCAAAGGGCCTGAAGCTTTCCGCACAGGCGGGGCAGGTCGGTCATGGCGGGCAGGGCGATGGCGGACAGCAGCAGCAGCATCAGCGCGCGCCCTCGTCGGCGCCGCTTTCCACCAATCGAGCTGGGCGCGTCGCGGCGCAAGACGAGGCCGCGCTCTCCGACGAACGAATCGCGTGAACGGCGAAAGGCGATGAGCAGTGAGTGACAAGGACAAGGGCGCGGCCGAAGGCGCGCCCAAAAAGAAGGGCAAGATCGGCAAGATCCTGGTGATCGCGGTCGGCGGCGTGGTGCTGATCGGCGGCGGCGTTGGGGCGGGCCTTTATGCTGCCGGCGCCGGCGTGATGGGCGGCGCCAGTGCGCATGCGGCGGATGAAGGCAAGCCGAAGCTGGTTCCCAAGAGCGAGCAGAAGCGCCCGGAAGAGGGTGGCGGATCGGGCGGTGGTCACGGCGGCGATGCCGGCGGCGACGATTCGGGCCACGCCGGCAAGCCGACGCCGGAGGGCGCTGGCGGCGATCGCTACGCCTCCAATTATTTCGCGCTCGAAAAAGAGTTTACCGCGAATCTCCAGGATTCGATCCACTTCTTGCAGGTGGGTATCGCGGTGTCGACGCCGTACGACGATACGGTGATCCAGCACATCAAGACCAATGATATCGCGATTCGCTCCGCCATCCTGATGGCGCTGGGTGACACCACGGAAGACCAGGTGTTTTCCTCCCAGGGCAAGGCCGCGCTGGCGAAGCGGCTGACCGTAGCGATCAACAATACGCTGGAACAGAAAGAGGGCTTTGGCGGCGTTAGTAACGTCTACTTTACCAATTTCGTTGTTCAGTGACCGCATATGGTTAACGCCAAGCCAGAACTTGCTCGCGAACGGCGAGAGCGCGCCCGACCGCAGGCCCTCCAAACGGGTGGCCTGGGGCAGGCGAAGCTCAATCCGTTCGGCGACCTGCACACGCTGCAGCATCTCTCCGCGCGTCTTGCGCGGGGGCTGCGCGGCGTGTTCGAGCCGCTGCTACGCGAGGAAGTGCGGGCCTGGGCCGAACCGCTCGCGGTGCAGCGCTTCGCCGATTATCGCGCGGAGCGCCCGGACAAGCTGACCGCCTGGCTGCCGCTGGGCATGGACGATCGCACGGCATTGCTGGTGCTGGACGGCAGGTTCGTTCTCGAACTGCTCGATCTCTTCTTTGGCGGCACCGGCGCCGCGCCGGTGGACATGCCGGTTGAATTTTCTCCTGCCGCCGAGGCGATGGTGGGTCGCCTGGGGCAGATGATCGCGGTGCCGCTGACGGCCGCGTGGGAGCCGCTCGCCCGCGTCAGCTTCACGGTGGGGCGGTGCGAGGCCAACGCGTCCATGCTGTCGAATTTCGATGGCGAGGATGCCCTGATCGTCACCCGTTTCGGCATCGCGCCTGGCAGCGCGAAGCCGTCGTACATTGATCTCGTCTATCCGGTCGCCGCGCTGAAGCCGCATGGCACCGCGCTGACCGGCAAGGTCGTCGCCAAAGCGGCGGCCGAGGACGCAGCGTGGCAGACCGCGCTGACGCGGGCGGCCATGAACATCCGCTTTCCGGTCCGCTCAGTCCTCGCCGAGCCGACGATCCGCCTGTCGCGGCTGATGGCGCTGCAACCGGGCGACGTAATCCCGATCAGCTTCGGCAAGGACGTGCCGGTGATGGTCGGCAACGATCGTCTCGGCACCGGCACCGTTGGCACTTCCAATGGCCATGCCGCGATCAAACTGACCTCGCTCGCCTCTCTCGAAGGATTGACCCAGTGAACGACATGAGCGGCGGCTTCCCGCCCAAGGATCTTGGCGACGGCGCGCTGGCGGCGAATTTCCGCCTGTTGCAGGACGTGGACGTGAAGCTGACGGTGGAGATCGGCTCGACGCAGCTCACCCTGCGCGAACTGCTGGCACTCGGCGAATCAAGCGTCATCGAGCTGGACCGACAGGCTAACGAACTCCTCGACGTGTTCGTGAACGGCACGCTGATCGGGCGCGGCGAGGTGGTGACGGTGGGCGATCGCTTCGGCGTGCGCATGACCGAACTGGTCAATCCCGACAAGCGCGGCTGATCCACGCTCATGATGTGGTCCTATATTCTCAAGCTGATCGTCCTGCTGCCGCTGGTCTGCGGCCTCATGATCGGCTGCCTGTATCTTTGGCGACGCCTGGAAAGCCGGATGCCGGGGCGTGCGGAAGCGCGCTTGATCAACGTCAAGGAGACGATGATGATCTCGCCGGGCCTGCGGCTGGCGGTTGTTGAATTCGAGGGCAAGCGCCTGCTCGTATCAGTGGGTCGTGGCGGTGTGACGCTGGTCGACCGAGCCGACGCGCCAAGGTCCGTATCGTGAGTGTGACCCGGGTCGGCAGTGGCCCTGCCTTGTTCCGCGATGTGGAGCGCAGCCCCTCAGCCGGGTTCTCCTGGTACAAGGTGCTGCTGATCGGCCTTGCCTTTCTGGTAGCCTTGATGGTGGCGATGCCTGCGTTCGCGCAGGTCGCGCCGGCCGCTCCCGCCGCGCCAGGGGCGGGCGATGCGGTGGACCGCGCGCTCGGCCAGCTTGGTGGCGGCCCGAACGGCTCCGGCTCCATGTCGCTGTCGCTCCAGGTGCTCATCATCATGGGGCTGCTCAGCATCCTGCCGGGCATCCTTCTGATGATGACGAGTTTCACGCGGATCATCATCGTGCTGTCGATCCTGCGCCAGGCGATGGGCCTGCAGCAGACACCGCCGAACCAGGTCCTCATCGGGCTCAGCCTGTTCCTGTCGTTTTTCGTGATGGCGCCGGTGATCAGCCAGATCAACACCACCGCAATTCAGCCTTATGCCGCCGGACAGATCGGGGGCACCGACCTGATCAAGACCGCGGGCGCGCCGCTGCATGCCTTCATGGCCAAGCAGACGCGCGTGAAGGATGTGACGATGTTCGCGGAGATGGCGAAGTCCGGCCCCTATGCCAGCCCCAACGACATTCCGTTCTCGGTGCTGCTGCCGGCTTTCGTGACCAGCGAACTCAAAACCGCGTTTCAGATCGGCTTCCTCATTTTCCTGCCGTTCCTTGTCATCGATCTGGTGGTGGCGACGGTGCTCATGGCGCTCGGCATGGCGATGCTCAGCCCGACGATCATTTCCCTTCCGTTCAAGCTGCTGCTGTTCGTGCTGGTGGATGGCTGGGCGCTGACCATGGGAAGTCTCGCCAACAGCTTCGCGCCCTAACCGGACAGGGCACGTGCGGCTGGGCGCTGGCCGCGGCGAACGAGTGAAACTGGATCGGACGAAGCAATGGTGGACGCGGACTATTTCCTGACCGTCGCGAACGAGACCCTGTGGGTGCTCGCGCTCGCCGCCGCGCCGATCCTGATCCCGGCGCTGGTTTCCGGCCTGATCCTCGGCATGATCCAGGCGGCGACCTCAATCCAGGAGCAGACGTTGAGCTTCGTACCGAAGCTGATCGTGGTCGGCCTGTCGCTGGTGATCTTCGGTGCGATGATCCTGGGGCTGCTGAGCGACTTCACCGTCTCGATCTTCGAGCGCATTCCCGATCTGGTCCGCTGACCCGGTGGGCGGGGGCGCAATCCTGGCCGGGCTGAATGAACGCGCCCGATGCGGCCTGGAGCATCGGCCGTGCTAGGCTTTGGCCTTTCGATCGAGCCCCAGCTTTGGGCATTGATCTTTGTCATGGTGCGGGTGGGCGCGGCGTTCGTCGCGGCGCCGGTCTTCGGCAACGTGTCCGTGCCGTTGCAGGTGCGTGTCGTGCTTGCCGGCGCCGTCGGCGTGCTGGTGCTGGGCATGCACGACGTGACGCCGCCGCCGCAGGTGTTCGCCCTTGCCACCTTCCTTGCCATCGCCGCCGAGGCGATGGTTGGCCTGGCGCTCGGCTTCATCCTCCAGATCGCCTTTGCGGCGCCGCTGATCGCGGGCGAGGTGATCGGCGGATCGATGGGGATCGGATTTGCCAACATGATCGACCCCAATTCGGGCCGATCGTCGCCCGCCATCGGCCAGTTCCTGTCCATCCTGCTGACGCTGCTCTTCTTGTCGATCGACGGCCATCTGGTGCTCGTGGAAACAGTGGCACGCAGCTACACCGCACTGCCGCCGGGCGCCGCATGGCTCGCGCCAGGGCAGCTGCGCGATATCGCCCTGTTCGGCGGCTACGCCTTCTTCGCCGGCCTGCTGCTCGCCCTTCCGGTCGGCTTTCTTTTACTCTGCCTTAATCTGGTGGTCGGTATGATCTCGCGGTCGGCACCGGCGTTGAACCTCTTCTCGATCGGCCTGCCGGCAAGCCTTGCCGTGGGCGTGATCGCGATGGCGGCCGCCTTTCCGGCAATGGGCGATTACATGATGGTCGTCGTACGCGAAGGCCTGGAAGCGGCACGGAGCCTGGTACTTGGCTGACGAGTTCGGCGAAAAGACAGAAGCCCCGACACCCAAGCGTCTCAAGGACGCGCGGAAGAAGGGTGACGTTCTCAAGTCGCGAGAATTCGCCACGGCGCTGGTCGCGCTTGCGGGTGTGGCGTGGCTCGTCTTCTTCGGGCCTTCGCTGGTCGCCGCCTGCAAGGGCGTGATGGCCGAAAGCTTCCAGTTCACGCGTAGCGATGTGGAGGATTTCCAGCCGCTCCGGCCGCTCGCCGCCGCAGGGTGGAAGCTGCTGCCGGCGTTCGGCACGCTGTTCGCGATCGTGATGGCCGCTGGCGTGCTCAGTCAGGCCGCGCTCGGCTCGCTCCAGTTCAATGCCGGCCTGCTTGCGCCCAAGGGCAACCGCATCAATCCCGCATCGGGGCTGAAGCGCATCTTCGGCATGAACGGCTGGATCGAACTGGGCAAATCGCTTCTGAAGGTGGCGCTGCTGGGGTCGATCGGCGGGTGGCTGCTGATGAGCACCGCGCGCACGACGCTGGGCTTGGCGCGCGCCAATCTGGGCGCCGCGGTGGATGCGCTGGGCGGTACGCTGACGACGCTGATGATCGTGATGTCAATGGGCCTGGTTGCGATCGCCTTCATTGACGTTCCGTTGCAGGCCCTTCAGCGCATGAAGAAACTGCGCATGTCCAAGCAGGAACAGAAGGACGAGCACAAGGAGAGCGAGGGCAATCCGGAGGTCAAGGCGCAGATCCGTTCACGCCAACACGCGATGCTCTCCCGCTCCACGCGCCGCGCTGTCGGAGAGGCGCATGTGGTGCTCACCAATCCGACGCACTTCGCGGTTGCGCTGCGCTATGATCGCGGGCGGGATCAGGTACCGGTGGTGGTGGCCAAGGGGCGCGGCGCGACCGCGCTCGCGATCCGCGAACTTGCGGGCGAGCTTGCCGTTCCGATTCTTGAATACCCCATGCTGGCCCGCGCGGTTTACTATACCAGCCGCGAGAACCAGGAAGTCCGTGACGATCTCTACATGGCGATCGCCACGGTGCTCGCATTCGTCTTCGGCCTGAACGAACGCATGGGCGGCACCGCGCCGCTGCCGTCGATCGAGGTACCGCTCGGCGCGCGCTTCGACGAGAATGGCGCCGCCCTCCATTAAGGGCCCGTCCGGCGGCTGTATCGCGAGCGACTGGCATACAGCAGCAGCGCTAAAGCTGGGGCTCAAACGGTCGTTTACCTTCATGTCATGACAACCGTCTCCAGCACCGCCGCCACAACCGCGACCACATCGAGCGTCACGAAGTCGGCGGCGAGCGCCCTGCTTACCTCGCTGGACACCGGGTCGGGGGTCGACACCGGCACGCTGGTCACAAGCCTGGTCGAAGCGCAATTTGCCGCCAAGAGCGCGGCGCTCACCGCCAAGTCCGAGAAGCTGACGGCGCAGCTGTCCGGTGTGTCGACGCTGAAGAGCGCAATCACCGATTTTACCGCGGCGCTGGAAGCGCTGGTGAAGGGCGGCACGCTGCAGTCGCAGCCGGTGAGCAGCAACGGGTCGGTACTCTCCGCAACGGCGATCTCCGGCGCCAAACTTACGGGCCTGACGGCTAGCATCCAGGTCGACCGACTGGCCACGGCGCAGACCGCAGTGTCCAGTGCAAGCGTGGCATCCAAGAGCGAGGTTATCGGCTCCGGCACGTTCACGCTGAAGCTGGGTACGGCAAGCTATGATGCCGATGGCGCCATGACCGGCGTGACGGGGACGGACGCCAACGGCGACGGGGCCGAAGACACGATCGCGATCGACATCACCAACGGATCGCTCACCAGCATCGCCGCGGCGATCAATGCGAAGAAGGCCGGCGTCACGGCATCGGTGGTAACGGATGCCGATGGCCGCGCCTTTCTTTCGCTGAAGGGAGAAACAGGGGAGGCCAAGGCCTTCACCCTTGAAGCGACCAACGATCCCTCGGGCAATCTTTCTCAGTTCAACGTAGGGCCGAACGCCACTGGCATGAACATCACGGGCAAGGCCGGCAATGCCGTTCTGAACGTCGATGGCATCACGGTGGAGCGGGCGAGCAACAGCGTCAGCGATCTGGTGGAAGGGGTGAAGCTCGATCTGCTGGCTACCTCCTCCGGCCCGGTGACGCTTTCCTCTTCCACGCCCACGACCGCGCTGACGAATGCGGTCGAGGATTTCGTCTTTACCTTCAATCAGGTGCTTGGCGAGCTGCAGAAGCAGACGGACCCGATCACCGGCGACCTGCGCAGCGACACGGGCGCGCAGAACATGCTGCGTGGCCTGAAGGGACTGACGTTGCGCAACTTGCTGCCGGGTGCGGCGGCGGATACGCCGCGTACACTGGCGCAGATCGGCGTGCTGACGAACCGCGACGGCACGCTATCGGTGAACAGCGACACGCTTACCAAGGCGCTTGCCAGCAACCCCGGCGCTCTCGAGGCGATGTTCTCGAATTCCTCCGACGGATCCGGCGTCCTTGCCGCGATGAATTCGATCAAGCTCAACGCGACCAGCACGCTATATGGGCTGGGCGCATCGACGACGCGATACAATCAGGCGCAGAGCGACCTGTCCGAGCAGCAGGACAAGCTGACGCTTCAGCAAGAGAAGATGACGACGCGACTGACGCAGCAGTTCGCGTCCATGAATGCCCGCGTGGCGGCGTACAAATCGACCCAGACGTTCATGGAAAACCAGATCAAGGCGTGGACGAACGGCGACGACTGATGGGCTATGCGTCTGTTTTGTCGCGCGATCCCGCGCAGACCTATCGTCAGATCGACTTGGCCGGGCGAACCGCCAATGTGGATGGCGCCGGGCTGGTGCAGCTTCTCTACGAGGAGCTATGCCACGCACTTCGGGTCGCCGCCTGGGCTGCGGAGAACAAGAAGTTCGCGGTGAAAAGCGAGCGGGTCACCCGTGCGACGGCGATCCTGTTCGCGCTGGAGGCCAATCTCGATTTCGAACGCGGCGCCGAAGTGTCCGCCACTCTGGCGCGCGTTTATGCGGGCGCGCGCAAGCAGGTGATCGAGGCCAGCCTGGGACATGACGGAGGCCCCTTCCGGCAG
Organism: Sphingomonas sp. OV641; assembly: GCF_900109205.1. NCBI lineage: Bacteria > Pseudomonadati > Pseudomonadota > Alphaproteobacteria > Sphingomonadales > Sphingomonadaceae > Sphingomonas > Sphingomonas sp. OV641. The sequence continues at coordinate 2,025,703 of NZ_FNZB01000001.1, read as the reverse complement.
GTCGCCGACATGCTGGGCGAGATTGCGGACGCTTGGCGAATGGCACGCGCCGCCTGAGCAGCCCGACGCCGGGAGCCGGTATCAGCGATCGAGCAGATGGTCTGCCGGTTATCGCAGCCAATGCCGGGCGACGAACCAACCCGTCACGGCGACCGCAATAACCACGCAAAGGCCGGCGATTGCGTCAAACGCCCATGGCTGCTCTGCAAACCACAGGCCCTGCACGTTCATTCCATACAGGCCGGTGATGAAGGTGAGCGGCAGGAACACCATCGCGGCGATGGAGATGATCAGGCTGCGCTGATCCAGCTGTTCGGCACGCAGATCCGTCAACGCTTCATGGATCAGGCTGGCACGTTCGCGGATCGCCTCGACCTCCTCGGCCATGCGCGCGGCACGATCAGCCGCCGCCGCCAGATGGGCGCGATCGTCCGTCCCCAGCCAGTTTGCCGGCATGGAAGCGAGCTTTTCAAGCGCCGCGCGTTGCGGATTGAGGAAGCGACGGTAGTTGATCGCCTCCACGCGCACTCGCGTCACGCTTTTGCGCAACGCGAACGCATGCGCGGCATCGAGTTGCTGCTCGCAATCGTCGAGATCGTCCCCGAGATCCGCCACCACGGGATCGAGATCCGCCGTGATGGCCGTTGCGAAGGCGGTGATGATGTCTCCGGGGTCGAGCACCCGGCCCTCCGTGACGTCTTTCTCAACTGCATCCGTCGCGAGCAGGTGTTTGCGGGTCACGGAAATCACCCGGCCTTGTTCGGCCCAGATACGGACCGATGCGAGCATGTCCGACGGATCCAACTCTTCTTCCGTCCGCCCGCGCAGGTTCACAAAGGCTCCGTCATCCAGCGCGTCACAGCGAGGGCGGGTCTCCTGTGCCGTCAGCGGATCGACGACATAGTCGGGGAGGCTTGCCGCGCCGCGCAGCCAGCCCTGCGCATGTTCCGCCGTGGTGGTCAGGTGAACCCAGACCATGTCGCCCGCGCCGGTCAGCGCATCCTGAACGCTGGTCCGGGACGCAGAGCCGTCCTGAATGCGATAGGCAAAGCCGCTCACGCCATCCTCACATCGACCGTGAGGCCGGGCAGGCCGTTCGGCGCTTGGTCGCATGGCATTCGGTCGGCATCGGCACGGGCGCGATTGAGGATGGCGAGGGGGACGTCTCGCCCGTGCGTCACGCGATCAGCGTTGGCGAGCAATCGCGCCTGACGGAGCGTGAGTTCGTCGGGATCACCGGACAGAAGCGTTATCGATACCAACGCGTCCTGCGATCCGGTGACGTCATCCGAAGGCGTGCCGGCAATGCTTTGGGGATAAAGCGGGTCGTAGATCGCGCCTGGCGCAAGCGCCGCTGAGATCGCCCGGCGACGAGCCGGCCCATCCGGGTAGCGTGCTCGCCACGCCGAACGCGCCGCGAACAGCGCATCGGCGAGGCCGCCGAGGCTCGTCGGCAGCAGCGCCTCGAGACGCTGGCGTAGCGCTGCGGCAAGACCGGCCGACGCACCTCCCGTACCGACGGCGACGATCACGGGTGCACGATCGATGATGGCCGGCAGGGTGAAGTCGCAAAGGTCGGGTCGGTCGACGGCATTCACCAGGATGCCGCGTGCCTTCAGTCGCGCGACCGCGGCTTCATCGTCCACGACTATCGCCAGGCGCGGCGCGGCCGGCCCGTCGGTGCTGCGGATGTCATCGGCGGACACTGGAGAATGCGGCGCGCCGGTTGCGGCCCAGGCAGTGCCATCCTCGCGCACGACAATGGCGCCGGCACGCTCCAGCAGGCGCCGCTTGGCCAAGGCTGCTTCACCGTCGCCTGCCAATATCACCGGGCGGCCTTGAAGCCGCACGAAGATTGGCAGGCTATGCAGGCTCACAGCCAGTCCGGGACACGCTCGGCGGCGAGGATCGTTTCCGCCGAGATGCGATCCGCGACCACGGCATAGCGATCGCCATCGACCAGCACCTCCGGCACGAGCGGGCGCGAATTGTACGTCGAGGCCATGGTGGCGCCATAGGCGCCGGCCGTTCTGAAGATGGCGAGATCACCCGACTTCACCAGATCAATCTCACGATCGCGCGCGAACGTATCGCCGGTTTCGCAGACGGGGCCGGCGATGCTCGCGACCATCCGTTCTCCGCTGGGCCGTACGGCGTCGAAATCGTGCCAGGCATCGTAGAGCGCAGGGCGTGCCAGATCGTTCATCGCGGCATCAACGATCACATAGGGGTGCGTGACGCCGGGTTTCACCCAGATCACCTCGGTCAGCAGCACACCCGCATTGCCGGCGATCACGCGTCCGGGCTCGAACATCAAGGTGACGTCCCAATCCCTGGTGACGCGTGCGACCATTGCGCCGAAATCGGCGGGATCGGGCGGCACGTCGCCGGCCTTGTAATTGACGCCAAGCCCTCCGCCCAGATCGACGTGGGTGATGGTGTGCCCCGCCGCACGAAGCTCGGCAACGAAGGCGCCGATGCGGGTATAGGCTGCTTCCAGCGGCGACAGGTCCAGAAGCTGGCTGCCGATGTGGATGGCAACGCCGCGCAGATCGAGCCCGTCGAGCTTGGACAGGCGGGCGAAGATCGCCGGCGCTTCGTCGATCGGCACGCCAAACTTGTTCTCGCGCTTGCCGGTCGAGATCTTGGCGTGGGTGCCGGCATCGACATCCGGGTTCACGCGAAGGACCGCGCGGGCCTTCGTTCCGCGCGCCGCAGCAAGCTGCGCTAGAACGACACCTTCCTCTTCCAGTTCGATATTGAACTGTCCGATTCCGGCCTCGATGCCTTTGACCAACTCGGCCCGGGTCTTGCCGACCCCGGAGAACACGATGTCCTCGGCCGGCATCCCGGCCGCGAGCGCGCGCGCCATCTCACCGCCCGACACGACATCGGCGCCATAGCCTTCGCGCGCGAGAACGTTCAGCACGGCGATGTTCGGATTGGCCTTAATCGCATAGGCCAGATGAACGCGTCCGGCCGGTTTCAGCCCGTCGCGAAACACGCGCGCGTGCCGCCGCAGGGTGTTGGCCGAATAGACATAAACGGGCGTTCCAACTTCCGCAGCGATGCGGGACAGCGGAACCGCTTCGCAGTGAAGCTCTCCGTCAACGAGGGCAAAATGATCCATTGATTACCTTGGCGGGAGGTCAAATTCATCGCTGCGCCGCTCCTCGGAGTTGCGCAGAAGTTCGTCGCTGCGGCCGGGCCGTGCCTGCGGTTCAGCCTTGAGCAGGTCTGCTGGCGTCGGCGTCGCCGTGGCGCCATAGGGCGCAACGGGCAATTGCTCTCCCTCGGCCGGTTTGAGGCCGCGTGCCGCGCCGCATCCGGCGAGCAACATGGCCAGCACGAGAACTGCGCGCTTCACGAGAGCGCTTCGCGTGCTTCGCGGATGGCGGCGCGCACGTTTTCCGGCGCGGTGCCGCCAAAGCTGGTGCGGCTGGCGACAGATGCATCGACGGACAGGACGTCGAAGATACGGGCGTCGATCCGGCTATCGATCGCCACCAGATCATCGATGGGAAGCTCGTCCAGCCGAACGCCCAGCGCGTCGGCACGCGCCACGGCGCGGCCGGTGATGTGATGCGCCTCGCGGAAGGGTACGCCCGCCTCGCGAACCAGCCAATCGGCGAGATCGGTGGCAGTGGCAAAGCCGCTTTCCGCCACCGCCCGCATCCGATCGGTACGGAACGTCGCGCTCTCCACCATGCCCGTCATGGCGGCGAGGCACAGGCCGAGCAGGTCGTGGCATTCGAAGACCGGCGGCTTATCGTCCTGCATGTCCTTTGAATAAGCGAGCGGAAGCCCCTTCATTGTCACCATCAGGCTGACGAGGCAGCCGGTGATCCGCCCGGCATGGCCGCGGACCAGCTCGGCCGCGTCCGGATTGCGCTTCTGCGGCATGATCGAACTGCCGGTGGACCATTGGTCGCTGAGGCTGACAAAGCCGAACGGCTGCGATGCCCATAGCACGAACTCTTCCGCGAGACGCGACAGGTGAAGGGCGCATTGCGCGGCGCAGGTAAGGTATTCGATCGCGAAGTCTCGATCGGATACCGCGTCCAGCGAATTGCGCGTCGGCCCGTCGAAGCCGAGCGCGGCGGCCGTGGCGTGCCGGTCCACCGGAAAGCCCGTGCCGGCGAGGGCGGCGGAGCCGAGCGGCGACCGGTTCATCCGCACGCGTGCATCGGCAAAGCGGGCGACGTCGCGGCGCGCCATCTCCACATAGGCCATCAGGTGGTGCCCCAGGGTCACCGGCTGCGCCGATTGCAAGTGCGTGAACCCCGGCATCACGCTGGCGGCGTGTTCCTCCGCGCGATCCAGCAGCGCACGCTGGAAGGCCGTGAGAGCGGCAAGCGTTTCATCGATGGCGTCACGGACCCAGAGCCGGAAGTCGGTGGCGACCTGGTCATTGCGGCTGCGCGCGGTGTGAAGCCGGCCGGCCGCCGGGCCGATCGCCTCGGCCAGCCGCGCCTCCGTCTGCATGTGGATGTCTTCAAGCGTCAGGTCTTCGGCAACGCCGTTCCGCTGATAGCCGTCGGCGACCTGCTCCAGCCCCTTCGAGATTGCCGCCGCGTCTTCGCCTGCCACGATGCCCTGCCGGGCGAGCATGGCGACATGCGCCTGGCTGCCGCGGATATCCTGTCGCCACATCCGCTTGTCGAAGGGGATGGAGGCATTTATCTCGCGCATCACCGCGGCCGGGCCTTCGGCGAACCGGCCGCCCCACATCTGGTTGGAACTGCTCATGCCATCGCGCTCGGGAACTGTCTTTCTCCTCGGGGCCGCGCTGGCGGCCGCGGCATGCGATAGGCAAACGCCTGCGCCGGAGCAAGCGAACGTCGCTGACGCCGCCGTTTTGACCTCCGACGAGGTTGCGCCCGGCGGCGCGAAGCCGGCAGCACCGGTCGGCGGCGTCGATCGGTCCCACAAGGGTGAAGCGGCGCCGCAGCTCGCGTTTTTCGATCCCGCGGGCAAGAAGGTCACGCTGGCTGACTTTCGCGGCGAGCCGGTGTTGCTGAACCTTTGGGCGACCTGGTGTGCGCCGTGCATCAAGGAGATGCCGAGCCTGAACACCGCCGCTGGAACGATGCGCGGGAAGGTGCGCGTCGTGACCGTCAGCCAGGACATGCAACGCGAGAAGGTCGAGCCGTTTTTCGCGGAGCGGAAGCTCGACAATCTGACGGCTTATGTCGACCCCGATCTGGGGCTCAGCATGGCCTATAAAGCCAATCTGCCGATCACGATCATGCTGGATGCCGAGGGGCGAGAAGTGTGGCGCGTGAGCGGCGCGATGGACTGGGCGGGATCGGAGGCCCAGGCGCTGATGAACGAGGTAGTCATCTAGGCTGGCGGCGGGGTCGCTGGCGCGCCGATCAGAAGATTAGAGAGGCCCGCGGAGGGACGGTTCAGAACCACGCTCGAATGCCCGCGACAAAGCTGAACCCGCCCGTGTCATCGCCGTTCGCACGCGAGAAACGCGCGGTGTCGCCGAATTGCCGTTCCCAAGAAACGCCCACATAAGGCGCGAACTCACGCACGATTTCGTAGCGTAGCCGCAGGCCCGCCTCGGCGTCCGTCAGGCCAGACCCGAGCCGGCGATATGGTACATCCTGGGCGGAGAGATTGAATTCGGCGCGCGGTTGCAGGATCAGGCGCTGGGTGATGCGCTGATCGTAATACCCTTCGAGGCGGGCAAAGGCATCGCCGTCATCCGACAGGAACACGGCGCCCTCCACGTCGAACCAGTAAGGAGCCAGCCCCTCCACACCAATCGCGGCATAGGTCGGGCTGGGGCCGGAGCCGACATCCTGGCGCAGGCCGGCCTGAAGGTTGAAATACGGACCCACCGCGCGGCTGTAGAGCGCCTGCACTTCGCCGCCGGCGCTTGATCCAAAGGTGCCTTCGCCCTCCGTTTTCACCGTCAGGCGGTTCACATCCCCGCCGTACCAGAATTCGCCATCCCAGCGATAACCGTCCGCGCCGTCGCGGATCTGGACTTCGGCGAGGTTCAGCATGACCTGCGCGAAGGACATGCCGCCATGCTCCTGCCGCAGCGTCGCGCGGCCAGCGGACATGGCGTCCGCGCCCCAGACGCGATCAGCATAGGTGGCATCAGGCGCCGCCGGCGCCGGGGCATGACCGGCCGCGAGCGCTGTGCCAGCCGGGGCGTCGTCGGCCTCATTCGGCCTGGTTTCGGCCGTTTTGAGCGAACAATGGCCCATCGCGGCATGCTCCGGCGTGCAGGACGTATCGACCGGCACGGCGGGTGTGTCGGGAGCGGCGTGATGCGCACCATGCGCCTTGGCGGATGGTGCGCTGGGCGCCGGTTGTTCGGACGGCGCAGGCTTCACCGGCGCAGGCGCGGGCGCGCTTCCATGCGAATGATGCTGGTGATCGGCCGCTTGCGCCGGCGCGCCGCTACCGGCCAGCGCGGCGGTGGCGAGAAGAAGCGCGATCATGCCGCCCGCTCCCCACGCGGGCGCACCGACACGACCTGCATCATGCCGGCATGCATGTGGTATAGCATGTGGCAGTGGAACGCCCAGTCGCCGACGGCATCGGTCGTCACGTCAAAGGTGGCCGTCCCGCCGGGCTGGACCTGGATGGTGTGCTTGCGCGGGGCATGATCGCCGTGGCCGGTGACAAGCTCAAAGAAATGGCCGTGCAGGTGGATCGGGTGTCCCATCATCGTATCGTTCACGAGCGTGACCCGCACGCGTTCGTCCTGCAGGAAGGGGATCGGCTTCCTGACCTCGCTCAGCTTCTCGCCGTCGAACGCCCACATATAGCGTTCCATGTTTCCGGTCAGATGGATGCGCAGCGCGCGATCCGGCGCGCGAACGTCTGGGTTGCGCTCCACCGCCTTCAGATCGGTGTAGAGCAGCACGCGGTGGCCGACATCCTCCAGGCCCTGGCCCGGTTCGCCCATACGGTCCACCGGCATGGGCGAGATGGTCTGCACCGTTGGCGTCTTCTTCACCTCCGGCGCGACGGAGAAATCACGCATGGAATGATTCATGCCGACCGCGCCGTGATCGCCGGCCCCCTGCAGGTGCTGCAGGTGCTGCTTTCCACCATCGTCCGCGACGGGAGCCGCAGCGGGCGAGCAATGGCCCATGGCCGCATGTTCGGGCGCGCAAGGCGCGGCTGGCGTCGACGCGCCGGGTTGCGGCGGGTGATCCATGCGACCGGCGGACCCATGGTCCATGCCGCCCATCCCCATGTCCTTCATGTCGGCCAGCGGGCGGCGGCGCAGCGGTGGCACCACCGCGACCATGCCGGGCCGTGGCGCCAGCGTCGCGCGCGCCATGCCGGATCGATCCACGCTTTCGCCGACCATCGCATAGGCCCGGTCCTCGGCGGGCTGCACGATCACGTCATAGGTTTCGGCGACGGCGATCTGCATCTCGTCCACCGTCACCGGCTGAACGGAAAGGCCATCCGCCTGGACCACCGTCATCCTCAACCCCGGAATTCGGAAGTTGAAGGTGGTCATGGCCGATGCGTTGATGAGCCGCAGGCGAACGCGCTCGCCGGGACGGAACAGCCCGGTCCAATTGTCCTGCGGGCCATGGCCGTTGACCAGATAAGTGTAGGTGCTGCCCGTCACGTCCGCGACATCGCTGGGGTCCATCCGCATCGCACCCCACCGCCGCCGCTCACCGGCGGGCTGATCCTTGCCGGCCAGAAGACCGGCAAGCGTTTGCTTCTGGAAATTGAAATAGCCGCCCTGCTGCTTCAGCTTCTTGAAGATGAGGTGCGGGTGCATCGGGCTGTGATCGGACAGGACGATGACATGCTCGCGATCGGCCTGGATCGGATCCGCACCGCTGGGGTCGATCACGATCGGACCATACAGGCCAAGCTGTTCCTGAAGCCCCGAATGGCTGTGATACCAATAGGTGCCCGACTGGCGAACCGGGAACTCATAGGTGAAGGTGGAGCGCGGCTTGATGCCGGGGAAGCTGACCCCGGGCACGCCATCCATGTGAAACGGCAGGATAAGGCCGTGCCAATGGATCGAGCTGTCCTCGTCCAGCGCGTTTTCGACATGGAGCCGCACGTTCTGCCCCTCCCGCAGGCGGATCAGGGGGGCAGGAACGGACCCATTGATGCCGATCGCATGGCTGCGGCGCCCGTCGATCACCATCGTCTGGTGCGCAATGCGCAAGGTGATGTCCTCGCCGGATACGGTGGGCAGCGGGCCGGCGATGCCCGATGAAACGGGCTTCGCCCATGCCGGCATATAAGCCGACACAGCCAGGCTTCCCCCTGCCAGGCCAGCGCCGCGCAGCAACTGGCGGCGATCGAAAACGCGCGACATTCCAACTCCCTGAATGCGACCGCAAGCCTTGCGCCGCGTCTCGCCGCTTCGGCGCAAGTGCCTGCCCCTAGCGGAAGATCGACCGTTCAAGAAGCCGCCGCGACAGCCGTGCCGGGCGGGCGCTTACCCCGGCATGAACAGATCGCAGGAGCGTGCGGGAGGCATCACGGGAGCAGCAGCGATGCGTCCCCGTAGGAGTAGAAACGGTAATTGTGCGCGATCGCATGGGCGTAGGCCGCCTGCATCCGCTCGAGCCCCATCAGCGCCGAGACCAGCATGAACAGAGTCGAGCGGGGGAGGTGGAAGTTGGTGACGAGGCCGTCGATTCCGCGGAAGCGATAGCCGGGGGTGATGAAGATCGACGTGTCGCCTTCGAACGGGCGCACCAGCCCATCCTCGCCGGTCGCGCTCTCGATCAGGCGCAGCGAGGTGGTGCCGACCGCGATCACGCGGCCGCCACTGGCGCGCACGGCGTTCAGCCGGTCGGCGGTGGCCTGGTCGATGCGGCCCCATTCGGCGTGCATCTGGTGATCGGCGGTATCCGCCGCCTTGACCGGCAGGAAGGTGCCCGCGCCGACATGGAGGGTTAGCGTCGCGTGCGAAATGCCGGCGCTCTCCAGCGAGGCCATCAGGCCCGGCGTAAAGTGCAGCGCCGCCGTGGGCGCGGCAACCGCGCCGGCCTCACGCGCGAACATCGTCTGATAATCATCGGCATCGCGCGCATCCAACGCGCGCTTGGCAGCGATATAGGGCGGAAGCGGCATGCGACCGGCGCGCTCGAGCAGCAATTCGACCGGCTCGTCACCGGCAAAGTCCAGAGCGAAGCTGCCGTCCTCGGCGCGATCGGAGGCGAGGGCAGTCACACCCTGGCCAAAGTCGATCGGGTCGCCGTCGCGCAGCCGCTTGGCGTTGCGGATGAAGGCGCGCCAGCGGCGCGGCCCCTCGCGCTTGTGCAAGGTGGCGCCGATCTTTGCCGCGCCGCGCGTGCCTTCGAGTTGCGCCGGTATCACCCGCGTGTCGTTGAAGACGAGGAGATCGCCGGCGCGCAGCTCGCCCGGCAGATCGGCGACGCTGCGATCGCGCGTCGCGTCACCATCGAGGACCAGCATTCGGGCGGAATCGCGCGGGGTAGCGGGACGGAGGGCGATGCGGTCCTGGGGCAGGTCAAAATCGAACTGGTCGACGTTCATGGAGGCAATCCGGGCTGTATGATCAATGGTCCCGAACGGGACGGAGCGACTGCTTGCCGGCATTTGGCCTTGGCGAACGCAATCGTGCGGCCGTGCCTTTGCGGCGTTCGGCGAGAAGGGCAAGCGGAGTCTTTCGCCGCGCCGGCGCTGGACGGATCAGATGCGGTGTCTTCAGAACCTCTCCGGCATCGTTCGGGACAGACCCGTGCCCCGGTCCGTTGTTCCGCACCTTCGATCGCTTGAGGTCTGCGGCGCGAATGCCGGGGCTGGCGCGGCATGACGATCGCGGCTGGGAAGTTCGTTGGACGATCGTCTAGCGCGCGGCGCGCTTTCGGCCAGGATCGGCGAGTTCGATCCAGGTGGGGGCGTGGTCGCTGGTCTTTTCCCAGCTGCGCACCTCGCGATCGACGCCAGCGGCGGTGAGGCGCGGCGCCAGCGAGGGGCTGAGCAGCAGGTGGTCAATGCGTAACCCGGCGTTGCGCCCCCAGGCGTTCCGGAAATAATCCCAGAAGGTGTAGATCGTCTCCTTGGGATGGAGATGGCGCAGCGAATCCGTCCAGCCCTGCGCCAGCAAGGCGGCGTAGCGATCGCGTATCTCGGGCGCGAAGAGCGCGTCCTCCTGCCAGCGTTCGGGCTTGTACACATCCTGCTCGGTCGGCATCACGTTGAAGTCGCCAAGCAGGATCACCGGGGCGCCGCTGGCCAGCAGGGCGGCGGCATGATCGATCAATCGGTCGAACCAGGCGAGCTTATACGCAAACTTGGGACCGGGCCGGGGATTGCCGTTCGGCAGGTACAGCGCCGCGACGAGAACGCCGTTCACCGCCGCCTCCAGATAGCGGCTTTGCGAAGGGTCGGGATCATCGGGGAGGCCGCGCCGTGTCTCGTGGATCGATCCAACGCGGCTGAGGATCGCGACGCCGTTCCAGCTTTTCTGGCCGTGCCAGAGCGCCTGATATCCAAGGTTCGCCAGCGGCGCTTCGGGGAAGCGTTCGTCCGGTGCCTTCAGCTCCTGCAGCGCCACGATGTCTGGCGCGGTGTCCTCCAGCCAGCGGAGCAGCACGGGAAGGCGGCCGTTGACGCCGTTCACATTGTACGTGGCGATCTTCAGGCCGGCTCTCCGCGAAGGCTGGTGTCCGCGCGTGCGGGCCGGCGACGGTCTGCCGGCCCGGCCGGTATATCAGGCGCCGGCGCGTTCGCCACGCAGCAGGCGACCGGGCGTGCGGCCAGTCCATTGCCCCTGCTGGAAGGTCGGTACGCCGGACTTTACCGTCCAGCGATAGCCGCGCGGCTGCTGCAGCAGGCGGGTGCCACCGGCGGGCAGATCCTGCACGATTTCCGGCGGCGCGAGTTGCAGGTCATCCAGCGCGATGACGTTGAGATCGGCGAGGAGCCCAGGCGCCAGCACGCCGCGATCATGCCAGCCGACGTGGCGCGCGTTACGCTGGGTATAGCCCTGGACCAGCCGTTCCAGCGGCGTGCTGAGGCCGGACTTGCTGCCGCGCGACCAGAGCGCGATCGTGGTGGTCGGGAAGCTGCCGTCGCAGATCGTGCCGCAATGCGCGCCGCCATCCGACAGGCCATAGAGCACGTGATCGCCGGTCATCATGCCGTGTACGTCATCAAGGTTGCCACGGGCATAGTTGATCAGCGGCATGTAGAGCAGGCGCCGGCCGCCTTCCTCCATCAGCGCATCATAGACGTAGGCCGCGGGATCGATGCCGGCGCGGGCTGCCTCGGCAGCGATCGACTGGCTCTCGTGCGGTTCGTAGTCGACCGGATCGGTCATGCGGAACATGCGCGAGAAACCGCGCGTGATGAGGGCGATGAACCCTTCGCTGGCGTGGAAGCCGGCATGTTCGGCGAGGATCGCGGCGCGTACCTCGGGATCGGCGAGCGCCTGAAGGCGGGCATCGATGCTGGCGCTCTCCGCGGCGATGCGGCGGTAAGTGGGGGCGACCACGAAGGGGTTGGTGGTCGAGGCGAAGGAGAGGATCGCGCCGATCGGGCGGGGCGCGACCTGAGCGCTGACCGGCAGGCCATCGGCGACCATCGCGTCAATCTCGCGATAGATGCTCTTCCACCGGTCGGGCGCGTCGTCGGTCTGCTGAACGGTGAAGGAGACGCGGCGGCCGCTGGTCTGCGCAAGGCGGCGGATCAGCTGCAGCTCGGCGGCGGCGAAATCATCGTCGGCGGTGAGATACGCGTCTGAAATCAGCTGGATGACGCCTTTGCCCGTTTTGCGCAGGGCAGCGGCGATGCCGAGCAGTTCGGGATCCTCGGCGGTGAGCGTGCCGATGTTGAGCCCGTCGCGGCTGCGGTGCGCATGCGTGCGCGAGGTGGAAAAGCCGAGCGCGCCCGCCTCCATCGCCTCCGCGGTGAGATGCGCCATGCGGTCGACCTCGCCGGCGGTGGGGCGTTCCATATGGTCGCCGCCGCGATCGCCCATGACGTACGCACGCAAGGCCGCGTGCGGCATGTGCGCGCCGAGATCGATCGTATATTCCCGCTGGCTCAAGGCATTGAGATAATCAGGGAAACTTTCCCAATTCCACGTCAGCCCCTCCGCCAGAGCGGTGCCGGGGATATCCTCCACGCCCTCCAGGAGTTGGATCAGCCAGTCATGCTTGTCGGCGCGGGCGGGCGCGAAGCCGACGCCGCAATTGCCCATGGCGGCGGAGGTGACACCGTTGATGGAAGAGGGGGCGAGCACATTGTCCCAGGAGACCTGGCCGTCATAATGGGTGTGGATGTCGACAAAGCCGGGGGTGACGATGCAGCCATCCGCGTCGATCGTTTCGCGTGCGGGGCCGGATACCTCGCCCACGGCGACGATCGTGTCGCCCTGTACCGCGACGTTGCCGCGGAAGCGCGGGGCGCCCGTGCCGTCGACGATGGTGCCGTTCTTGACAAGCAGGTCGTACATGGGGGGACTCCTAGGTCATGGTCCGTTCGTGGCCGACGTCGTGCTCTGTTCCCCGGCGAAGGCCGGGGTTCAGTTGGAGGACATATTTGGCGTGTCGTGCCGTCATCAGCGCTTTCCCATCTGGGCCCCGGCCTTCGCCGGGGAACTGCTCTTGCTGAACAGGTCGGATTTCATGGGAAGGTTGAGGATTCGGGCAGCGTCAACGGGCGTGGCGATCGGACGACCGGCCTCTTTCGCCAAGGCCACCACCTCGGCGATCAGCGCCAGATTGCCCGGCTGACGCTCGCCGCCGAAATCCTCCAGCCCGACGCGGACATGACCGCCGCGCTCGATCGCGAGCCTGGCGAGGCCCGTCTCGACCACGCAGTCGCCGATCGCGGCGACGGCCCAGGGAAGCGAGGAGCCCTCCAGCATCTCGAGATAGGCGTCGAGCGCCTTTTCGGTCGGGGGCAGGCCGAAGGTGACGTTGCTGCGCTTGCCATCGAGGAAGTTGTAGCGGCCACCGAAATAAAGCTTCACAAAGGCGCCCGCGGGCAGCTTCCCGGCCTGTTCATAGGCGAGCGTGGTGCGCAGCCAACCGGGCTCATAGATGGCGATGGCGGGGCCTAGTCGCTCCTGATCGTGCAGGTCGGCGAGCCAGGCGATGTCGCGATAGGTGGTGGCGTAAAGCACCGACGCGCCCGGCAGGCCATCCGCGCCATGCGTGCCGAGGTTCACGGAGCCGGGATCGAACGCGCCCATCCGCACGCCAGCGCGGGCGAGGCCGCGGTAATGACCGAAGCGCGCCTCGACGTCGGGGCCGGTGGCGACGGTTCCCCAGAGGATCGCGTCGGGGCGCTGGTCGAGGATCGGCGCGTAGGCCGCCATGTAGCGATCAACCGCGGCGTCGCCGGTCATGTCCATCCGCTCGATATGCGTGTGGATGATCGCGGCGCCGGCCTCCATCGCCTCGAGCGCCTCGGTGGTGAGCTCCGCCGGGGTGATCGGCACGTTGAGGTTGCGGGACTTGGGGGTGGCGCCGTTCAGCGCGGCCTCGATGATGAGGGGGGTCATGTTGGACCCGCCGCAAGCCAAAGAGGAGCTGTCATCCCGGCCTTGAGCCGGGATCCAAGGTGCTGCGAGCGCCGTAGCTGGAATAGCGAGCGACAGCGGTCGCTGACAGATGGATCCCGGCTCAAGGCTGGGATGACGGAGGATGTGAGGCGCCGCTCCGCCTCAGGCAACATCCGGACGGAGGGACGCGACCGGTGCCCGGACGTCATCAACTTCATCATGCCGGGCTTGTCGCGACATCTACGATGCAGCGCTTCGTCAGCGTGGGAGTTTGCGGCGCGCTGGGCGCCGGCACAGGACCGGGATGACGGAGCATATCTGGTGGTGCGTAGCATTCTATGCCGCGATCGCTTCCGGCGCGGGAGCCGGCTGCCGCCCGCGGATCAGCTTGCCCGGCAGCGCGTCGGTCGGCGCGCCATCCTTGTAGATCACCTGGCCCGACTTGATCGTCGCGAGGTAGCCGACCGCCTTCTGCATCAGGCGGCGGGCGCCGGTGGGGAGATCGTACACCATGTACGGCTTGCCGAGTTCGAGCGCGTCGAAGTCGATCACGTTGACGTCCGCCAGATAACCGGGGGCGAGCAGGCCGCGATCATCGAGGCCGACCGCCCTGGCCGTATCGAGGGTCTGCTGCTTCACCGTTTCGGCCAGGTCGAGCCGGGGACCGCGCGTGCGATCGCGGCACCAGTGGGTCAGCATGAAGGTGGGGAGGCTGACGTCGCAGATCGCGCCGACATGCGCGCCGCCATCGGACAGGCCCGACAGCGTGTTCGGATTGGTGATCATCGCGTGCACGTTGTCGAGATTGCCCTCGACGTAATTGTGCATCGGGAAGAAGAGGAAGGCGCGGCCCTCATCCTCCAGCAGCGCGTCATAGACGAGTTCGTCGGGGTGGACGCCCAGCCGCTCGGCCTCGGCGGCGAGGCTGGTCGAGGGATCGGGCTCGTAGTCGACGCGGGTTCCGATGCGGAACATCTTGTGCTGCGCGCCGGCGACCGAATTGACGAAGGGATGATCCTTCTCCGGCATCTCGGCGATCAGGCGCGTGCGATATTCGGGATCGCGCATCCGGGCGACCTTTTCCGCCAGCGGCAGATCAGCAATCTCGCGATAGCTTGGCCGGCTGATAAAGGGGTGGACCGAGCCTTGAAGGCCGAGCATCAGACCGACCGGGCGACCGGCGATCTGCGCCTTCAAGGGATAGCCCTCGGCGACGGAAGCATCGAGCCGCTTGGTCAACTCCCGCCACTGGTTCGGCACCACATCGGCCTGGACCATCGAGAAACTGAGCGGCTGGCCGGCGATCCTGGTCAGATCTCGGACGAGGCTGAATTCCTCGTCCATTTCCTGAAAATCGGACACCCATTGAAGGACGCCCGAGCCGGCATCGGCGATACCGCGGGCGATCGCCTCCATTTCCTCGCGCGCGGCGCGGACGGTGGGGGTGAGATCGCCGTCGGCGGTGCGGTGAACCATGGTGCGGGTGGTGGAAAAGCCGAGCGCGCCGGCGCGGATCGCGTCCGCGGTGAGGCGGCGCATTTCCTCATTCTCCTCCGGCGTGGCGGGATCGCGGTTCGCGCCGCGCTCGCCCATGACATAGACGCGCAAGGCGCCGTGCGGCACTTGAACGGCGACGTCGATGTCGTGCGGCAGCCGGTCGATGGCATCCATATATTCGCCAAAGCTTTCCCACTGCCACGACAGCCCTTCGTGCAGCGCGGCGCCGGGAATGTCCTCGACACCCTCCATCAGGCGAATCAGCGTGTCGTGATCCTGCGGACGGACGGGCGCGAAGCCGACGCCGCAATTGCCGACCACCACGGTGGTCGCGCCGAGCGTCGAGGAGGGGTCCATGCGCGAGGCCCAGGTGATCTGGCCATCGTAATGGGTGTGGATATCGACCCAGCCGGG
Organism: Sphingomonas sp. OV641; assembly: GCF_900109205.1. NCBI lineage: Bacteria > Pseudomonadati > Pseudomonadota > Alphaproteobacteria > Sphingomonadales > Sphingomonadaceae > Sphingomonas > Sphingomonas sp. OV641. The sequence goes on along the minus strand of NZ_FNZB01000001.1, from coordinate 2,010,297 downwards.
GGTGACGAGCTTGTCCGTCGCGTCGATCTCGCGCCTTGCCGCGCCGGACACCGCGCCCACTGCGACGATGCGATCGCCGGTGATCGCCACGTCGCCCCGATAGGGGGCCGAGCCCGATCCATCGACGATCGTGCCGCCCCGAATGATCAGGTCGTACATCGCACCTCTCCATTGTTCGTCTTTTGCCGGTGATGGTGACTTCCGCGCGGGGCTGAGGCAAGGAGATTCGAACGAGTGACTTAGGAGCGGGCAATGGCGACGACAGCAGTGGCGGGGGCAGTTGAGCGGGTGAACGAGAGCGACGTGCTGGAGGGCCTGTTGCGCGAACGACGCTCCGTGCGCGGATTCAAGAAGGATCCGGTGCCGGCCGAGTTGCTGGAGCGCGTGCTCGATATGGCGCAGCTCGCGCCCTCCAATTGCAACGTTCAGCCGTGGACGGCGCATGTCGTGTCCGGCGATGCAGCCGAGCGGATGCGCACCGTGCTGCATGATGCGGCGAAGACCGGGACCAAGATCACGCCGGACTTTCCGCTGACCGGCGCCTATCCGGGCCATTATCGCGGGCGGCAGATCGATGCGGCCAAGGCGCTGTTCGCCGCCACCAACGTGGCGCGCGAGGATGTCGCGGCGCGCACCGAATCGTTCCTGCGCAACTTCCGCTTCTTCGATGCGCCGCACGCCATGTTCCTGTTCATCCCGGCCTGGGCGGGGATGCGCGAGGCGGCGGATTGCGGCATGTATGCGCAGTCGTTCATGCTGGCGTTGACGGCCAACGGGCTCGCCTCCTGCGCGCAAGGGGCGCTGAGCCACCATGCCGAGATCGTCCACCGCGAGCTGGGCGTGGGCGATGACCAGAAGCTCTTGTTCGGCATCGCCTTCGGCTATGAGGATGGGGAGCATCCGGCGAATACGGCCCGGACGGTGCGCGATCGGGATCACGTGCTGCACGGGTGAGGGGCCGATTTAGGCGATCGCCTTTGTCATTCCCGCGCAGGCGGGAACCTATGGCGCTGACCTTTGCTTCTCTCGCGAGCCCTGCGTGTATGGATCCCCGCCTTCGCGGGAATGACGGGGTTGGTGGGGATGGCGGCCGAAGTCGCTGCGTCATCCCGGACTGGATCCGGGAGCCATGTCTCCGCAGGCACTGTCGTCTGCCCCTCCGACCCCGCAGTACGCGGCGACTTGGATCCCGGCGCAAGGGCGGAATGACGTTGGTGGGGGGTGATGCTTCCCCTTTCCCCCGGTATCGCAAGTGACTATGGCGACTGTTCAACCGATGACACCTGCAACGCCCCTCCTGCCGCCAGCCGACTGGCGGGACTTTCTTGCGCTTACCAAGCCGCGCGTGCTCACGCTTGTCGTCTTCACGGGGCTGTGCGGGATGCTGGCGGCGCCGGGTTCGATCCATCCGGTGCTGGGCTTCACCGCGATCCTGTGCATCGCGCTGGGCGCGGGCGCGGCGGGGACGCTCAATCAATGGTATGAGGCCGATCTCGACGCGATGATGAAGCGCACCGCGGCGCGGCCGCTGCCCGCCGGGCGGATGGACAAGCAGTCGGCGCTGCATTTCGGCGTGGGGCTGGGCGCCTTTTCGGTCATTCTGATGGGGCTGGCGCTGAACCTTGCCGCAGCCGCGATCCTGACCATTTCGATCCTGTTCTACGTCCTCATCTACACCGTATGGCTGAAGCGGCGGACGCCGCAGAACATCGTGATTGGCGGGGCGGCGGGCGCCTTTCCGCCGCTGATCGGCTGGGCCGCCGCGACGGGCGAGGTCGCGGTGCTGCCGGTGTTGCTGTTCATGCTGGTGTTCCTGTGGACGCCGCCGCACTTCTGGGCGCTCGCGCTGTTCGTGAAGACCGATTACGCCAATGCCGGCGTGCCGATGCTGCCGGTGGTCGCCGGCGAAAAGGTGACGCGGCGTCAGATCGGGCTCTACACGGTGCCGATGGCGCTGGCCGCGGTGGCGCCATGGCCGCTGGGGCTGACGGGGCCGATCTATGGCGTGGCCTCGTTGCTGCTGACCGGCTGGTTCGGCGTGCTGGCGCTGCGCGTCGCGACCCGCACGACGGGCACGGATGACGCCATGCTGCCGGAAAAGGCGCTGTTCAAATATTCGATCCTGTACCTTTTCGTGGTGTTCGGGGCGTTGGTGGTCGATCGGTGGATGGCATGAGGCAGGACGAGGAAGATCTGGTGCGGCGGCGACAGAAGAGCCGCGCGATCGTGATGGCGGTTCTGCTGGGTGCCTTTGTGATCCTCGTCTTCGCCATCTCGCTGGTGAAGATCCAGCAGGGCATTGCGGCGCGATGATCCGGGTGTTTTCCAGCAAGGGGCGCACCGCCGCCTTTGCCGTGCTGAGCATCTTCTTCATGACCGGCCTCGCCTTTGCCAGCGTGCCGCTGTACCGCCTGTTCTGCCAGGTGACTGGCTTTGCCGGCACGACGCAGCGCGGCGCGGCGGCGCCGGGCGCGGTGAACGCGCAGATGAAGGTCGATTTCGACGCCAACACCAACACCCGCCTGCCGTGGCGCTTCTCCGCCGAGCAATCGAGCCAGACGGTGGCGGTCGGCGCCCGCAGCATGGCCTTCTTCAACGCGACGAATCGCGCGGCGACCGACATCACCGGGACGGCGACGTTCAACGTGACGCCCGAGCAGGCCGGCAAATATTTCACCAAGATCGAATGCTTCTGCTTCACCCAGCAGACGCTGAAGGCGGGCGAGAGCATGCGCATGCCCGTCATCTATTACGTCGATCCGAAAATCCTTGAGGATCCCGACACGCGGGATATCGAGACGATCACGCTCAGCTACACGTTTTACCCGGTAGATTCCGACAAGGCGGCGAGTTAAGCGGACGAAAATTCGAGTTTCTATAGGGGAAGAGCCCGATGGCCGGCGCCAAGAACCACGACTACCATATTCTGCCTCCCGATCCTTGGCCCATGATCAGCTCCTTTTCGGCGCTGGCGATGGCCTCCGGCGCCATCATGTGGATGCACGGCGGGCACGTGGGCAAGCCGAACGGCGGCGGGTTCCTGTTCTTGGCCGGCCTGGCGGCGGTGCTGTTCTCGATGTTCTGCTGGTGGCGCAACGTCATCAAGGAAGCGCATGCGGGCGATCACACGCCGGTGGTGCAGCTGCATTTCCGCTATGGCATGATCCTGTTCATCGCTTCCGAAGTGATGTTCTTCGTGGGCTGGTTCTGGGCCTATTTCGACTTCGCCCTCTTCCCCGATGCGATTGCCTTCGTCGACGGCGCGGTCGAGCGGGCGAGCGAAACGGCGGCGATCGCGGCGCAGTGGCCGCCCAAGGGCCTCGAAGTCATCAACGCCTTCGAACTGCCGCTGCTCAACACGCTGATCCTGCTGACCTCGGGCACCACCGTGACCTGGGCGCACCATGCGCTCATTCACGATCAGCGTGGCGGCGAGAAGCGCGGCCTGTGGGGCATGATCGGCGTGGGCGATCGCGATGGCGTGCTGAAGGGCCTGTGGCTGACGGTCGTTCTCGGCCTGATCTTCAGCTTCATCCAAGCCTATGAATACATGCACGCGCCATTCCCGTTCAAGGGCATCAACTATGGCGCGTCCTTCTTCATGGCGACCGGCTTCCACGGTTTCCACGTGATCGTTGGGACGATCTTCCTGATCGTCTGCCTGATCCGCGCCTATAAGGGGGACTTCACGCCCAAGCAGCATTTCGGCTTCGAAGCGGCGGCCTGGTACTGGCACTTCGTTGACGTCGTGTGGCTGTTCCTGTTCGTCTCCATCTACATCTGGGGCGGCTGGGGCGCGCCGGTCCACGGCGGCTGATCGAAGTGACTGACGAGACGGGCGCGGCTCTCCACAAGGGGGAGCCGCGTCCTTTCGATTGCGGGGTAAAGGGTTTGTGCCCGCGCTGCGGCGCCCCCGACCTGTTTGCCGGGTGGATCCGGTTCGCCGACCGATGCCGCGCCTGCGGGCTCGACATCGCGGCCTTCAATGTCGGCGACGGGCCGGCCGCGTTCCTGACGCTCATCCTCGGCACGCTGGTGACGATCGGCGCGATCGCGCTGGAGCTGAGCGTCTCGCCGCCTCTGTGGCTTCACATGCTGATCTGGACACCGGTGACGCTGGGCGGCGTGCTGCTGAGCCTGCGCGTCGCAAAGGGCTGGCTGCTCGCACTGGAATATCGCAACCGCGCCGCGGAAGGCCGGATCCGCCGATGAAGCGCATTCCCGTTCTGCCGACGATCCTGGTGGTCGTGGCCGTGGCCGTGATGATCACGTTGGGGCTGTGGCAGGGGCTGGTGCGCCTGCCCGAGAAGGAAGCGCAGCTGGCGCAGCTTGCCGCCAATCCGGCGCAGCCGCCGGTCGCCTTTCCGAGGGCACCGGACGATCGCCTGCTGTTCCGCCGCAGCGCGGCCCTGTGTCGCGAGGTGAAGGGCATCAGCCGGGCCGGGGCGGGCAGCGCTGGCTATCGCCTGATCGCCGAATGCCGGACGGACGCGGGCGGACCGGCGATCAAGGTGCAGCTTGGCACGACGCGCGATCCGTTCAAGGAAGTGCGCTGGACGGGCGGGGCGGTGCGCGGCTGGATCAGCCACGCGCCCGATGCGACGCCGATGATCTCCCGCCTGTTCCGCCGCGTGCCGCAGGAAATGCTGCTGGTGGCTGACACGCCGGCAGCGGGGCTGGCGGCCAATACGCGGCCCGATGTCGGCCTCGTGCCCAACAATCACCTGGCCTATGCCGGGCAATGGCTGTTTTTCGCGGGGCTGGCCGGCGTGATCTATGTCGTGGCGCTGCGGCGGCGAATGGGGCGCTGAGGGCGTTTATTCTTGAGCAGGCCGTGCTGTAGCGCGGGGGAGCGCTTTCGGCTCGGGGGACATGCTCGACGCGAAGGGGAGTGGGCCGGCGACCTCGTTTTATTTTGACTTCACCTCAGGGTCGAGGCGCTGGCCCAAGTACTGCGACAGTAAACACCGCGCGCCGCCCTCCACCCGTATCTTGTGTGAGGCCTTTGCGAAACTCTCTGGCTGCCACAGGAGCTGCGTCATCCTGGCCTTGTGCCGGGATCCACTGGCCCGCGAACCCAACGGCGGGTGAGTTTGCGGCACCCTGGATGCCGGGACAAGGCCGGCATGACGAAGTGGGTGGTGCGAAGCTTGCGCGCGTCGTCCGGGGAGCTCGCCACCTGAGCGCTCTACATCCCCGCAGGCGTGCTTTGCGTGCCGGGTGCAAATGGAAGAGCGGTGTTGCTGCCTCGGCGTGATGCCCTGGCCTTCGACTTGGAGGCGCATCGGGGCGATCGGGCCGGATTTGCCGCGTGATCAAGGCCGGCTTTGGTGCGCGATAGCCAGGCGTGGTTGTATCCGGCGGGCGGCGCAGCTAACCGGCACGTCCATGCGCTATATCAGCACCCGTGGAGCCGCCCCGACCCTCGATTTTCGCGGCGCGACGCTGACCGGGCTCGCGTCGGACGGCGGGCTCTATGTGCCGGAGACGTGGCCGACGCTGTCGCGTGATGAGATCGCTGGCATGGCCGGCCTGTCCTATGTCGACACGGCGGTGGCGGTGATGGCGCCCTTCGTGGGCGAGGCGCTGAGCCGTGAGGAGCTGCGCGCGCTGTGTGAGCAGGCGTACGGGCGGTTCGCGCATGCCGCCGTCACGCCGCTGAAGCAGCTCGATCATGATCAATGGCTGCTTGAATTGTTCCACGGCCCGACGCTGGCGTTCAAGGACGTGGCGCTGCAGCTGCTGGGCCTGCTGTTCGAACGGTTCCTGACCGGCGACAGTGAGGGGCCGCTGACGATCGTTGGCGCGACCAGCGGCGACACCGGCTCCGCCGCGATCGATGCGGTGGCGGGCCGCGCGAACATCGACATCTTCATGCTCCATCCCGCCGGGCGGGTGAGCGAGGTGCAGCGGCGGCAGATGACGACGGTGCGCGCGCCGAACGTCCACAATATCGCAATCCGCGGCGATTTCGACACGGCGCAGGCGCTGGTGAAAGCGATGTTCAACGATGCGGCATTCTCACGCCGTTTCCGCCTGAGCGCGGTGAACTCGATCAACTGGGCCCGCCTGATGGCGCAGGTGGTGTATTATTTCTACGCCGCCGTCCGGCTGGGCGCACCGGAGCGCGAGATCGCGTTCAGCGTGCCGACCGGCAATTTCGGTGACGTGTTCGCCGGTTATGTCGCGGCCAAGATGGGGCTGCCGGTGGCGCGGCTGGTGGTCGCCACCAACGTCAACGACATCCTTCATCGTGCGCTGTCCGCCGGGGATTATTCCTCGGCTGAGGTCGTGCCGACCGCCACCCCGTCGATGGACATTCAGGTGTCTTCCAACTTCGAGCGGCTGCTGTTCGACCTTGGCGGGCGTGACGGCGTGGCGCTGGCGGGGCAGATGAGCGGCTTCGAGGCGAGCAAGGCGATGCGGCTGACGGAAGCGCAGCACAGCGGCGCGGCGACTCACCTGATCAGCGCCAGCGTCGGTGGCGATGGCATGGCCGGCGCGATGCGCTGGGCGCACGAACATGCCAATGAGACGATCGATCCGCACACGGCGATCGCGCTGGCCGCGGCGCGGCGGCAGAAGTTGGACGTGCCGATGGTGACGCTGGCGACGGCGCACCCGGCGAAATTTCCGGAAGCGGTGGAGCGTGCGACGGGCCTCAGCCCCTCGTTGCCGTCGCGTGTCGGCGACCTGTTCGAGCGCGAGGAAGCGTTCGACACATTGGACGCTACCTTTGCGGCGGTAAGTGATTATATCGCCGGGCGCGCCACGCCCCGGAGCTAGCGCTTAACTCTCACCCGTTCGTCCCAAGCTTGTCAAAGGGCGCGTCACACACGGCACCGATTGGGGCACGTGCTTCGACAAGCTCAGCACCGACGGGGATTGTGACGCCGTCCCGATTTTTCACTAGAGACCTGACATGCCATCCCCCCGCCGTACCTTTGCGATCATCTCGCACCCTGACGCCGGCAAGACGACGCTGACCGAGAAGCTGCTGTACGTCGGCGGCGCGATCCACCTGGCGGGCGAGGTGAAGGCACGCGGGCAGAACCGGCGTGCCCGATCCGACTGGATGAAGATCGAGCAGCAGCGCGGCATCTCCGTCACGTCCTCCGTGATGACGTTCGAGAAGGACGGCGTGTTCTTCAACCTGCTCGATACGCCGGGCCACGAGGATTTCAGCGAGGACACGTACCGCACGCTAACCGCGGTCGATTCCGCCGTCATGGTGATCGACGCGGCCCGCGGCATCGAGGCGCAGACGCGCAAGCTGTTCGAGGTGTGCCGACTTCGCAACGTGCCGATCATCACCTTTGTCAACAAGGTGGACCGCGAGGGGCGCTCTCCGTTCGAGCTGCTGGACGAGATCGCCGACGTGCTGGCGCTGGACGTGTGCCCGATGAGCTGGCCGGTGGGCATGGGCGGCACGTTCGAGGGCATATTGGATCTCAAGACCAATCGCATCAGCCGCCCCGATGGCGACAGCCGCACCTTCCAGGGCCGGACCGAGGAAGCGCCCGCGCTGCCGGAGCAGGTCGCCGAGGAGATCGAGCTCGCGCAGGCCGGCTATGCCGCATTCGACGGTGAAGCCTATCGCGCCGGCGACCTGACGCCGGTCTATTTCGGGTCGGCGCTGAAGGATTTCGGCCCGGCGGAGCTGATCGCGGCGCTGGCCGCTTATGCGCCGCCGCCGCGCCCGCAGCCGGCCGAGCCGGCGCCCGTCGATCCGGGCGAGAAGGACGTGACCGGCTTCGTCTTCAAGGTGCAGGCGAACATGGATCCGCAGCATCGCGACCGGATCGCGTTCATGCGGCTGTGCTCGGGCACGTTCAAGCGCGGCATGAAGCTGACGCCGACCGGCCATGGCAAGCCCATCGCGGTGCATTCGCCGATCCTGTTCTTCGCGCAGGACCGCGAGATCGCTGACGAGGCGTTTCCGGGCGACATCATCGGCATCCCCAATCATGGTACGTTGCGGGTCGGCGATACGCTGAGCGAGCGGCCCGGGGTCCGGATCACTGGCCTGCCGAACTTCGCGCCGGAAATCCTGCGGCGCGTGGCGCTGAAGGATCCGACCAAGACGAAGCAGCTGCGCAAGGCGCTGGACGATCTGTCCGAAGAAGGCGTGATCCAGGTGTTCTATCCGGAGATCGGGTCGAACTGGATCATCGGCGTGGTCGGGCAGCTGCAGCTCGACGTTCTGCTGTCGCGGCTGGAGGCGGAATATAAGGTGGGCGCGAATCTGGAGGCGTCGCCGTTCGACACCGCGCGCTGGATTTCCGCGGAGGACCCCGCGGCGCTGAAGGACTTCATGGACCTGAACCGTGGCGCGCTGGCCAAGGATCGCGACGGCAACCCGGTGTTCCTCGCCAAGAGCGCTTGGGAAGTGGGCTATATCGCCGATCGCTACTCCAAGGTGCGGTTCGCGGCGACGCGCGAGCGGTGATCAGTCCACTGCCGTCATTCCCGCGGAGGCGGGAATCCAGACGCGCATGTCTTCGCAAGAGTCGCCACGCTAGCGTTTATGGATCCCCGCCTTCGCGGGGATGACGATGATGCATGGGATAGGGTAGGAGGTCCCATGGCCGAACGCTTTGAACGACATCGCCAGCCCTGGCGCCCGGACGAGATCCAGAAGCTGCACACGCTCGCCAAGAAAGGCATGGCGCTGAAGGCGATTGCCAAGGCGCTGACCCGAAGCGAGGAATCGGTGAAGGAGCAGGCGAAGAAGGACGGGCTGTCGATCGCCAAGCTGCACTAGGCTGTATCGCCATTCCGTCCATACCGGCCTGAGCGACATGCCGGCAGAGCCTGAAGGCCCCTCCCATGACCGACTATGACGCAATCGTGCTGGGCGCCGGCGCGGCGGGGCTGATGTGCGCCGCCGTGGCGGGGCAGCGCGGGCGGCGCGTGCTGGTGATCGATCATGCCGAAAAGGCCGGCAAGAAGATCCTGATCTCCGGCGGCGGGCGGTGCAATTTCACCAACATCGGCACCGCGCCCGACCGGTTCCTGTCGGCCAATCCGCATTTCGCGCGCTCCGCGCTCGCCCGGTACACGCCGGCAGACTTCCTGGCGCTGGTCGAGCGCTACGGCATCGCGTGGCATGAGAAGACGCTGGGGCAGTTGTTCTGCGATGGCTCCGCGCGGCAGATCGTCGCCATGCTGCTGGACGAATGCGACAAAGGGCATGTCGATATCGCGTTGGGGCAGGCGATCGGTGCGGTCGATCACGCCGACGGGCGGTTTCGCGTGACCTATGGCGGCCGGGAAGCCAGCGCGGCGGCGCTGGTGATCGCGACGGGCGGGCCTTCGATCCCCAAGATGGGGGCAACCGGCTTCGCTTACGATCTGGCACGGCGCTTTGGGTTGAAAGTGGTGGAGCCGCGGCCGGCGCTGGTGCCGCTGACGCTCAGTGGGGAGGATCCGTTCCGCGCGCTGGCGGGGGTCGCGACCGAGGTGGTAGCCCGCAGCAACAAGGCGCAGTTTCGCGAGGCGATGCTGTTCACGCATCGCGGGCTTTCCGGGCCGGCGGTGCTGCAGGTGTCCTCATACTGGCGGCATGGCGAGCCGATCACGGTGGATCTGCTGCCGGGGCATGACGAGGGGTGGCTACGCGCCGCCAAGCGCGCGACGCCGCGTGCGGGGGTGACGAAGCTGCTGGCGGGCGCGATGCCGCAGCGGCTGGCCGACGCGCTGGCGCAGCAGCTGGGCGTCGGCGGCGAGCTGGCGAACCTGCCTGATGCGAAGCTCGCCGCCGCGGAGCAGCGGCTGGCGGCGTGGCGGTTTGAGCCGAACGGCAGCGAGGGATTCGCCAAGGCCGAGGTGACGGTGGGCGGGGTATCTACCGCGGACCTGTCGTCGCAGACGATGGAGGCGCGGCGAGTGCCGGGGCTGCACGTGATCGGCGAGGCGGTGGACGTTACCGGCTGGCTGGGCGGATATAACTTTCAATGGGCCTGGGCGAGCGGCTGGGCGGCCGGGCAGGCGGTGTAGCGGGATTCTCGGGAGAGGATTACTGATTTCCGGATAACCGCGATCGGGAGGTTAGCTGCCCGTCCCCGTTGAGCGGCGAACGAGAAAGCGCAGGCCGCCACCAACCACGTAGCCCGCGCTCGCACCGAGGCTGGGCCACAGGGGTCCAAACATGAAATCCAGCGCGCTGGTCGAACGCAAACTTTCAGGATGCTGCCATTGCCAGAAGGCGACGTAAGCGATCATGGCGATAGGGACGATCCATAGGATGGTGCAGCCAACGCGCCCGTTCGGCGAGAAAAGCCCGATCAGCAACCCGACAACAACCCCGGCAATGAGCATGGCTTCTATGGTCATAGCTGTAGCGTAGCACGTTCTTCTTCGTCCGCTATTGGGCGACTTCTGCCACTCTCTCCATCGTCATCCCCGTGGAGGCGGGGATCCATAAACTATGGACCTCACGAGAGAAGCGGGCGCTGCGTTTATGGATTCCCGCCTTCGCGGGAATGACGGGACTGGGCGGCGTCAGCGCTACGTCTGGCGGTGCGGGCAGGCGCGCTTGCGCCCGCGCGTCAGTTCGCCGCTGGTACCGCCAGCAGGTTCGCAACCTTTGCCTTGAACGCGCGCAGTTTTTGGCCGGAGAGTGTCGCGACGCTCGACAGGGAGATGGAACGCGGGTTTACCGTCTTGCCGTTCTTCCACACTTCCCAATGAAGGTGCGGGCCGGTGGACAGGCCGGTGGAGCCGACATAGCCAATCACCTGGCCGCGCGACACCGACTGGCCCGGGCGCACGGCGATGCGGCTCATATGGCCATAGCCGCTCGAGACGCCGCCCGAGTGATTGAGCTTCACGAAATTGCCATAGCCGCGGTTGCGGCCGGCCATCACCACGCGGCCCTCAATGGGAGCGTAGATCGGCGAGCCGTGCGGGGCGGCGAGATCCATCCCCTTGTGCATGCGCAGGAAGCCGAGCAGCGGATGGCGGCGCATGCCGTAAGTGGAGGAGACGCGACCGGCGACCGGCATGCCCATGAAGCCGCGGCGCTCGGACTGGCCGTTGGCATCCCAGAACTGGCCGCCATTGCCGTCGCCATCCTCCCAGCGGACGAGGCGCAGCTTCTTTCGGCCCTGATCCAGCCCGGCATATTGCAGCTGTCCGACCTGAACCTCTCCGGTCGCGGCGCGGGCGTGATCGGCGATGATGTCGAACCGGTCGCTCGCGTCGATCGCGCCGATCGAGGTGCGGGCGGCGATGGTCTTGATATAGGCTTCGACCAGCTTGGCGGGCGCGCCGGCGGCGCGGGCCGAGCGGTAAAGGCTGGAGCCGACCAGCCCCTGGATGCGCAGCGGCGTGCGATCAATGGCGATCGGGCGCCGCTCCAGCGTCAGCCCGTCACCCTGGCGATGCACGGCGAGGTTGAGATCGAAGCGCGCGCGAAAGGCGATCTTTTCCAGCGGCCGGGCGGCGCGGCGATCGTGCCGACGGCCAAGCGTCAGGTCGAGCACGGTGCCCGGCTTCAGATCGCCCAGCGCCACCTCGCCCGCGACCAGATCCGCAACGCGCGCCGCATCGCTACGGCCGACACCAGCGCGTTGCAGCGCCGCGCCGAAGCTGTCGCCGCTGCCCAGCGTTGCGGTGAGTTCGATGATCGGCCGCTCCGGCGTCTCGGCCAAAGGACGGACCAGATCGTTGGCGGCCATGCGCCGGCCGGTGGAAGCGCCAAGGCCGAGCGGCGCGATGGAGAGCGTGCGCGCTTCCTCCCGCTCCGCCGAGGTCATGGTGGTGGTGATGAAGCCCGGGATCGGCTGAATGCCCGGCGCGGTCAGCAATGCGGCGGCAATCAGGCCGGTGCACGTGGCAAGGCCGCGCCACCACGTGCCGCTGCCGATGCGGGCGCCGAGATCGGGAACCCACTCCACCTCATGAAGCGTGCTGCGCAGATGATCGCGCCAGGACAGATTGCGCGTCGGCGCGACGGCACGGCCGAACCCGCGCGCACCCGCGCCACCGGCCAGTTCCAACCCAGGCTGCTCTCGCAAGAACACGGCGAGTATGAGCGCTCCCAAACGCAACAATTCGCCGATCCACCCCCGGCGCAGGCCCGAGCGTTGTGGCGGCAAGACCCTAAAGTCAAATTAACCCGGCGGCTTAGCGGCCGCGTTGCGCCGAACCGTTCGGCACCTGCGCCGGAAGGGAATGGTTGATTCGCGGCGGCTGTCGCCCGATGTTGTCCCCACCATGGCTCGCCACGACAATGCCCGCGTCACAGCGGTTCTGGGGCCGACCAATACCGGCAAGACCCACCTCGCGGTCGAGCGGATGGTCGCGCATTCATCGGGAATGATCGGCTTTCCCCTGCGGCTGCTGGCACGGGAGGTCTATGATCGCGTGGTGGCCATGAAGGGCGCGAACCGCGTCGCGCTGATCACCGGCGAGGAGCGGATCGTTCCGAAGGACGCGCGCTGGTTCCTGTGCACGGCCGAAAGCATGCCGGTGGATCGCGACGTCGCCTTTGTCGGGATCGACGAGGCGCAGCTTGGCGCAGACGCGGAGCGGGGGCACGTGTTCACCGACCGGCTGCTGCACGCGCGCGGGCGCGAGGAAACCATGATCCTCGGCTCGGCCGCGCTGAAGCCGGTGGTCCGATCCCTGGTGCCAGGCGTGGAGATCGTGGAGCGACCGCGCTTTTCCGACCTTTCCTATGCCGGGGCGAAGAAGATCAGCCGGCTGCCGCGGCGATCGGCGATCGTCGCCTTCAGCGCCGAGGAGGTCTATCTCGTCGCCGAGATGCTGCGCCGGCTGCGCGGCGGGGCGGCGGTGGTGATGGGCGCGCTTTCCCCGCGCACCCGCAATGCGCAGGTCGCCATGTTTCAGGCGGGCGAGGTGGATTACCTGGTCGCGACCGATGCGATCGGCATGGGCCTCAACATGGATGTGGCGCATGTGGCGTTCGCCGGGCTGCACAAGTTCGACGGACGGCGCCGGCGCCGGCTGACCATTTCCGAAATGGCGCAGATCGCCGGGCGCGCGGGCCGGCACCAGCGCGACGGCACGTTCGGAGCCGTGGCGGAGGAGGGGCCGGAAGCGTTCCTGCCCGAGGAGGTGCTGGCGATCGAGGCGCATCGCTTCCCCACGCTGGACTGGATGTTCTGGCGCGATGGCGATCCTGACCTGTCGAGCATCGATTCGCTGCTCGCCTCGCTCAGCGCGCCGCCGCAGCATGAGACGTTGCGCGCCGCGCCCGAATCGGTCGACCTTGCCGTGCTGCGCCGGCTGGCCGAGGATCCGGCGATCCGGGCACAGGCGCGCGGGCAGGTGGATCGCCTGTGGGCGGTATGCGGCATTCCCGATTTCCAAAAGCTGGGCGTGGAGCCGCATGCCCGCTTCGTTGCCCGCGTGTTCGGGCATCTTTCCGAAGGATATCTGCCGCACCAATGGTTTGCCGACGAAGTGGCGCGGCTCGACCGGGTGGACGGCGATGTGGAGATCATCGCCGGCCGCGTCGCCGCGATCCGTACCTGGGCCTATATCGCGCAGCGAGGTGACTGGCTGGCCGATCCGCAGCATTGGGCGGCGCGCACCATGGCGGTGGAGGAGCGGCTGTCCGATGCGCTGCACACCAGCCTGACGCAGCGCTTCGTAGACAAGCGAACCAGCGTGCTGATGAAACAGATCGGTGCTGGCGCGGGCGCGCTGCCGGTGGAGATCGGCGCCGAGGGCGAAGTGACGATCGACACGCACTCGATCGGGCATCTCCAGGGCTTTCGCTTCGTCGTGGCGCCCGATGCGCGCGCGTCGGACAAGCGCCTGTTGCTGGCGACGGCGGAAAAGCAGCTGACGCGCGAGCGTGCGACGCGTGGCCAGGCGCTGAGCCAGGCGGAGAATGCGGCCTTCGCGCTGACCGACGGCGGCACCGTCATTTGGCAGGACCATCCGGTCGCCCGACTGGTGCGCGGGCGGTCGCTGGCGCGGCCCGCCGTTCAGCTGGACGAGGCGCTCGATTGCCTCGACCCCGCGCTGCGCCGCTCGGTGACTGCGCGAATCCAGGCATGGGTGGATGATGCCGTGAAGGCACAGCTTCCCGTGCTGGCGACGCTGGCCGAGATGGCGCGCGATGCGGCGGCCACGCCCGCGCTGCGCAGTGTCGCCGCCGCGATCGAGGCTGGCGGCGGGCTGGCGCAGCGGCTGCCGGTGCGCGGCGCGGTGGAGGCGCTGACGCCGCACGACCGGCACCGGCTGCGCAAGGCAGGCGTGACGATCGGCGCGCTTGACCTGTTCGATCCCCGAATGCTGAAACAGCGCGCGCGCGCGTGGCGCGAGGCGGTGCTAGCGGCGGCGGGCGCGCAGGTGCCCGATGCGCCGCGCGAGGGAGCGACGGTGCTGCCGCGCGGCGCGCGCGGTGCGACGCTTGCCGCCGGCTTTCGCCCGCTGGGGGCACAGGCGGTGCGCGTCGACCTGGTGGAGCGGATCGCGCGATCGGCGCATGATGCCCGCCCCAAGGGCCAAGGTGCGCGTGCGCCCTTCCTGCCCGATCCGGCGCTCGCCACCTCCATCGGGCTGGAGCCGGGGACGGTTGCGCGGCTGATGGTGGAACTGGGTTTCCGCCCCGCTACGGAAGGCCGCTGGGCATGGCGCGGGCGACCGGCGGCCAAGGTGGCGCGGCCGCGACCCGACAACGCCTTTGCCGCGCTGGCGGAGCTGGCCTTTGACTGAGGCGAGCATGCGCCTGGACCGTTTCTTGTGGTTCACGCGACTCGCCAAAACGCGCGAGGTGGCGCAGGCAATGGCGGTGGACGGGCGGCTGCGCATCAACGGGCGGCCCGTCGACCGAGCCCATGCGCCGGTGCGAATCGGCAATGTGCTGACCTTCTTCAAGGCGGGATCGGTGCACGTCCTGCGCGTGGAGGCCCTGCCGCAGCGCCGCGGACCTGCGCCCGAGGCGCGGCTGTGCTATCGTGATCTGGAAGCAGGCGCGGTCGCCGCGAACGAATCGCAGAAGAGCGACGGCGATTGACGCTGGCAGGCGGCCCGAATAGCAGCGGCCCCCAGTCTGCCGATCGAAGGAGTTTTGCCGGCCATGACCTATGTCGTCACCGACGCGTGCATCCGTTGCAAATATATGGATTGCGTCGAGGTGTGTCCGGTCGACTGCTTCTATGAGGGCGAGAACATGCTCGTCATCAATCCAAGCGAATGCATCGATTGCGGCGTGTGCGAGCCCGAATGCCCGGCCGAGGCGATCCTGCCCGATACGGAAAACGGTCTGGAACAGTGGCTGGAGCTGAACGCCACCTTCTCCGGCCAGTGGCCCAATGTCACGCGCAAGCTCGACCAGACGCCGGCCGATGCCGACGAGCACAAGGGCGAGGAAGGCAAGTACGACAAGTATTTCTCCGCCGAACCCGGCACCGGGGATTGAGCGGCGGCTGCCCGGCCGCCTCATTTCCATAGGTAAAGCCCGCCATTGATCGGCGGGCTGCGCAGTGCCAGCCTGATGGCTGATACATGTCGATCCCGCCGGCCGATCCAGCCGAGTGAACCGCATGGTCCATGCACGACCATGGGAAAGCGCAGATATGCCAGCGATACTGACTCATCTGCGCTGGTAATATTGTTGCAACTCTGCTATATACTCCCGCGACGGACGCATTGACCTAGCGCGTCCGCTGGAGACGCTAACCCTTCACGTCATGATGGATGGGCTCAGGCGGGCGGAAACGTCCGTATGGTTGTGCCGATGGCGTGATTCAACCCGGAGGATCCGGTTCCTATGGCTGCCAAGGCGCTGCATTTCGACGTCGGAGATTATGTTGTTTACCCGAAGCACGGTGTCGGCCGTGTGATCGAGCTGCAGAAACAGGAAATTGCCGGCATGCAGCTCGAACTGTACGTGCTGCGCTTCGAAAAGGAAAAAATGACGCTCCGCGTGCCGACCAACAAGGCCGAGAGCGTGGGGATGCGCAAGCTGTCGTCGGACAAGACGATGCGCGAAGCGATGGAAACGCTGAAGGGCAAGCCCAAGGTCAAGCGCACCATGTGGTCGCGCCGCGCGCAGGAATATGAAGCGAAGATCAACTCGGGCGACCTCGTGTCGATCGCCGAAGTGGTCCGCGACCTGTTCCGTGCCGATGACCAGCCCGAGCAGAGCTATTCCGAGCGGCAGATCTTCGAGGGGGCTTGCAGCCGTCTCGCCCGTGAGCTTGCCGCGATGGAGCAGATCGACGAGCCGGCCGCGCAGGAGAAGATCCTCGAGATCCTCCGCCAGGCTGCGGCGATCTACAACAAGGACAAGGTGCCGGCCTGACGCCGCGCGGGAGCTTCTGGCTCCTGCACCTGATCGTCTGATCGAAAAGGGGCGGTCCCGCTGGGGCCGCCCCTTTTTCGTGCCCGTCGCCTTCTTGTGTTTACATCTGTAGTTCGCAAGGTGTATTAGACGGCAAATACACCAGGGAGATGATCATGCGTCCGACGGCCTATCTGCTCACCCTCATGCTTGGCGTCGCGGCAACGGGCGCCCAGGCAGAAGAAATCGCCGGGCAGCGGGAGGGGGATGCGCTGATCTATCGCGTTGGCGATTTCGACAGTGTCGGGCTTGGCACCTCGGCCACGGTGGACGTGCGGGTCGGCCCATCCTGGTCGGTGCGTGTCAACGGGCCGGCAGAGGCGGTGGCGCGCCTGAAGATCGATCGCGAAGGGCGCGCGCTCAGCATTCGCCCGCGCAACAATTGGCGCAACAACCGCTCGGCGGCGGATCAGCAGGTCCGCGTCAGCATCACCATGCCCCGACTGGCGAGTGCCAGCATCGGGGGCTCCGGCCGGATGACGGTGGACCGGGTGACGGGTGAGAGCCTGCGCGCCAGCGTGGGCGGATCGGGCAGCCTGTCGCTCGGCACGGTGGCAGTGGGCGACCTGGCGGTATCGATCGGCGGATCGGGCGACATTTCAGCCGCGGGCCGCGCCGAGCGCCTGACAGTGCGCAATAGCGGATCCGGCAGGTTCGCCGCGCCTGATCTCCGGGCAAGAAGCGCCACCGTTTCCGCGGCAGGATCGGGCCGCGTGCGCGCCCTGGTCGATGGTCCCGCCACCGTGTCGCTGGCCGGCAGTGGGGTGGTCGAATTGGGCAAGGGCGCGCGCTGCACCGTGCGACGCGCAGGGAGCGGCCGGGCGATCTGCGGCGGCTGAGACTTGCCGAACGCCGCTGCGTGTATTAGTGTAGCAATACACAGGAGGATGTTATGCGCGGTTCGGCTTTGGCTCTCTTGATCCCGTTGGCGGCATGTGGCGTCTGGTCGGGCGATGACGATACGCCCAGCATTGCCGGCACCGGCAGCGGAAACGAGCGCAGCTATGCCGTCGCTGACTTTTCCAGCATCGACCAGCGCGGACCTGACGACGTGGACGTTCGCGTCGGAACCGGATTTTCCGTGCGGGCGGAGGGCGAGCCCGACGTGCTTTCGCGCGTGAAGATCGCCAAGGATGGCGACCGTCTGCTGATCACCCGGCAGGGCAGCGGGATCAACTGGAGCTCGGGCTCGGTAAAGATCTACGTCACCATGCCGCGCATCGAGGCGGCGCGGCTGGCAGGATCAGGCGACATCGCGGTGGACCGGATCGAGGGCGCCAAGTTCGACGGCAGCATTGCAGGCTCGGGCACGCTGGACCTCGGCCGAGTGGGCGTCGACCAGCTTGAGCTTTCGATCGCCGGCTCTGGCAGTGCGAAGGCGGCGGGCGAAGCGGATGCGCTGGCGGTGAACATCGCGGGCTCTGGCGACGTGGAGGCGGCGGGGCTGCGTGCCGCCAGTGCCGATGTGAACATCGCGGGTGCTGGCAACATCCGCGCGGTGGTGAACGGACCCGCCAAAGTGGCCATCATGGGAGCGGGCGATGTTGACCTCGGCCCGCAGGCGAAGTGCGAGATCACCAAGGTCGGCGCTGGCGACGTGCGCTGCGGCGGCTGAGCCCTTGCGCGCGGCTGGTGGTTGGTGCGACTGACCGCGCCATGATCGCGCGCTTTTTATGTCTTCTGCTGCTCCTGGCGGCTGTGCCAGCGGCCGCGGCGGATCGGGTCGTCTCCGTCGGCAGTTTCGAGCGGGTACGCGTTGACGGCCCCTTTGAGGTGCGGATCGTCACCGGCGCTTCGCCGGGCGCGACGATCAAGGGCGATCGCGACCTGATCGAGCGGGTCGCGATCGCGGTGAATGGCGCGACCCTAACCGTTCGGATGGGCTCGGGCGGTTGGGGCGAGCGATTCGCCAAGGCCAATGCCGCGGCGGCGATCATCACCCTTTCCACGCCGCGCCTAGGCAATCTGGCAGTGTCCGCCGGGGCGCGCACCACCGTCAATCGCATGGCCGGGCAGCAGGTGGCGGTCGCCGTCCATGGTGCCGGCAGCCTGACGATCGACCGGATCGAGGCCGATCAGTTCACCGCATCGCTGCTGGGCTCCGGGGCGCTGACGGTCGCCGGGCAGGCGAATCGGGCGCGGCTGAGCAGCGACGGAACCGGTACCATCGACGCGGCCAAACTGGCGGTGAAAGATTTGACGGTGCAACTGAACGGCCTGGGTGAAACCACGGCAATGGCGCGTCAAACCGCGCAGGTCACCACGACCGGGTTGGGCAGGGTCATCATCACCGGGCCGGCGAAATGTACCGTGCGCGCGGCGGCGGGCGGGCCAGTGGTCTGCGGGACGCGCAAATAGCCACAGCCGCCCGATCGTCCGATCAGGCGGGGCTGATGCCGTTCCGCGTGAAGCGCCTGCGTTCGTCAGGCCGATTCAGCGGACCGTGACTGAGCACGAATCACCGTCGGCGCCGACGCAAGGGAGCAATCCGATACCGTCGGCGAACGCAGTTCGTGCGCGTTCGCCGATCACGTCGGATTACTTGATCTTTGCTTCCTTGAACTCGACGTGCTTGCGCACGACGGGATCATACTTGTTGAAGCTCAGCTTTTCCGTCTTGGTACGGGGGTTCTTCTTGGTGACATAGAAGAAGCCGGTGTCAGCCGAGCTGACGAGCTTGATCTTGACGGTGGTCGGCTTTGCCATGACCCGCGAATCCTGTTCTTGAAGCGAAACAAAAAATAGCGGCGAGCGTGGGCGCGCCGCTTTCAGAGGCGGGCGCATGCAGGATCATCGTCGGAAAGTCAAGCCGAGGGCGGCTTTAACGGCACCTTCATGCCGATCCCGCACGAGCGAACCGACGCCCGAGTAGCCCGTGCCGCATGGCGTCTGCATAAGGGGAATATGCGTGAGCAACAACAAGGCAGGGATGTGCTCGCCGCGCTGCGATCGGCGGGCGGCGCACGCCGGATCTGATCGGCGCCCATGGACGCGCTGATGGCAGCCCTGGTGCTGGGCGCGATATGCCAGGCCGGCGACAAGACGCCGTGGCTGGCGGCGATTCTCGCCGACCGGTTTCGCGTACCGGCGGTCGTGATCGGCGCCACGGCGGTCGCGCTCGCCGGCAATTACACGCTGGGTGTGGTGGGGGCGATTATCCTTGCCCCGCTGTTGTCCCAGGAAGCGTGCCTGCTGCTACTGGCGCTCGCCCTGGTGCTGGCCGCGCTGAGCACCACCATCCGCTCCCGATCGCCCGACCGGCTGGAGGGATGGCGCCTGGGAGCACCGGGCACGAGCACGCTCGGCCTGGCGATCATGATCTTCGGCGATCGGATGCAGTTCATCGTCCTGGCGCTCGCCGCGCGGAGCGAGCTGCCCTGGCTGGCGGCGGTTGGCGGGACGATCGGTGCGCTGGCGATCACCATCCCCGCGACGCTGATGGGGGAACGCCAATGGCTTGCGCTGCCGCAGCGCGCGATCCGCCTTGTCTCCGCGCTTATGCTGGGCGTGGCGGGGATCGTCATCGGCCTGTCAGCGATGCGGCTGATCTGAGCCAAATTTGGGCGGGAGGTCGGATGCGTTGGGAGCGATTCCGCGATCGAACCGTTAACGCAACGAAGCCTAATTTCTGGAGCGCCCAACCGTGTCCGATATTGCCCCCGACCTGAAGACCCCGTCCGATCTGCGCCGCAACGACACCCGATCGGTTGCCGACGCGCTGAACGCCGCGCTGGCGGATTGCTATGCGCTGTACCTCAAGACCAAGAACTTCCACTGGCATGTCTCAGGCCCGCATTTCCGGGATTATCACCTGTTGCTGGACGATCAGGCGACGCAGATCCTGGGTGTGACCGACGCCATCGCGGAGCGTGTGCGCAAGACGGGCAATGTGACGCTGCGTTCGATCGGGGACATTTCGCGTCGCCAGACGATCACCGACAATGATCGCGATTTCGTCCCGGCGGGCGAGATGCTGAGCGAATTGCGTGATGATAATCTGAAGCTCGTGGAAAGCTTCCGCGTGGTGAAGGACGCCGCCGATGCGGCGAAGGACAATGCCACCAGCGGCATCGTGGACGAATGGACCGATCAGGCGGAGGAGCGTGCCTGGTTCCTGTTCGAGGCGAGCCGCAAGGCCTGAGGCGCGCCCGATATGCTCAGCGGCTGGCGCGGGGCGCCGGCCGCTGCGTGCCGTGCAGCCGAAGCAGCCAAACGTCCGGTGGCGCGCCCAGCCGCAGCGGCAACATGCTGGTACCGAGGCCGGCACCGACCACCACCGTTCGCTGCCCCTCTCGGACGATCCCGCAGGCGTAGCGCCGGCCATGGCGCGCCGGTATCCATAAGGCGCCAACCAGCGGCAGGACCACCTGGCCGCAATGCGTGTGCCCGGCGAGCAGCAACGATATGTCAGCGGGCATTTCCGGTGCGAGATCCGGGGAGTGCGTAAGGAGCAGGCGCGCGCCGGGAAGCGCGCGTAGCTGCCGCGCCGTTTCCGCCAATCGATCATGGCCGCTATAGTCGTCGCCCACGCCCCCTACCGCCAAAGGCCCGCGGCGCACCGCGGCATTTTCCAGCACGGTGACGCCGGCGCGGCGAAGCGCGGCCGTCACGCCGGCCGGATCGCTGTCATTATCGTGATTGCCGAGTACGGCGATCGTTCCGAGCGGCGGGCGGAGCCGTCGGAAGGCCCGGGTGAGCGCCGGCGCCGCCGCGTGCGCCGTTTGCGCCTCATGCCCATGGATGAAGTCACCGGCGATCAGCGCGAGGTCCGGGCGTTCGGCCGCGATCTGATCCATCACCCGCACGAGCCGCGCGGGCGACATGGCGCCGCCACCGACATGAATGTCGCTCGCCAGCGCCACCGTGATCGGCGGTGCGCCGGCGGGCCAATCGGGAAGTGCGATTGAGCCGCGCCGCACCACGGCAGGGCCATGCGCCTCGCGCCAGGCATGAACGATCAGCCCGACGCCGGCGATAGCGGTCAGCAACAGGATCAGGAGCGTGGTGCGGAGCGCGCGAGTCATCAATGCTCGCTAGCCGGAGCGCATCGGCCACGCCAAGCGTTGCACCATCCATGCACGCCTTCGCGCAGCTACTCGACTCGCTGATCTACACCCGCTCGCGCAATGCGAAGCTGAAGCTCATCGGAGACTATCTCCGCACCACGCCCGATCCCGACCGCGGCTGGGCGATGGCGGCGCTGACGGGCGACCTCGACATTGCCGGGGTGAAGCCGGCGGTGATCCGGGGGCTGATCGAGGAACGGGTTGATCCCGTGCTGTATCGCATGAGCCGCGACTTCGTAGGCGATTCGGCGGAAACCATCGCCCTGCTGTGGCCGGCGCCGGATCTGCCCGACAAGCCGGAGCCGCTGTCGGTAGCGAGGGTGATCGACCGGCTGATGCACCTGTCGCGCAGCGAGGCGCCGGGCGCGCTGGCGCAGATGCTGGACGTGCTGGATGCCGAGGAGCGCTTTGCGCTGCTGAAGATGGCGACCGGCGCGCTGCGCGTCGGTGTCTCGGCGCGGCTTGCCAAACAGGCGCTGGCGGATGCGTTCGGCATCGACGTGGATGCGGTGGAGGAGGTGTGGCACGGGATCGAGCCGCCCTACGCCAGCCTGTTCGCCTGGGCCGAGGGGCGCGGCGAGCAGCCGACGGCGGACAATGTGCCGGTGTTCCGCCCCTTCATGTTGGCGCATCCGCTGGAGGACCTGCGCGTCGACCTTTCCGATTATGCCGCGGAATGGAAATGGGACGGCATCCGGGTGCAGATCGTTCATCTGGCCGGGGAGACGCGGCTTTACAGCCGCACCGGCGATGATGTGACCCGCGCCTTTCCCGATGTCGCATCCGCCTTTGCCGAACATGGCGTGGTGGATGGCGAGCTACTGGTGCGCGGCGAGGCGCAGGGCGGCACGCTAGAGGAAGGCGGCGGCGCGGCGAGCTTCAACGCGCTGCAGCAGCGGCTGGGCCGCAAGGTGGTTTCGCCCAAGATGCTGGACGAGGCGCCCGCTTTCGTTCGCCTGTACGACATTTTGTTCGACGGGGCGGAGGATTTGCGCGCTTTGCCGTGGCATGAGCGCCGGGCGCGGCTGGAGCTCTTCGCCGAGCGGCTGAACCCGGACCGCTTCGACGTCAGCGCGCTGATCGAGGCAGAGGATTTCACCGAGCTTGAAGGCATCCGTGCCGGCGCGCGCGATGCGGCGATCGAAGGCGTGATGCTGAAGCGGCGGGACGCGCCCTATGTACCCGGTCGGCGCGCTGGCCTGTGGTACAAGTGGAAGCGCGATCCGCTGACCGCCGATTGCGTGATGATGTATGCGCAGCGCGGCAACGGGCGGCGATCGTCCTTTTACAGCGATTATACGTTCGGGTGCTGGACCGAGGACGGCGAGCTGCTGCCGGTGGGCAAGGCCTATTCCGGCATCACTGACGAGGAGCTGCGGCAACTCGACAAGTTCGTGCGGACGCACACGCTCAACCGCTTTGGCCCGGTACGCGAGGTGGAAAAGACGCTGGTGCTGGAAGTGGCGTTCGATTCGATCCACGCGTCCAAGCGGCACAAGTCGGGCGTGGCGATGCGCTTTCCCCGGATCTCGCGCATCCGGACGGACAAGCCGGCGGCGGAGGCGGATACGCTGGCGGCGTTGCAGCGGCTGGTGACCTGATCCGGCGCGTGGGCGGATCAGCCGCGGGTCAGTTGCGGTGCGAGGCGGCGGACATCGAGATTGTCGACTTCCGCGATCAGCACCGTGCCGAGCCGCCAGTCCCCGGTAGCCACCAAAAGCCCCTCGCGCGTGGCGCGCACATCGCCCCAGACGATCTCGCGCGCCGCCGCCTCGGCGCGGCGCATCTTGACGACCGCGACCCGCAGGCCTTCTCCGAAGACGAGCGCCGCCTGTCCATCGCGCCCAACCGCTGCCGAGAGCGGGACGAAGCCGGTGAGCGCTTCGCCGGCGGCCTGCATTGCCTCTTCGGGCGTATGGAGGCGACTCCCCCCGCCGCGTCGCAGCAGCCAGAAGGCCGCAGTGCCCAGCGCGATCACCGTGGCGAGCGCCGCGCCCGCCAGGATCCCGATCATTTGGGAGGCGCCACCGCGTCCATCAGCGGGCGCAGGCCCGTGATGTCATAGCCCGCACCGAGTGCGCTGGCAGTCAGCGCGTCCGCATCGCCGCCAAGCCCGGCCTGCGACAAGGCCCACAGGTTGCAGGAGCGCGTGCCCGAGCGGCAATAGGCCAGCACCGGGCCGTTCGCGGCACCCAGCGCGTCGATCATCGCGGTTACCTGCGGCATCGAAAAACCGGCATGGGTGATCGGGATCGCGGTATAGGACAGGCCATGATCCTCCGCCGCGGCGCGGATCGCATCGCCGCCGGGCTGGCCATCTTCCTCGCCGTCCGGGCGATTGTTGACGATGGCGACGAACCCGGCCGCCTTGATCGCGGGGATATCTTCCGGGTCAATCTGCGGGGCGACGGAGATACGATCATCGATACGGCGAATGTCGAGCATGATGCGCAGATAGCGCAGGTTGGCGCGGGGGAGAACCGGTTCGCCGGCTGAATTTACCCCTCTCCGTAATTGCCGCAAAAGCGGCGATACAGGGCCGCTGCGGTCGCCGCTCCTCCGGTGGACCTTCGCCTATGGTACCCGCCTGCGCGGGGGTGACGCGCGATATTGGGAGGGGCCTAGTTCTCGCGAATCACGCGGAGGAACGCCTCGCCATAGGCATCCAGCTTGCGCTGTCCGACTCCGGTGAGGTGCGCCATCGCGGACAGCGAGCCGGGGCGTCGCGCTGCCATTTCGCGCAGCACCGAATCATGGAAGATCACATAGGGCGGCACGCCGGCCTCCTGCGCCAGCTCGCGCCGGCGGGTGCGCAGCGCCTCGAACAGTGCATCGCCGACCGGATTGGGTGTTGCGTCGCCGCCGCGCCGCCGCCGTTCGCGCTTGGGCGGAACCACCAGCGACAGCGTGTCCTCGCCTTTTATCAGCGCGCGGGCGGCAGGGCCGAACTCGAGCCCGCCGTGCGGATTGGTCCGCAGCGCGTCGCGCAGCAGGAGCGCGCGGCCGACCGGTTTCAGCAGCGCCGCTTCATCGCCCGACACGATGTTCCATACCGACAGCGCCTCATGCCCGTTCATCAGGCTGCGGTCGGAGGATTTTCCGGTCAGCACCGTTTCGATGTAGGTCGCGCCGAAGCTTTGCCCCGTTCGGAATACGGCGGAGAGATATTTGCGTGCCGTCTCGGTCGCGTCGATCGCCGCGGGCGGGGACAGGCAATTGTCGCAATTGCCGCAGCGTTCGGGCGGATGCTCTCCGAAATGCGCCAGGAGGATGCGGCGGCGGCATCCCGCCGTCTCGACCAGCGCGCCCAGCGCATTGAGGCGGGCACGCTCGCCCGGCTGGCGCTGCGGATCCAGCTCGGCGATACGCTGACGCGCGCGGGCGAAATCCTCCGCGCCCCAGAAGAGATGCGCGACGGAGGGATCGCCATCGCGCCCCGCGCGGCCGGTTTCCTGATAATAGGCCTCGATCGACTTTGGCAGGCCGGCGTGGGCCACGAACCGTACGTCCGGCTTGTCGATCCCCATGCCGAAGGCGACCGTGGCGACGATCACCATGTCCTCGCTTTCGACGAACTTCGCCTGGTTGCGGCGGCGGACCTCAGGGTCCAGCCCGGCGTGATAGGCGCGCACCGGGCGGCCAGTCGCGGTGCGCAGCGCGTCGGCCAGCTTCTCCGTTCCGGCGCGGGTCTGGGCATAGACGATGCCGGGGCCGGGCGTGTCGCGGATCAGGTCCGCGATTTGCCGCGTCGTATTGTCGCGCGTGGAAATGGCGTAGCGAATGTTTGGCCGATCGAAGCCGGCGACGATCATTCCGTCCGCGCCGATCCCGAGCTGTTCGAGAATGTCGGCGCGGGTGTGTTCGTCGGCAGTGGCGGTCAGCGCCAGCCGCGGCACATCGCCGTAGCGGTCGAGCAATGGTCGGAGCAGGCGATAATCGGGCCGGAAATCATGGCCCCACTCGCTGACGCAATGCGCCTCGTCGATGGCGAACAGCGCGACACGCCCTCGATCGAGCAGCTCGCGGAAATCCGCGGTCGAGGCGCGTTCCGGCGCGACGTACAAGAGGTCCAGCGTGCCATCGAGAAAACGGCCGCGCGTCTCGGCCTTGTTCTCGTCGACGCTGGTGAGGGTGGCCGCCCGGATCCCCACCGCCTCTGCGGCGCGGAGCTGATCATGCATCAATGCGATCAGCGGCGACACGACGATGCAAGTGCCGTCCAGCATGGTGGCAGGAAGCTGATACGTCAGCGACTTGCCGGCGCCGGTCGGCATCACCGCGAGCGTCGATTGCCCGGCCAGCACCCGATCCACCACCTGGCGCTGCACACCGCGGAAATCGGGGAAACCAAACAGCTTCTGGAGGGCGGGAACGGGATCAACAGCCATTCCGCTTGGCTCTAGGCCCGCTGGATCGCAGCGGCAACCGGCGGAGTTCCGGTGCATCCGGCGCCGCGATCGGCTAGGATCATCTCATGAACAATGTACGAGACAATCGGGCCGAACAGGAATTCGAGCTGGACCTGGACGGCCATCGCGCGGTCGCTGCCTATCAGCGGGAAGGCGATCGGATCGTCTTCACCCATACGGTCGTCCCCAGGGAGATCGAGGGGCGGGGCGTCGGCTCCAAGCTGATCCGCGCGGCGTTGGACAGCGCGCGCGATCAGAAGCTGAGGGTGGTGGCGCAATGCCCGTTCGTGGCCGCGTTCATCGCCAAGCATCCGGCGTATCGCGACCTCCTCGCCTGACGTCCGCGGGGGCTACTCGGCGACCTCTTCCTCCGCCTCGCGCCGCTCGTTCGCCTGGCGGGCCCATAATTCGGCATAGGTGCCGCCGGCGCGGAGCAGATCAGTGTGGGTGCCTTGCTCGACCACGCGGCCGGCCTCCAGCACGACGATCTTATCCGCATGAACCACGGTGGACAGGCGATGGGCGATGACGATGGTGGTGCGGCCACGTTCGATCGCCTCCAGCGTCGCCATGATGTCCGCTTCCGTCCGGCTGTCGAGCGCGCTCGTCGCCTCGTCCAGGATCAGCACCGGCGGATTCTTGAGCAGGGTACGCGCGATTGCCACGCGCTGCTTTTCGCCGCCCGACAGCTTCAAGCCGCGTTCGCCGACTCGGGTGTCATAACCGTCGGGCTGCGCCTCGATGAAGCCGGCGATCGCCGCGCCGCGCGCCGCCGCGCGGATCTCGGCCTCGCCGGCACCTTCGCGGCCATAGCCGATATTATAGCCGATCGTGTCGTTGAACAGCACCGTATCCTGCGGCACGATGCCGATCGCAGCGCGCAGTGACGCCTGGGATACGGCGGCGATATCCTGGCCGTCGATCGTGATCCGCCCGCCGGTAAGATCGTAGAAGCGGTAGAGCAGCCGCGCGAGCGTGGACTTGCCCGCGCCCGATGGGCCGACCACCGCGACCGTTGCGCCGGCGGGGATATCAAGGTCGATCCCCTTCAATATGTCGCGCTCAGGCTCATAGCCGAAGCGCACATTCTCGAAGCGGACGTGCCCGCTGCTGACCTCGATCGCCCGCGCGCCGGGCGCGTCGACCACTTCGGATGGCGTGTCGACGAGATCGAACATGGACCCCATGTCGATCACGCCTTGGCGGATCGTGCGATAGACCATGCCAAGGAGGTCAAGCGGGCGGAAGAGCTGCGAGAGCAGGGTCGACACCAGCACCACGTCACCCGCCGAAAAGCGGCCCTGCGCCCAGCCCCAGACAACGAACGCCATGCCGGCGCCCAGCATCAGGTTGGTGATCGCCGCCTGGCCGATGTTCAGCCAGGCTAGGCTGTTTTCCGACTTCACCGCTGCACGGGAATAAGCGGACATGGCTGCATCGTAGCGCCGTGCCTCGCGATCCTCGGCGCCAAAATATTTCACGGTCTCGAAGTTCAGCAGCGAATCCACGGCATGGGCTACCGCGCCGGTGTCGAGATCGTTCATCCGTTCGCGCAAGCTCGCGCGCCAGTCCGTCACCATCCGGGTGAACCAGATGTAGACGGCAACCATCAAGACCGTAGCCGCGACCAGCGGCCAGCCGAACTTCACCCAGAAAATGCCGAGCACCAGGCTGAGCTCGAGCACCGTCGGCGCGATGTTGAACAGGAGGAAATAGAGCATCGTGTCGATGCTCTTGGTGCCGCGCTCGACCACCTTGGTGACCGCGCCGGTGCGCCGTTCCAGGTGGAAGCGGAGCGACAGGTCATGCAGGTGGCGGAACACCTGGGCAGCAAGGCGGCGCGTCGCCTCTTGCCCGACCTTCTCGAACACCGTGTTGCGCAGATTGTCGAACAAGGTGGCGCCGAAGCGGGCGGCCGCATAGCCCAGCACCAGCAGAACCACGAGCGTGGTTGGCGAGCGCGGGATCGTCGCCATTCCGTCGACGGCGCCTTGCAGCGCGAAAGGCGCGCCATAAACCTGGACCAGCTTCGACACGATCACCAGCGCCATGGCGCCGACGACACGCAGCTTCATGCCCGGCGCATCGGCGGGCCAGAGATAGGGGAGAAATCGGCGAAGCGTCGGCCCAAGCGGGCGATCAACGCTGCGCCCGGTAGGATCGGACGGTGGCATTGCGACCTATGTCGGGGTGCGGCCGCGCCAGCGCAATGGGCGGGCGGACCGTCAAAAGAGCGTTAACGTCGGAACACCCGGCGAAGCCAATGCGTTGAATAGGCAGAGTGGAGGCGGGAATGCAACCGATTTTCTTCGTGCTGGCGATCATGGGCTGCGGCGACGACCAGCAGGCGTGCGCTGAGGCGCGTGTTGAGCCGGTTCGCTACGCCACCGTGCAGCAATGCCAGGCTGATCTGCCGGCGGCATTGGCGCGCAATACCGACCTGTCGTTCCCGGTGATCAGTGCCGCTTGCCGTGCCAATGGGCCGCAGTGGGTGAGCAAAAGCGAGGGTTCGCCGCGCGGGTGAGTTCTCGCGGGGAGGCGCATGATAGCGCTGTGAATGCCGTAAGGTCGAGGCCGCTACAGCCATCTTGATCGTCATGCCGGGCTTGTCCCGGCATCCAGCGTTCCGCGCTGCCCACAGTCGTTGCGTACCTGGAGGTCTGGATGCCGGGACGAGCCCGGCATGACGTCTTGCGCTAACCGCAGCACCATTCAGACCGTGTCACCCCGGACTTGATCCGGGGTCCGTGGTGCCGCGGACGCTATCCGCCGTTACGTCCCGCAGCGTTCGCGGATAGATGGATCCCGGATCAAGTCCGGTGCGACGGCTCATGCGCGGAGAGCGGCTTGCCAAACAAGAAGGGCGCCGGTCTCGCGACCAGCGCCCTTTCTATCACTCCGCTTCGACCTTCGCCTTGCCGCCTTTCTTGCGCGGCTTCTTGGGCGCCGCGCCGACGATTTCGAACGTCAGCGCATTGTCCTTCAGCTTCACTACGACCTCGCCGCCATGGACGAGCTTGCCGAACAGCAGTTCCTCGGCGAGCGGCTGCTTGATCTTTTCCTGGATCAGACGGCCCATCGGACGCGCGCCGTAGAGCTTGTCATAGCCCTTGTCGGTCAACCACTTGCGCGCTTCCTCGTCAAGCTTGATGTGGACGTCGCGATCGGCCAGCTGCAGCTCCAGCTGGAGGATGAACTTGTCCACCACGCGGGCGACGACCTCCGGCGGGAGGTAGCCGAACGGCACGATCGCATCGAGACGGTTGCGGAATTCCGGCGTGAACAGCCGCTGCACGGCCTGCTCGTCCTCACCCTCGCGGGAGAGATTGCCGAAGCCGAGCGTCTCGCGCGCCATGTCGCTTGCGCCCGCATTAGTCGTCATGATCAGGATGACGTTGCGGAAATCGACCGTCTTGCCGTGCTGGTCGGTCAGGCGGCCGTTGTCCATCACCTGCAGGAGGATGTTGAACAGATCCGGATGCGCCTTCTCGATCTCGTCGAGCAGGAGCACGCAATGCGGGTTCTGGTCGACCGCGTCGGTGAGCAGACCGCCCTGGTCGAAGCCGACATAGCCCGGGGGCGCACCGATCAACCGCGAGACCGAGTGGCGCTCCATATATTCGGACATGTCGAACCGCTGGAGCGGGATGCCCATGATGACGCTAAGCTGCTTGGCGACCTCCGTCTTGCCGACGCCAGTGGGGCCGGTGAAGAGGTAGTTGCCAATCGGCTTTTCGGGATCGCGCAGGCCGGCACGGCTGAGCTTGATCGCCGAGGCCAGGTTCTCGATCGCCTTGTTCTGCCCGAACACGACGCGCTTGAGATCGGTCTCGAGCGTCTCCAGCACTTTCTTGTCGTCGGTCGACACGCTCTTCGGCGGGATGCGGGCCATCGTCGCGATGACCTGCTCGATCTCCTTGGGGGTGATCGTCTTCTTCCGCTTGGACGGCGCCACGAGCATCTGCATCGCGCCAACTTCGTCGATAACGTCGATCGCCTTGTCCGGCAGCTTGCGGTCGTTGATGTACCGCGCGCTGAGTTCCACGGCCGACTTGATCGCGTCGGGCGTGTACTTGACGTCATGGTGGCTCTCGAAAGCCGATCGCAGGCCGGCGAGGATCTTGATCGTGTCCTCGATCGTCGGCTCGTTCACGTCGATCTTCTGGAACCGGCGCAGCAGCGCGCGATCCTTCTCGAAGTGATTGCGGAACTCCTTGTAGGTGGTCGAGCCGATGCAGCGGATCGTGCCGCCCGACAGCGCGGGCTTCAGCAGATTAGACGCATCCATCGCGCCGCCGCTGGTCGCGCCGGCGCCGATGACGGTGTGGATCTCATCGATGAAGAGCACCGCGTGCGGCAGCTTCTCCAGCTCATTGACGACCTGCTTCAGCCGCTCCTCGAAGTCGCCGCGATAGCGCGTGCCGGCAAGCAGCGCGCCCATGTCGAGCGAGTAGATGACGGCGGGCTTCAGCACGTCGGGCACGTCGCCCTCTACGATCTTGCGTGCGAGTCCTTCCGCGATGGCGGTCTTGCCGACGCCCGGATCGCCCACATAGAGCGGGTTGTTCTTCGAGCGGCGGCACAGGATCTGCACCGTGCGGTCAACCTCCGGCCCGCGGCCGATCAGCGGATCGACCTTGCCGTTGCGCGCCTTTTCATTGAGATCGACGGTGAACTGCTTGAGCGCGCTTTCGCCCTTGGCGCCCTTTTCGACCGGCTTCTTCTCTTCCTTGTCCTCAGCGCCCTTGGGGGTGGAGGCTTCCGGTGCGGACGCGCCCTTGCCGACGCCGTGGCTGATATAGCTGACGGCATCCAGCCGGCTCATGTCCTGCTGCTGCAGGAAATAGACGGCATAGCTTTCGCGTTCGGAGAAGAGCGCGACCAGCACGTTGGCGCCGGTCACTTCGTCGCGGCCGGATGACTGGACGTGCAGGATCGCACGCTGCACCACACGCTGGAAGCCGCTGGTGGGAGAGGGGTCGGTCTGCTGATCGACCTTCAATGCGCCAAGCTCGGTGTCGAGATAATGCGCGACGGTGGTTTTCAGTTCGCCGAGATCAACGCCGCACGCCGTCATCACCTGGCTGGCATGCTCGTCATCGACAAGCGCGAACAGCAGGTGTTCAAGCGTGGCATATTCGTGGCGCCGCGCGGACGCAGCCTCGAGCGCCTTGTGCAGCGTGGTCTCGAGAGCGCTGGCAAAGGATGGCATTCAGGATACTCCAACCGGGCCGTGGAGCGACGTCTGGGGGGCAGGCGTCCGGCCCTTTCCTACAATGTCGTGATTGGACCCGCCGGCATCAAGCAGCAGGCCGAAGGGCGTCGTGGCCCCGCATCGGCATATGGCATCGCGGCCAGCCGATGCTGCGCGGGTCATCGCTTGAACAGGGCGTCCGCGCTGGCGCGATGATTCACCGCATGGTCGATCTTCTTGCGACTGCGGGCGATTTCGCCCTCCAGCGCGGCGATCCGCGCCTCCAGCTCAGCCACCGACAGGCGATCGAGATCCTCTCGCAGCAAGGCGGTCAAGGGATCGTCGGGCCGGGACCCAAGGATATCATCCAGATCCATGAGGCGCATCGTTGACCGCTGCGGGTGCGAAGTCAATAAGGCCGCCCCATGCATTTGCCGATGCTTGGTGTGGGGGAAACGGCGATGAACGACATTCCGGCGATGATGCGGGCGATCGATCCCGAAGCACATGGCGGCCCGGAGGTGCTGACCCTGGTGGAGCGGCCCGTGCCGGTGCTGAAGCCGGGCGAGGTGCTGATCCGAGTCGCCGCAGCGGGTGTGAACCGGCCCGACGTGATGCAGCGCAAGGGCGTCTATCCGCCGCCGCCGGGCGCCCCCAGCATCTATGGTCTGGAAGTGTCGGGCGACGTGGTGGCGATGGCGCCCGACGTGGCGTCGCTGATGATCGGCCAGCCGGTCTGCGCATTGGTGGCCGGCGGCGGCTATGCCGATTATGTCGCCGCCCCGGCCGGCCAGTGCCTGCCCGTGCCGGAACTGATGTCCATGGTGGAAGCGGCAGCGATGCCCGAAACCCTGTTCACCGTGTGGACCAACCTGTTCGAGCGCGCCTACGCCAATGAAGGCGATACGGTGCTGGTCCACGGCGGCACCAGCGGCATCGGCACCATGGCGATCGCCTTGTGCAATATCTTCGGCGTTACGATCATCGTCACGGCGGGCTCGGACGACAAGGTCGCGGCGGCCCGAGCGCTCGGCGCTGATCACGCCATCAACTACAAGACCGAGGATTTCGTCGAGCGGGTGAAGGAAATCACTGGCGGCAAGGGCGTGACCGCCGTGCTGGACATGGTTGGCGGAGACTATGTTCCGCGCAATCTCAAATGCTTGGCGGAAGACGGCCGGCATGTCTCGATTGCGGTGCAGGGCGGGGCCAAGGCCACGATCCCGATCTTTGAGGTGATGATGCGCCGCCTGACGCTGACCGGCTCCACGCTCCGCGCGCGCGATCTGGGGTTCAAGGCGATGGTGGCCGACGAGTTGGCGCGCACCGTATGGCCGCACGCCGAGGCGGGGCGGCTGAAGCCGGTGATCGACAAGGTGTTCCCGCTGGCCGAGGCGGCGGAAGCGCACCGGCGCATGGAGGCGGGCGATCATGTGGGCAAGATCGTCCTGACGATGGAGTAAAACCTTCGCTCATGAAGAGCGTATGTTCCCCGGCGGAGGCCGGGACCCAGTTGGGAAAGGGCGCGTAACGACGCGCAGCGTGCACGATTTGCGTTCCCCACCTGGGCCCCGGCCTTCGCCGGGGTGCATAGAAGATTATCGGCCGATCCGCTCTGCGAGCCAGTTCGCCGCGGCCTCGGGCGTCGCCTTGTCACTGTCGCGATCAACCATGTAGTTCGCCTCGCGCATCGCTGCCACGTCGATCGCGCCGATCAGCGGGCGTAGTGCATCGGTGAACCGGGCGTCGTTGGCGCGGCGTGGCGCGATCAGCAGGATCGCGTCATAGCCGGGGATCGCCTGTTTCGGGTCGCTGAGCACGCGCAGCTTGTCCGCCGCGATCCGCCCGTCGGAGGAAAAGGCGCTGATCACGTCCGCCCGGCCGCTCGCCAGCGCACGGTACATGAAGGTCGGGCTGTATGGCGTCGCCTCGGCGAAGCGCATCGCATAGGCGCGCCGCACCGCCGCCCATTCCGGCCGCTCCAGAAACTCCAGGTCGGAGCCGAGCCGTAGCTGCGGCGAGCGGGCGGCGAGATCGCCAAGCGTCGCAATTCCCAGCCTCTGAGCCTCGCTCGCACGCATCGCGAACGCATAAGCATTCTCGAAACCGAGCGGCCCCAGCAGTGTCACCCCATGCGTGCGTTTCGCCCAGCCGGCGATGGCGCGCACCTGTGCGTCGCGCGGCGGTGCATCCGTGCGCTTCATCTGTCCGGTCCAGATCGTGCCGGCGTAATCGACGTAAACATCGATCGCCCCGCTCGCGACCGCCCCGAAGGCGACTGCCGAGCCGAGCCCGTCGCGATATTCGACCTCGTAGCCGGCCGCGCGCAACCGATCGCCGATGAGCCGCGCCAGGATGAACTGCTCCGAAAAGTTCTTGGCCCCGACCACGACGCGGTCACTGCCGGTGCGCCAGAGCGGGGCGGTCGCGGCCAGCGTGGCGCCAGCCAGGATCGCCAGCGCCGCCATCGTCAGCCAGCGCCGGCGGCGCGCCAGGCCGTATTCGGCCAGACCCAGCAGCGCATCCACTGCCAGCGCGAGCGCGGCGGCGGCAATGCATCCCGCCAGCACCAGCGGCCATGTCTGTGTCTGAAGCCCGGCAAAGATGAGGTCGCCGAGGCTCGGCTGGCCAACGGTGGTGGAAAGCGTCGCCGCGCCGATCGTCCACACCGCCGCGGTGCGGATCCCGGCGGTCAGCACCGGCAGCACCAACGGCGCCTCGACGATCCGCAGCTTCTGCCAGCGCGTCATGCCGATGCCGTCGGCGGCTTCGATCACCGCCGGATCCAGCCCCTGCAGTCCCGTCACCGTGTTCCGCAGGATCGGCAGCACGGCATATAGCGTGAGCGCGAGAAGCGACGGGAGGAAGCCGAGCGCCGGCACGCCGCCGATCCACAGCAGCACGGGATAGAACAACGCCAGCAGCGCAAGGCTGGGGATCGTCTGCACGATGCTCGCGCCGCCAAGCGCCAGCCGCGCCGCGAACGGACGGCGCGCGGACCAGAAGCCGAGCGGCACGGCGATCAGGACGCCCAGCGCGATGGCCGCCATGGCGAGCGTGAGATGCTGCGCCGCGAGAACGGGCACACGGCCCCAGGCATCGCTCATCGGGCGAGGTCCGCCAGGCGCTGCGCCTGCAGGCGGGGCACGGCGACCAGCGCCTGTGCCGCATCCCCGCCGCCGCCGGCCAGCAGCCCGGCCGGCGTCTCGTCCGCGACGATCCGCCCGTCGCGCATCACCAGCACGCGATCGGCCAGCAGCAAGGCCTCCGCCATGTCATGCGTGACCATCACCGTGGTGAGCCCGAGCCGCGCGTGTAGCGCCCGCACCGCCTTGCCAAGCGAATCGCGCGTCACCGGATCGAGCGCGCCGAACGGCTCGTCCATCAGCATCAGGCGCGGCCCTGCGGCCAGCGCGCGCGCGACACCGACGCGCTGGCGCTGCCCGCCGGACAGCGCGGCCGGCAGGCGCGTGGCCAGGCTGAGCGGCAGCTCAACTAGCTCGAGCAGCTCGCTGACGCGATCATCCGACCGCTGCCCTGCAAGGCGCAGTGGCAGCGCGACATTCTCCGCCACCGTGAGATGAGGAAATAGACCCACATTTTGAAAGACATAGCCGATGCCGCGGCGAAGCGCCGGGAGGGGAAGCCGGCGAACATCCTCGCCGTCGATGGTCACCTCGCCGGCTGTCGGCTCGACCAGCCGGTTGATCGTCTTCAGCAGAGTAGACTTGCCCGAGCCGGACGTACCCACCAACGCCACGAAACTGCCCGGTTCGATTCCGAGGGACACGCCATCGACAGCTGGAGCGGCGGCGCCAAACCGTTTGGTCACGTCGTGGAAGCCGACGGCAGGGCCACGCGATTCCACTGGCATCGACCGGGAGGATGCGGGATGCCGCGCTCCAGGTCAAACAAAGGAGCGGGGCCATGAAGACAATCCTGATCACCGGCGGCGGCTCGGGCATCGGTCGCGCGGTCGCCCGGCTGTTCTCCGAACGCGGCTGGCGGGTCGGCCTTGCCGACCGTGACGAGGCGGCGCTGAAGGCGACGGCGGCGATGCTGCCGGCCGATCGGACCACCAGCCATGTCATGGACGTGCGCTCGCCCGAGGATTGGGAGGAAGTGCTGGCCGAATTCACGCAAGCGAGCGGCGGGCGGCTGGACGTGTTGTTCAACAATGCCGGCGTGGCAGTAGGAGGGCCGTTCGGCGCCGCCTCGCTGGAGGAGATCGACCGCGCGCTGGACGTGAACATCAAGGGCGTCGTCTATGGCGCGCGGCTGGCCTATCCTTATCTCGCGGCGACGCCCGGCTCCTGCCTGCTCAACACGGCCTCGGCGGCGGGGATCTACGGCACGGCGGGAGCGGCGATCTATTCCGCGACGAAGTTCGCCGTACGCGGCCTGACCGAAGCGCTGGACGGCGAGTGGGCGGGCGAGAACATTCGCGTGCGCAGCCTGATGCCAGGCTTCATCGACACGCCGCTGCTCACCGCGGCGGTGGGCGGATCGAACCGCAGTGTGCGCGAAACGGTGGTCGAGGCGGGGCTGGAGTTCACTCCGGTGGAGACGGTCGCGGAAGCGGCCTGGACGGCGGTGCACGGCGACCGCCTGCACACGCTGGTGGGCAAGACGGCCCGGCGGCTGGCGTTCGCGTCGCGCTGGATGCCCGGCGGGCTGCGCAAGCGGATGCGGTTGGGCCGGGGGTGATCACCCGGCGTCTGGCGAGCGATGGTCGGTGATTTCGAACGAGCGGCCGACTTGGGTGGTTAGCTGCCGTTCCGCTTTTCGCGCATTCCGTACCGGATCGCGAGGCCGATCAAAGACCCTCCCATCGCGCCGATGCTGGACCCCGGCAGGGCAACAAACACCAAGGCCAACCCGCTGGTCGATCGTAAGTCTCCCGAATGAGCGTTCTGCCACCAGTTGAAGTAGGCCATCGTGGCGATGGGCATCATCCATAGGGCCGCACACCCAAGCTTGGCACTGCGGAAGGCCAATCCCACAATGAAGCCGAAGTTCGCGCCAGCAATCAGCAGGGTTTCAAAGGTCATCGCCGTTCCTGCATCCGGCGGCGGAATGTTCGCAAGTGGGCCTTATCGATTTTACACTTTCGATCGCGCCAAGACGGCCTTGTAGAGCGCGAAGCAACTTAACGCAGCAAGCGCGGCTAAGCCGACGATTGCATTGGCCCAGCCCCAAAAGTCGTCATCCTTCGAAGGGTTGAACGACCAATCGCCGTAAGAGATTGCCCAAACGGCCATACCGCAGGCGACAGCGACTGCCGCCCAGACGACACGCTCCGCAACGCGATCAGCTTTCCGCCATCGATCCATCACAACAACCTACAGAAAAGCGGGATGTCCGCAATTGGGAGGCAGCCCGTCGGTCATGGGCGACCAGATCGGGTTGGTTAGCGGTCAATACCGCTACTTGGCTTAGTAGCCGATATCGCTGAACCGAAGCGCCCCGAGGTCGCGGGTCTTTAGATCGACGGTGTCGCCGGCTGAGTCTCCGAGTTGAAATCCCTCTAGAGTGTTCGAACCCTGCTCCGAACACCACAGGATGAAGCCCATCAAGGCGTCTTCGCCCATGTCGAGCATTCGGGCAATCGGGCCGGGAATCATGTTCTCCCAACGTTCATCTTGGAGAGGCGCCGTTCGAAACTTTGTGTAAAAGCCGTGACCAGTATTGTCGCGACTAACCACGGTTGCCGTGGAAAGAATCTCTTGTAGCCCGGGAATGGAAGGACGCTCCACCAGGCAAATCGCATCGAGGATGCTCCTCTCCAGGTGTGTGAACGTCAGCATTTTGACTCGATAGATCGCTTCACCGATGTTCGCCACTGGGCGTAAAGCCGCGGTCACAGTCGTCATGCTGAGCTTGTTTCAGCATCCTTTTTCAACCGGCAACGTCGCCTCTTTGGTTGCGTTGAACCCTGAAACGAGCTCAGGGTGACGGACCGCCTGGGGCGCTGTGCTGGTCGCCGACCAGCGTCGATTACCCGATCAGCAGCCCCGCCAGCGCGGCGGACATGAGGTTCGCGAGGCTGCCCGCGAGCAGCGCGCGGATGCCGAGTTTGGCGATCATCGGCCGCTGATTGGGCGCGAGGTTGCCGGTTACCGCCATCTGGATCGCGATGGAGGAGAAATTGGCAAAGCCACACAGCGCGAAGGTGACGATCGCAACGGTGCGGGGCGACAGTTCCGCCGCCTGCTTGCCAAGGTCGATATAGGCGACGAACTCGTTGAGCACGATCTTCTGGCCGAACATGCCGCCAGCGCGCAGCGCCTCGTCCCACGGCACGTTGATGAGGAACATGATCGGCGCGAAGAGATAGCCGAGCAGCATCTGGAAGCTGAGGTCCGGCCGCCCGAACAGGCCGCCGATCCCGCCGAGGATGCCGTTCGCCAGCGCCACCAGCGCCACAAATGCCAGCACCATCGCGCCGACTGCCACGGCGAGCCGCACGCCGGTCTGCGCACCCTGCGCGGCGGCCATGATGAGGTTGGCGGGCTTTTCCTCGTCATGCGTCGCTTCGGGCATCGGCTCGCCGGCCGGTTCCTCGACGGGAAGCGCGGCGGGATGCGCGTTCATGCGCGCTTCGGAAACGCGGATCTCGATATCGGGGTCGGGCAGGTCGCCGAGCGGCAGCTCGCCTTCGGGCGGCATGCTGCGGTCGGGCATGATGATCTTCGCCATCAGGATGCCGCCAGGCGCGGCCATGAAGCTGGCAGCGAGCAGGTAATCGATGCGGATGCCCATGGAGGCGTAAGCGGCGAGGATCGTGCCCGCGACGCCCGCCATGCCGCTGGTCATCACCGTGAACAGCTGGGACGGCGTCAGCCCCGCCAGATAGGGGCGGATGACGAGCGGCGATTCGGATTGGCCCACGAAGACGTTGGCCGCCGCGCACAGGCTTTCCACCTTGGACACGCCGATCACCTTCTCGATCGCGCCGCCCAGCCAGCGGACGATCAATTGCATGACGCCGAGATAATAGAGGATCGAGACAAGGCTGGCGAAGAAGATGATCACCGGCAGCGCGGCGATGGCGAAGCTGTTGCCGCCGATCGCGGGCGAGGCGAGCGGCCCGAACAGGAAGTCCACACCCGCCTTGGCATAGCCGAGCAGGTTGGACACGCCGGCCGACAGCGTGGACAGCACGCGCTTGCCCCAGTCGACGTAGAGCACCATCACCGCGATGCCGACCTGCAGCGCGAAGGCGCTGGCGACGACGCGTGGGCGGATCGCCCGCCGATCGGTGGACAGGGCAACGGCAAGACCGAGAATGACCAGAATACCGGCAATGCCGATGAGAAGACGGCTCAAGTGCGGACAACCCCCGTTCGCGGGCGGAGCTCGCCAAGCCCTGCCGAATTTTTTGCGCGTCGCATCATAGAGAAAGGGTCGGCGCTTCGACAAGCGCTGGCGTGGCATTTGCGCGCGTTATCGCGCGCGGGGCGGCCGTTTTCGGGCCGGCCGGCATGACAGAAATGCTTCCGTGAATGCCGTTCCCGATGCTACCGGCTGGCGATGGAATCGCCTGTCCCAGCGCCGATCGCGCGCTCGCTCTTCGCCTTTTCGATCTTTTACGGCGGCATGGTGTGCATCGCCGGCGTGCTCGGCAACAAGCAGGTCGCGCTTGGCCCGCTGGCGGTAGAGGCGGGCATCTTCGCCTTTCTGTTGCTGGTCGCGACATCCAGCGCGATCGCGGAGCTCCATGGGCGGCATGTCGCCAATCGATTGGTGCAGATCGGGTTCATTCCGCTGATCGTGTCGCTGTTGCTGACGCTGGTGGTGCTCGCCGCGCCCGCTTCGCCGGCGATGGAGCCCGAGCGCCTGAATGCATTCGACCTGATGATGACGGGCACGCCGCGCATCTGGCTGGGCGGCATCGTCGCTTATGGCACGTCCCAGACGCTGAATGTCACCATCTTCGCTGCGCTGAAGGGCGGCGAGGGCAGCCGGCTGTTGTGGCTGCGGTCAGCCGTCGCCAGCGTGCTGTCGCAGATCGTGGACACGTTGCTGTTCGTGACCATCGCCTTCTACGGCGTGTTCCCGATCGGTGAGCTGCTGATCGGGCAGATGATCGCCAAGGTCGTGCTGTCGATCGTGCTGGTGCCGCCGCTGATCTACGGCTTCGTGGCGCTGGGCCGGCGGCTGGACAGATAGGTTCGTTCGCCCTGAGCTTGTCGAAGGGCGCGTCAAAAGCGTGTCTTGCGGGGCACGTGCTTCGACAGGCCCAGCACGAAGGTCAGGGAAGTCATTTTCGCGCGAACGGAGCGGCAGGTTTCGCTGCCGGGCGCTTATGCTAATGGCCCGCTCATGACCGATCACACCCCTTCGCCCGAACTGCTCGCCAAGGCCGAGACGCTCGTCGAGGCACTGCCCTATCTTCAGCGTTATGCCGGCGCGACCTTTGTCGTGAAATACGGCGGGCACGCGATGGGCGATCCCGAGGCGCAGCGCGACTTCGCCGAGGATGTGGTGCTGATGAAGGCGGTCGGCATCAACCCGGTCGTCGTTCACGGCGGCGGGCCGCAGATCGGATCGATGCTGAAGCGGCTGGGCGTCGAATCGCGCTTCGTCGACGGGCTGCGCGTGACCGACGCGGAGACGGCGCATATCGCGGAAATGGTCCTCGCCGGATCGATCAACAAGCAGATCGTCTCCTGGATCGCCGCCGCCGGTGGCCGCGCGGTCGGCATCTCGGGCAAGGACGCCGGGCTCGTGCAGGCCGAGAAGGTCGGCCGCAGCGAGCCGGATCAGCTGCAGGGCATCGAACGCAAGGTGGACCTTGGCTTCGTGGGCGAGCCGGTGGCGGTGGACCGCCGCATCATCGACACGCTGAGCCGCGACGGGATCATTCCCGTGATCGCGCCGATCGGCATCGGGGCGGATGGGCACACCTACAACATCAACGCGGACACCATGGCGGGCGCGATCGCCGCCGCCCTGGGCGCAAAGCGGTTCTTCCTGCTCACGGACGTCGCGGGTGTGCTGGACAAGCAGGGCGAGCTGATGACCGACCTGACGCCGCAGGACGTCGCCGGACTGCGCACCGACGGCACCATTTCGGGCGGCATGATCCCGAAGCTGGAAACCTGCGTCGCCGCGGTCGAAGCGGGCGTCGACGCGGCGGTCGTGCTCGACGGCCGGGTGCCGCACGGCATGTTGCTGGAAATCTTCACCCGCCGCGGGGCCGGCACGCTGATCCGCAAGGCTTGATCGGCCCACGCTTCGTGCCCAACTGTGCTAACGGAATGATACACCCGAACGGAGATTGCCCTTGTTGATGCTCACCATCGTCCAGATCCTTCAGGTCCTGCTGAACGTGGTCTGGTGGGTCATCGTCATCCAGTTCGTGTTGTCGCTGCTGGTCGCGTTCAACGTCGTCAACATGCAGTCCAACTTCGTCCGCTCGCTGTATCAAGGCCTCGATCGCCTGACCGAGCCGATGTACCGGCCGATCCGCCGCATCCTGCCGCAGACGGGCGGCATCGATTTCGCACCGGCGGTGGTGCTGATCGCGATCGCGGTCCTCACCATCATCCTGAACAATGTGCAGGCCAGCGTCGTGATGGGCGGCATCTGAGCGCGTGGCGGATCGGCGATAACGGCCTTGCCATCGCCGTCCGCCTGACGCCGCGCGGCGGACGCGACGCGCTGGAGCCTGGCCCGCCCGAACATTTCGCGGCGCGGGTCAGCGCGCCGCCGGTCGATGGCGCCGCCAACGTGGCGCTGATCGCCCTGGTGGCCAAGACATTCGGCGTCTCGCGCGGCGCGGTACGCATCACCGGCGGCGAGACGGCGCGGCTGAAGCGATTGTTGGTCATGGGCGAGCCCGCCGCGCTGGCGCGCATCGCTGCGAGCCTCTATGGCCAGCAGGCATGACGGCACGGAACATCGACGGAAAAGCATTTGCCGCCGGCCTGCGCGCACGCGTGGCCGAAGGCGCGGCGGAGATCATGGACAAGGCGGGGCGCAAGCCGGGGCTTGCCGTGGTACTGGTGGGGGAAGATCCGGCATCCGCCGTTTATGTCCGTTCGAAGGGCAAGGCGACGGTGGCCGCCGGCATGGAAAGTTTCGAACACCGGCTGTCGGCGGATACCAGCCAGGAAGCGCTGGAGGCGCTGGTCGACCGGCTGAACACCGATCCGGCAGTGGATGGCATTCTGGTGCAACTGCCGCTGCCGCGCCACCTGAACGAAAGCGCGATCATCACGCGCATCAATCCCGACAAGGACGTGGACGGCTTCCATCCGGTGAATGCCGGGCGGCTGGCGACTGGCCTGCCGGGGTTTGTGCCGTGCACGCCGCTCGGCTGCCTCCTGCTCCTGCGCGACGTGCTGGGCGATCTTTCCGGCAAGGATGCGGTGGTTATCGGGCGTTCCAACATCGTCGGCAAGCCGATGGCGCAGCTGCTGATCGGCGACAGCTGCACCGTCACCGTCGCCCATTCGCGCACCCGTGATCTGCCTGATGTGGTGAAGCGGGCCGATATCGTCGTTGCCGCCGTGGGCCGCGCGGGCATGGTGAAGCCGGACTGGATCAAGCCGGGCGCCACCCTGATCGACGTGGGTATCAATCGGACCGAGACGGGACTGGTCGGCGACATCGACCCGGCCTGCGC
Source organism: Sphingomonas sp. OV641 (assembly GCF_900109205.1). Lineage (NCBI taxonomy): Bacteria > Pseudomonadati > Pseudomonadota > Alphaproteobacteria > Sphingomonadales > Sphingomonadaceae > Sphingomonas > Sphingomonas sp. OV641. The sequence continues at coordinate 1,968,671 of NZ_FNZB01000001.1, read as the reverse complement.
CGAGGTGGCGGGCGCGATGACCCCGGTGCCCGGCGGAGTGGGGCCGATGACCATCGCGGTCCTGCTGCGCAATACCCTGGTATCCGCCGCCCGCCGCGAGCGCGTCTCCCTGTCGCAGGACATATGAGCGTGCTGCTCGCTCTGCTGCTGGCGGGTGCCGCGCCCCAGACCGCGGTAGATGCGGAACGCGCCTTTGCCGCCGACGCGCAGAAGCTGGGGCAGTGGACTGCTTTTCGGAAGTGGGCGGCGAAGGACGCGATCTTTCTGCCGCCGAATCCGGTCGCCGTCGCGCTGAAGGATGTGCCGGATCCGCCGGTGGCGGTCGATTGGTGGCCGACCGCCAGCTTCGTTTCCTGCGATGGCGCGACCGCGGCGAATACGGGCGGGGCGCTGTGGCCCGGCGACCGATCGAGCTACTTTTCGACTATCTGGCGCAGGCAGGCTGATGGCGCATGGCGCTTCCTGCTCGACCATGGCGCTGACCTGACCGCCGCGCGTGCTCGGATGGCACAGCCGGTGGTGCGCCAGGCGTCCTGCACGGGAACGCCGGCCCACGATGCCGAAGCGGACGATGAAGGCGGCGTCTCCGCCGATGCCACGTTGCGGTGGCACTGGCGCGTCGCGCCGGAGGGCGGACATCGCTTCACCGTGCAGCTGTGGACAGGCACTGGCTATGAAACGGTGATCGACGATCAGGTCCCCGCGCCGCGGCCGAAGCGTTCATGATCGAACTCTATATCTCCGCCCTCATCACCTTCTTCGTGGTGATCGATCCGCCCGGCTGCGCGCCGATCTATGCCGGGCTGACCAGCCGCGCCGGCATCGCCGAGCGCCGGACCATGGCCATCCGGGCGGTCGGCGTGGCAGCGGCGATCCTCCTCGTCTTCGCGCTGTTCGGCGAAAAGCTGCTCAAGGGCCTTGGCATCGAGCTGGCGTCGTTCCGGATCGCCGGGGGTGTCATGCTGTTCCTCATCGCGCTGGAAATGGTGTTCGAGAAGCGCACCCAGCGCCGCGAGGATCGCGCTGCGAGCATCACGCCGGAGGAGGCGGAAGACGTCTCGATCTTCCCCATGGCGATGCCGATGATCGCCGGGCCGGGCTCGATCGCCAGCGTCATGCTGCTGATGGCGCGCAACGACGGTCTGGAGCGATCGCTGGTCGTGCTGGCGGCGCTCGCCACGATCCTGCTCCTGACGCTCGCCGCGCTGCTTGCCGCGGGGCCGCTGATGCGCCTGCTGGGCCACAAGATCGAGGCGGTGATCACGCGCCTGCTGGGCGTGCTGCTGGCCGCGCTTGCGGTGCAGTTCGTCATCGACGGTGTGCTGGAGCAGATCCGCTGACCTGACGTGATGCCGCGACGTTCGACGGTCGCGGGCGATTTCGCGTCCAAGACGGTTGCCAACCCTCCTTTCCCGCGGCCATCAGGCGGGAAAAGGAGATGATGCATGGCCGAGCAGCTGCTGTACCCCGTGCCCAGCGAATGGGCCGCCGAGGCGAAGGTCGATTTCGCCGCTTATGAGGCGATGTACGCGGCCGCAGCGGCTGATCCCGACGCCTTCTGGCTGGAACAGGCGCAGCGGCTCGAATGGATCAAGACGCCGACGGTCGCAGGCGAATGGTCATTCGACGAGGCGGACTTCGGGATCAGCTGGTTCAAGGATGGCATGCTCAACGTCGCGGCCAACTGCCTCGACCGCCACCTGGCGACCCGCGGCGATCAGACCGCGATCATCTGGGAACCGGACGAGCCGGGCGAGGAGCCCCGGCGCTACACCTATGCGCAGCTCCACCAGGAGGTTTGCCGCTTCGCCAATGTCCTGAAGGGGGAGGGCGTCGGCAAGGGCGACCGGGTCACCATCTACCTGCCGATGATCCCCGAGGCTGCCTTCGCGCTGCTCGCCTGCGCCCGGATCGGCGCAATTCATTCGGTTGTGTTCGGCGGATTTTCGCCCGACGCGCTGGCCGGCCGCATCCAGGATTGCGATTCGCGCGTGGTGATCACGGCCGATTGCGGCCGGCGTGGTGGCAAGCGGATCCCGCTGAAGGCCAATGTCGACGCCGCCGCGCCGCGTGCGCCCAGCCTGGAAAAGGTAATCGTCATCAAGGCGACGGGTGACGAGGTGCCGATGCATGATCGCGATGTCTGGTATCACGAGGCCGCGGCCAACGTATCGGCCGATTGCGCGCCCGAGCCGATGAAGGCGGAGGATCCGCTGTTCATCCTCTACACCTCCGGTTCAACGGGCAAGCCCAAGGGTGTGCTGCACACCACCGGCGGCTATCTGCTCTGGGCCAGCTTTACCCATGATCTCGTGTTCGATCACCGGCCGGGCAACGTCTTCTGGTGCGCGGCCGACATCGGCTGGGTCACGGGGCACACGTATGTGATCTATGGCCCGCTGGCGAACGGGGCCACGACGCTGATGTACGAAGGGCTGCCCAACTGGCCGGACGCGAGCCGCATCTGGCAGGTGGTCGACCGGCATCAGGTGCATACCGTGTTCACCGCGCCGACGGCGCTGCGCGCGCTGATGAAGGAAGGAGACGCACCGGTGAAGGCGACCAGCCGCAAGAGCCTGAAGCTGCTCGGCACGGTAGGCGAGCCGATCAATCCGGAGGCGTGGCGCTGGTATCATGAAGTGGTGGGCGAGGGGCGTTCCCCGATCGTCGACACCTGGTGGCAGACGGAGACCGGTGGCGCGCTGATCGCCCCGCTCCCCGGGGCGACCGATCTCAAGCCCGGTTCCGCCACCAAGCCGCTGCCGGGCGTCCACCCGCAATTGGTGGACGAGAACGGCCAGGTGCTGGACGGCGCGGTCAGCGGCAATCTGTGCATCACCGCGAGCTGGCCGGGGCAGATGCGCACCGTCTGGGGCGATCACGACCGCTTCTTCCAGACCTATTTCACGACCTATCCCGGCAAATATTTCACCGGCGACGGGTGCCGCCGTGACGAGGACGGTTATTACTGGATCACGGGCCGGGTGGATGACGTGCTCAACGTTTCCGGCCACCGCATGGGCACCGCCGAGGTGGAAAGTGCGCTGGTTCTCCACCCCAAGGTGGCGGAGGCGGCCGTGGTGGGCATGCCGCATGACGTGAAGGGACAGGGTATCTACGCCTATGTCACGCTCAACTCGGGCGTTGCCGCGTCCGACGACCTCGCGGCGGAGCTGCGCCAATGGGTGCGCCGCGAAATCGGGCCGATCGCCAGCCCCGACGCTATCCAGTTCGCGCCTGGCCTGCCCAAGACCCGCTCGGGCAAGATCATGCGCCGCATCCTGCGCAAGATCGCGGAAGGGGAGGTGGAGAGCCTTGGCGACACGTCCACGCTGGCCGATCCGGGCGTCGTCGACGATCTGGTCGCAAACCGGGCGCAATAAGCAGCGACCAAGCTGCGACCGACGTGCAAGTATTTGAAGCGGCGCGATTAAGTGAAATCGCGTCGCTTTGACGCTGGCCGCGCTTCATGATTAGCCATCGACGTTCCTTTCAAGGGGAAGTCGATCATGACCCATGCTTTCGCACTGCCGGTAAAGACCCGCGAGTTTCAGAACCATCATTTCGATTCCACGATCTGGAACGACTTCACCTTTCGTGACGACGACATCATCGTTTCCACTTACGGCAAGTCGGGGACAACCTGGACCCAGCAGATCGTGGCCCAGCTGCTGTCCGGCGGCGACGCCGCCTTTGCCGTTGCCGAGCTGTCGCCCTGGGTCGACATGCGCATTCCCGGCCGGGACGTGCTGCTGCCGATGCTGGAAGCGCAGTCCCACCGCCGTTTCCTGAAGACGCACCTGCCGGTCGACGCGCTCGTCTTCTCGCCGCGGGCCAAATATATCTATGTCGGCCGCGATGGGCGCGACGTGGCGTGGAGCCTGTACAACCACTATCGCGCCTTCACGCCCGAGGCGCTGTCGCTGATCAACGATACGCCGGGCCGCGTCGGGCCGCCGATCCCGCCGGCGGGCGATGACGTCCACGCCTTCTGGCGCACCTGGTTTGCGCAGGACGGCGCGCCTTTCTGGTCCCTGTGGGAGAATGTGCGCAGCTGGTGGGCGATCCGCCATCTCCCGAACGTGCTGATGCTGCATTTCGAAGATCTGAAGCGTGATCTTCCGGGCGAGATGCGCCGGATTGCCGCCTTCCTCGGCATCGCCGTCGACGAGGCGCGCTTCCCCGTGCAGGTGGAGCATTGCACCTTCGACTGGATGCGGCGGCATGGAGAGGCCGTTGTGCCGATGGCCGGCGCGATCTTTGAGAACGGCACTCGATCCTTCATGAACAAGGGTACGAACGGCCGCTGGCGCGATGTCCTGACGGTCAGCGAAAGCGCCGCTTACGAGTCGCGGGCGCGGGCGGAACTGGGGCCGGAATGCGCCCGCTGGCTGTGCGACGGCGATGCCCAGATGCTGCCCTTGGCGGCCTGACGATCGTCGCGGCGCCTCCGTCGCACGATTCAACGAGGATTCCGCGCGCTTAGTCACGCCAGCGCGGAGAATCGCTTGACGTGCGTCAAGACTCACTGTCCACCTACCCCATAATATCCACCATGCCGTAAACCCTTGGGGGGGTCGCATTGGGTCAGCAAGACGACGGCGCTTGGCTCACCGCTGAGCTGTTAGAACGCATCCTGGGTTCGGCACGGGCGGCAGGCCCGCATCTGATGATCTCGCGCGGGGATTGTCAGCAGACGCTTGACGCCCTGACCCGGCAAGGCTGGGTGCAGGAAAAGCGCGGGCATATCGTGCTGACCGCCAAGGCACGCGCGCGGCGGCGTACGACGGAAGCGCAGGCCGCCTGAACGCGGGCGGGCGGCGCGCTCCAGTGATCGTGATCGGCTTTCGGACCCAAGTTGGGAGCTTTGCGAACCGCTTCGGCGGCGCCGATAATCCGCATCATCCCGGCCCCATTGCCGGGTTCCACTGCACCGCGCACCCAAAGGTTTGACGTTTGCGGCTTGGTGGATGCCAGGACGAGGCACGACGTGCAGAGTTTCGCAAGAATTCTGAAAAGACCGTCGCCTGGTCAGGCGACAGACTTGGCATGCGCAGCGCACGTTCCCACTGCCTTGCGGCTAAGCCCACCCTTCGCCGGAAGGGTAGTCCTGATCAGCTCGGGTGAGCTTCAACTGAAACCGTGTGCTGCGCCGTGCTCGCCATCGGGCATGGCAAGCGGCGGCGGAGATGTCCCCGCCGCTGGTCAAACCCTGCGCCTCAGGCAGCGACGGCGTAAGGCTTGATTTCGCCCGACAGATACAGATTGCGCGCCTTGGCGCGGCTCAGCTTGCCCGAGCTCGTGCGCGGCAGCGTGCGCGGCGGGATCAGCTCGATTACGCAGTTCATGCCGGTCACCGCACGCACGCGATCGCGGATCTCGTCTCGCAGGCGGCTGCGCTCCTCATCGTCGGAGGTGCGGCACTGCACCAGCACTGCCGGCGTCTCTTCGCCGCCTGGGGTGGTGATGGCGAAGGCGGCAATATCGCCCTGCTTGAAGCCGGGGAGCTGCTCCACCGCCCATTCGATGTCCTGCGGCCAATGGTTGCGGCCGTTGACGATGATCATGTCCTTCGCCCGACCGACGATGTAGATATAGCCATCCGAGAGATAGCCCATGTCGCCGGTGTCGAGCCAGCCGCCCTTCATGCAGGCGTCGGTCGCTTCGGGATCGCGGAAATAGCCGACCATCACCGATGGGCCGCTGCACCACACCTTGCCGATCGCGCGTTCGGGGAGCGGCGTGCCGTCTTCCTCGCGGATCTCCACCTTCATGTCGCGCACCGGCTTGCCGCAATTGACGATCGCGCGATAGCGCTGCGGACGATCCTGCCCGGCGGGCACGCCCGAAAGCTGTGTCTCCTCGACCAGCTCAACGCGAATGCCCTCGCCCGGCGGCATGATCGACACGGCGAGCGTCGCCTCGGCGAGGCCGTAAGAAGGGAGGAAGGCGCGTGCTTGGAAACCGGCATCCGCGAAGGCGTCGACGAAGCCCTGCATCACGTCGGGCCGGATCATGTCGGCGCCATTGCCCGCGAGCCGCCAGCGCGACAGGTCGAACCGGTCGGCGGCCTTGGTCTGGCTCGACATGCGCCGCGCGCAGATATCGTAGCCAAAGGTCGGCGAATAGCTGATCGAGGTGCCCGGATTGCGGCTGATGAGGTCGAGCCAGGCGAGCGGGCGCCGCGCGAAATCCTCGGTCTTCAGGTAATCGACCGACACCTGGTTGGCGATCGGCGACAGGAAGCAGCCGACCAGACCCATGTCGTGATACCAGGGCAGCCACGAAATGCAGCGGTCGCTCTCGATCAGCTCCATGCCGTGCGCATGTGCCGCCAGATTGTTCAGCAGCGCGTGATGGGTGATCGCTACGCCATGCGGGAAGCGCGTGGAGCCGCTGGAATATTGCAGATAGGCAATATCGTCGCCAGAGGCCGCGGGCAGCGCCACAGGCTCCGCCGCGCGCGACAGCAGATCGCCCCAGTCGACGCCCGTCGTGCCGGTCGCGGCCGCGGCGGCGCCGGCCATTTCCGACAGTTCCGGCGGATAGATCAGCATCACCGGATCACAGCTTTGCAGCTGCACGCGAAGCTGGTCGATATAGGATTCCTTGCCGCCAAACGACGTCGGAAGGGGGAGCGGCACCGGCCAGGCACCGGCATAGACGGTGCCGAAGAACAATGCGGCGAATTCCGCGCTGGTTTCCGCAACAAGCGCAACGCGGTCGCCAGGCGCGATCCCTGCGGCGATCAGGCGAAACGCCGCCGCCTTCGCGTCGGTTTGCAGCTCGCGAAACGGGTACGGGCGGACCAGCGTGCCGCGCGCATCGTGGAAGTTCAGCCCGCGCTCGCCCTGCGCCGCATAGTCGAGCGCTTCGCCAAGCGTGGCGAAGTCGGCGAATCGGCGCGGCTTCGAATCGCTGCTCGGGGTGGGGATCGGGGTCGCGCTCGTCATGTTTGTTTTGCTCAAAATCTCGCTCGTGGTGCCTCGGGGGCGCCGACGCTTATCAGGACGGCCACGTGCCGGGCCGGGCATCTGATAGAACGCCACGTTCAAATTCCAATGTCACTGTGGCAACAAGAAGGCGGATGACCAACGATCGACGCTCTCCGCCGCCGCTGGACGCCGCCAAGCTGGAGGCGCTGGCGTTGCGCTATGTCGAGCGGTTTGCCACCACGCGCGGCAAATTGGCGAGCTATCTTGCGCGAAAGGTGCGGGAACGGGGATGGACCGGCGCCCCTGTCGATCCGGCCGAGCTTGCGGACCGGATGGCGGGCCTGGGTTACATCAACGACGGTTTGTTCGCCGAAGCGCGGGCGCGTTCGCTCACCCGCCGGGGCTATGGCGTGCGACGGGTGTCCCAGGCGCTGCGCGCGGCCCATGTGGAGGAAGACGATGCCGCGCCCGTGTTGGAGCAAAGCGCGGCCGAGGCCCTGTCGAGCGCCCTGGCGCTTGCCCGCCGCCGCCGCTTCGGCCCCTTTGCGCAGGTACCGGCCGATGATCGCACGCGCGAACGGCAGATCGCGGCCATGTTGCGTGCAGGTCATTCCTTCACCCTCGCCCGGCGCATCGTTCAGGCGGCACCGGGAGAGGTGCCGGAGGGCGATCAATGATACCGGTATCCACTCTGCGTGTTGTGCAGCGCGACAACCATGCTAGCGTGTTTTTCCGGGGGAATGGATGAACATGCGCAGCGACCCGCCTGAGGACGGTGATGAAACTGGCGCCTTGCTGAGCGAGGATGATGGCGTGCGCGTTGCGGGCACGCTGAAGTGGTTCGACGTGACCCGCGGCTTCGGCTTCCTGGTGCCCGATGAGGCGGAGATCGGCGATGTGCTGATTCATTTTTCCGTTCTTCAGCCGCTTGGCCGCCGTAGCTTGCCGGAAGGCACCCGGATCAGCGCCGTCGCGATCCGGCGCGAGCGCGGCTATCAGGCGCGCGAAATCCTGACGATCGACACCTCCACCGCCGTTGAGCCCGCCCCCCGGCCGGTCAACCGGGTCGACCCGCTGACGCTGATCGACGAAGCCGGCGATTGGGAGCCGGTGTCGGTGAAGTGGTTCAATCGCCTGAAGGGATATGGTTTTCTCGTGCGGGATGGCGCGCCGGGCGATATCTTCGTGCATATGGAAACGCTGCGCCGCGGCGACATCGCGGAGATCCTGCCCGAGGAGCGGCTGCGCGCGCGGGTGGTTGACGGGCGCAAGGGGCCGATGGCGGTCAGCGTCGTACGGGAGAATTGAACCAATGAAGCTTCACGGCCTGGCGGCGCTGGCGCTGCTGATCGGCGCGTCGGCCTGTACCGGTCGCGATGCGGCGGCGACTGCGGGAAATGAGGCGGCACAGGCGCCGCTTACCGAAGTGACCATCGCCAGCGCGAATGGACGGCACGTCTTCCGGGTGGAAATCGCCGACACGGTCGCCAAGCAGCAGCGCGGCCTCATGTACCGGACGGACATTCCCAAGGACGGCGGCATGTTGTTCGCACCCTATCCGCCCGAAGGCGGCGGCCCGCGGGAGGCGAGCTTCTGGATGCGCAACACGCCCTCTCCGCTCGACATCATCTTCATCCGTGCCGATGGCACCATCGCGCGCATCGCCGAGAATACCGTGCCCTTCTCGGAAGCGCAGGTTCCTTCGGGCGAACCGGTCGCGGCGGTGCTGGAGCTGAACGGCGGCCGCTCGGCCGAGCTCGGTATTGCGGAAGGCGACAAGGTCACCTGGGCAAAGTGAGCGGCGGCGCCCCCGCCGCTTGGGGGCTGGGCGGGGGGGGGGGGCTGGCTCCACGAGCGTTGGGGTATGCTTCCGGCCGTCGACATCGCCGTCCCGCGAGAGTTGCGCCTTCTGCCGGTCGTCTTCGAGTCACATGCCATTGAAGCCGCGCGCGCCAGACGCTAAGCGCCGGGCGACATGGGCATCAACCTTAACCCCTTCACCTGGTGGAACGGCGCCACCATCGGCACCTGGTTCGGCTTGCGCGGCAAGACGCGCATCGGCGAGGACGCGCTTGGCAACGTCTATTACGAGGGCGGCAGCGACACGGCGGGCAATCCGCGCCGCTGGGTGATCTACAATGGCGCGAACGATGCCAGCCGCGTGCCGCCGGAATGGTTCAGCTGGCTGCACCGCCATGTGGATGCGGCGCCCGAGCGTGCGCTGCCGCCGCCGCGTGCGTGGCAGAAGCCGGCGCGGCCGAACCTGACCGGCACCCCGGAGGCGTATCGGCCGACCGGCGCACTGGAAAAGGGCGGTCACCGCCAGTCTGCGACCGGTGATTACGAGGCGTGGAGCCCCGACGCGTGAAGCCGGCGGTCGCGGCCGGCGCGCTTGCCGTTGCCGCATTGCTTGGGGTTGGTGCGTGGCAAGGCGCGCGCTGGCTTGGCGGCGATGGTGACGATACGCGGCCCGCGACCAGCCAGCAGGTGCCCAACGCCGCGGACGACGATACGCCGTCCGATGTCGTGACGGTGGAGGGCGATGCAGCGCCGGTGGATGCCGGCAGCACGCCCATGGCGCAGCGCAGCGCCGTGATCGGCCTGCTCAACAAGCGCAACGGCGTCAGCCGCGATCTCACCATGAAGCCGGGGCAGGCGCTGCGTGTGGGGGACACGGTGGTGCGTCTGCGCGCCTGCGAGCGTACCGCCCCGTGGGAGCAGGAGCAGCTGACCGGCGCATTCCTCCAGCTCGACGTGCGCGGCAGCGACGAAAAGTGGCGTCGGGCCTTTTCTGGCTGGCTCTACAAGGAGCGGCCGACGCTCAACGTGGTGCAGCACCCCATTTATGATGTGTGGCCCAAGAGCTGCACGATGTCCTTCCCGGACAAGGGGCCGGAAACCGACGTGCTCGCACCACCGTCCAGCGCGCGGAAATCAGCCCCCGGGGTACGCCAGGAGCCGCCCCCGCGTGCCGAGGATGGCCCAAGCACCTCCGACAGCGCGTCGCCTAGCAACGCCATATAGTCCTCCCGGTCGATCTCGATCGCGCCGAGCGAGGCGAGATGATCGGTCATGAACTGGCAGTCCAGCAGGGTGAAGCCGCCAAAGCGCAGCCGCGCCACCAGCGCCGCCAGCGCGGTCTTGGATGCGTCGGCGGTTCGGCTCACCATGCTTTCGCCGAAAAAGGCGCGCCCAATCGCCAGGCCATAGAGGCCGCCTACCAGGCGATGCCCCTCCCAGCATTCGATCGAATGGGCAAAGCCGGCAGCGTGCAGTTCCAGGAAGACTCGCTCGATCGACGGGTTGATCCAGGTTTCCGGCCGGTCGCTGGCCGCTTCGGCACATAGCGCGATGACCGATTGAAAGGCCGTATCGGCAGTCAGCCTGAAACGTTCGGAACGCAGCGTCTTGCGCAGGGATCGGGACAGGTGAAAGCCGTCCAGCGGCAGGACGGCGCGTCGCCGCGGCTCTACCCAATAGACGCCCGGCGCATCGCGGGCATCGGCCATCGGAAACACGCCAACGGCATAAGCGCCCAGCACGGATGCCGGATCGAGCACGTCATAGGAACGATGGCGCGTCATGGCTGGCGCGCATGATAGGTAGGTGCCGCCGCCCCTGCAAAGGCGCGACGGCAGAAATGAACGAAGTTATTCGTGGCAGGAAAGCGCGCCCTTGCCGGGCAGCTCGACCTTCACATTTGCCGTGTCGCCGGTCAGCTTCCAACCGCCTTCGGCGGTCAGCGGCTCGCCCGCGGTCGGCGCGGTCAGCGTCGTCGGCGTGCCGCCCTTTTCGGTGCGCACCACCACCTGCTTGTCGCCTTCGAAGAAGGTCAGATAGACAAGGCTGTTGTCACTGCAGCGCATCGTCTTGTCGGCCTTGATCGCGGGCGGCAGTTCAATGGAACCGGCGTTGGCGAGTTCCGAGGCCATCGGATCCGGGTTGGAATCCAGAACCTCGGGTTCCGAATTGGAGTTACATGCGGCAAGCGCGAAAAGCGCCGCGGCGGCAAAGGGGAAGGGGCTCTTCATAACGTCCCGCGACTTCGCCGATGCAGCATGGAGCGTCAAGGCAGGGGAGTGCTCCAGAGATATTTTATTGCAGTAAAGCTGTCCTGAACGCGGTGCGATGACCCGAAAACGGCGATGAGGATGGCATGGTCGGCAAGTGGCGCGCTAAACCGGTGCTTGTCCGGATGACCGGCGAAACATGTCCCCTGCGTGCCCGACCCCGCCCGCGAGGCTGCGCATGGCGGGATTGTTCCCTTGTTGTTCTTGCGTTAGGCCGAGATGGTGCCACTTCGCGTTCCATCCTGTCGCGAAAAGGTCGGGCCGCTGGCGCTTTGGGAATGAATGATGGCGAAGCCGCAGAAACGATACGTCTGCCAGTCCTGTGGCTCGGTCACGTCACGCTGGCAGGGGCAATGCGTCGACTGCTCTGAATGGAATACGCTGGTGGAGGAAGCGCCGGCGATCGTTACGCCGTTTCAGGCCAAGCACAATCTTCAGGGCGGCGGCCGTTCCGTCACCATGATGGCGCTGGACGCCGAAGTGCCGCTGCCGGCTCGCCTACCCAGCGGCATTGCGGAACTGGACCGGGCGCTGGGCGGCGGATTCGTGGAGGGCAGCGCCACGCTGATCGGGGGTGACCCCGGCATCGGCAAATCCACCCTGCTGCTTCAAGCCGCGGCGCGGATGGCGCTTGCCGGCGCGGATGTCGCCTATGTGTCGGGTGAGGAGGCGGCGGATCAGGTGCGATTGCGCGCGCGCCGGCTCGGGCTCGGCGAGGCGCCCGTCCGGCTCGCCTCCGCCACGTCGGTGCGGGACATCCTTACCACGCTTGGCGCAGGCAAGCCGCCCGCCTTGCTCGTGATCGATTCGATCCAGACGATGCACTCTGATCTGATCGAGGGTGCACCCGGCACCGTCAGCCAGGTGCGCGCCTCGGCGCAGGAGCTGATCCGCTTCGCGAAGGAACGTGGTACCGCGCTGGTGCTGGTCGGCCATGTCACCAAGGACGGCACGATCGCCGGCCCCCGCGTGCTGGAACATATGGTGGATACCGTGCTCAGCTTCGAGGGCGAGCGCAGCCATCAATATCGCATCCTGCGCGCGATCAAGAACCGTTTCGGCGGCACGGACGAGATCGGCGTCTTCGCGATGCAGGCGGAGGGGCTGGCGGAGGTGACGAACCCGTCGTCGCTGTTCCTCACCCAGCGTGACGAAAGCGTGACGGGAACGGTGGTGTTTCCGGCGCTGGAGGGCACGCGCCCGGTGCTGGTGGAGATCCAGGCGCTGGTCGTTCGCCTCGCCAGCGGTGCCACCCCGCGCCGCGCCGTGGTGGGGTGGGACAGCGGCCGACTTGCCATGATCCTCGCCGTACTGGAGGCGCGCTGCGGCCTCAGCTTCTCCTCGGCGGAAGTCTATCTCAACGTCGCTGGCGGCTATCGCGTGCAGGATCCTGCCGCCGATCTGGCGGTGGCCGCGGCGCTGGTTTCGGCCCTGTCCGAACGCCCGGTGCCGGCGGACGCCATCGCCTTCGGCGAGATCGCTCTGTCAGGCGAGGTGCGCAGCGTGGCGCATGGCGCATTGCGGCTGAAGGAAGCGGCCAAGCTTGGTTTCGGCCAGGCCCTGGTTCCGGCGTCCATGGCAGGCGAGAAGGGCAATCTGCGGCTTGCCGGCTTCTCCACGCTTGGCCGGCTGGTGGACCATCTGCTCGGGCGAGGGTGATTCCCTCCGCCGAACCGCCATGCTGGCCCGCCGCAGCCGTGTCACATACCTGTGCTCTGATCCGGCATCCGCTCTCCGCAGCGCGATGCGGGCAGGTCGGGCAATCGCCGTCCCCGCAGGAGCGCCCTGTTCTCATCACCACCATCATGGCCTAGATCGGCAACAATGAACCTCAACGGACTTGATATTGCGGTGTTGACCGTCGTCGCGGGCAGTGCGCTTCTCGGCCTGAAGCGCGGCTTCGTGACGGAGGTGTTGGCGCTGTTCGCCTGGGTGGCGATGATCTTTGCGGTCAAGATCTTCCACCTTCCGCTTTCGAAGGTGCTGGCAGGGCCGATCGGCACCGCCTCCGGCGCGGCCGTCCTGGCCTTCGTGCTGCTCTGCGGCGTCACTTACTTCCTTGGGCGGATGGTGGCGCGTGCGCTGGGGGATCGGGTGCGCAAATCGGTGTTGGGCCCGGTCGATCGCGCGCTGGGTTTCGGCTTTGGCGCGCTGAAGGGGCTGATCATCGCCAGCCTTGCCTTTCTGCTGGTGGTGCTGGTGCTCGATACGATCGGCGGCGGCCCGACGCGGCGCCCGGCCTGGATCAAGGAGGCACGAACCTATCCGCTCCTCAACGTCACGAGCAACGCGATCGCAGACTTTGTCGATCGACGCCGGCGTGGGCAGCCCGTGTTCGGCGAGGGTTTCTCTTTCGGCGGAGGGCGACCGGCATGAACGACACGCTCTACAACGACGCTATCCTGAGGTTGGCGACCGACAATCCGATCGACGAACGGCTGGCGGAGCCGCAGGGGACGAGCGAGCGGCGGTCGCCGATCTGCGGCAGCCGCGTGACGGTGGACGTCAATCTCGGGGCGGATGGCCGGGTGAGCGAAGCGGGCATGCTGGTTCGTGCCTGCGCGCTCGGCCAGGCATCGTCCTCTTTGCTCGCCGCCCATGTGCTCGGCCGGACGCCGGCGGAGCTGGCGGCGGCGCGAGACGCGCTCACGGCCTGGCTGGCGCAGGAGGGCGAGCTGCCGGACTGGCCTGGCCTCGATGTGCTGTCGCCAGCGCTTGATTATCACGCCCGCCACGCGTCGATCCGGCTTGCCTTCGAGGCTGCTGCCGAAGCGGCCGAGCGGGCCCGCGACACGGCAAAGGGGATCTGATGGAGCACGCCGCCACGGGATCGCTGCTGCGCGATGGAGTGATTCTGCTAGGTGCGGGGCTAGGCTTCGTGCTGCTGTTCCGACGCCTCGGCCTTGGTGCGACGCTAGGCTATCTGGTCGCCGGCGCGGTGGTCGGGCCGCAGATCCTTGGTCTGGTCGGCGACGCCGAATCGAAGCTCGGGGTGGCCGAACTCGGCATCACCCTTCTGCTGTTCGTCGTCGGGCTGGAGCTCAATCCATCCCGGCTGTGGCGGCTAAAGGAAGATATCTTCGGCCTTGGGCTGCTTCAGGTGGTGGCCTGCGGCATCGCGATCACCGCGATCGTCGCGCTGTTTGCGCACTTCTCCATCCCTGCGGCGTTTGCGTTGGGCCTGCCGCTCGCGCTTTCCTCCACCGCGCAGGTGCTGCCGATGCTGCAATCATCGGGGCGCTTGCGGACGCCCTTCGGGGAGCGCGCCTTTTCGATCCTGTTGTTCCAGGATCTATCGATCATTCCCCTGATTACCATCATTGCCGCGATGAGCCGCAATCCCGCGGACGCGGGCGGCCCGCCGGGATGGATGCTGGTGCTCTATACGGTCGCGGCGATTGCCGGTCTGATCGCTGCCGGCCGGTTCATCCTGCGTCCGCTGTTCCGCGGCATCGGCAACATGGGCGAGCGGGAAATGTTCGTCTTCGCGGCGCTTTTCACCGTCATCGCCAGCGCGGCGCTGATGGAGGCGCTGGGCCTGTCGACCGCGCTCGGGGCCTTCATCGCCGGCGTGATGCTGGCCGACAGCCCTTATCGCCACGAGCTGGAAGCGGACGTGGATCCGTTCCGTTCCATCCTGCTTGGCCTGTTCTTCCTCACCATCGGCATGATGCTGAACCTCACGGCGATCGCCGAGCGACCGCTGTTCGTTCTGTCCATGGCGCTCGCGCTGATCGCTACCAAGACGCTGGTGATCTTCCTGATCGGCCTCGCCTTTCGCATGTCGTGGCGCTCAGCGCTCGCGCTTGGCGTGTTGCTCAGCCAGGGCGGCGAGTTCGGCTTTGTCCTGTTTGCCCAGGCGACCGGTGCCAATCTCATCGCGCCGGAGGCCGCATCGCTGTTCGGCGCCATCATCACGCTGTCGATGGCGACCACACCGTTCCTGATGTCGCTGACCCGCCGCTTTCGCGAGCAGCCCATCGTTCAAAGCGAGCGTGAGGGGCCCAAGGCCGATGGCGCCAATGCGGTGATCGTCGGCTATGGCCGGTTCGGCCAGACGGTCGGCCAGATGCTGCTCACCCAGGACATCCCGGTTACGCTGATCGATACCGATATCGAGATGATCGACATCGCGGGGGAGTTTGGCGCCAAGGTCTATTATGGCGATGGCACCCGGCTCGACCTGTTGCGCCAGGCGGGCGCGGCCGAGGCCGAAATGATCCTGTTCTGCGCCGATGGTGATCAGGTGACGGCCGAAGTGATCGAGTCCGTGCATGAAGCCTTTCCGAACGCGGCCATTTATGTCCGGGCATTCGACCGGCGTGCGTTGATCCGGATGAAGAACGGCCCCGCCAACCTTGTCGTCCGGGAAGTGCTCGAATCGGCGGTGAAGATGGCGCGTGCGGCGATGGAGGGGCTCGGCATCGACCGCGCCGACATCGACCGGGCGGAGGATATGTATCGCGCCCGCGACAAGGAGCGGCTGCGTATCCAGCTGGAAGCAAACGATATCCGGGCGGCTCGCGCGCTGGTGGCCGAGCAGCAGCCTTGGGGGAATGATCGATGAATTGGCTGATGATGCTTGCCGCTTTGTCTGGCGCGCTGGCGGTTGGCGCCGGTGCCTTCGGCGCGCATGGCGCCAGCGGCCAGGCCGTGGAATGGCTCCGCACCGGCGGCCAGTATCAACTGATCCACGCCGTAGCCGCCATTGCCGCCCTGCGCCTCGAATCGCGGGGGCCGGCGTGGCTGTTCGTGGCAGGCGGCGCGCTGTTCGCCGGTACCTTGTACCTCATGGCGCTGGGCGCGCCGCGCTGGCTGGGGGCGATCACCCCGATCGGCGGAACGCTGCTAATCGCCGGATGGCTCTGGCTCGCCTGGATCGCGACTCGCGGTTAAACCGGCGAGGCGAAGCGACGCCGGGCTGCCTACCTACCTACCGGCGCCGTCGACAAGCGTCCGAGCAGTAAATCACGTCCTCCCAGACCTTTGCCCACTTCTTGCGCCAGGCGAAGGGGCGTTGGCAGGCCGGGCAAAGCTTCGTCGGCAAGTCACGCTTGGCGACACCATTCGGCATCAGCGCGGCTGGAGCGCCAGGAAGCTACGGACGTCCTCCAGCGAGACCTGCTTGTCGAGATAGGTCTGGCCGATACCGCGGGCGAGCAGGAACGGGATCTGCCCGCCGCTCGCCTTCTTGTCATGGCGCATGTGCTCCACCAGCTGCTCGGCCGAAACGTTGATCCCCGCGGCAGCCAACCCGTCGGGCAGCCCGACCTCCTGCCAATGCGCGGCCACCCTCAGCGCATCCTCGGCGGGGCATAGCCCATGTGCCGCGGAATAGCCAAAGGCCAGCGCGCATCCGGCAGCGACCGCCTCGCCGTGCAGCAGCTTGTCCGAAAAGCCCGCTTCCGCCTCCAAGGCGTGACCGAACGTATGGCCAAGGTTCAACAGCGCGCGTCGCCCGGTCGTCTCAAATTCGTCCTCGCCGACGATCCGCGCCTTTGCGCTGACCGAATGCGCGATGGCATATTCGCGTGCCGCGGCATCGCCGGTGAGCAGCGCGGCGCCATTCTCCTCGCACCAGCCAAAGAACGCGGCATCGTCAATCAAGCCGTATTTCACCACTTCGGCATAGCCCGCCTTCAGCTGCCGCAGCGGCAGCGTGTCCAGCACGGCCGGGTCGATCAGCACCATCTTGGGCTGGTGAAATGCGCCAATCAGGTTCTTGCCCGCGCGCGCGTTGATGCCGGTCTTCCCACCGACCGATGAATCAACCTGCGCCAGCAGCGTCGTCGGGATCTGAACGAAGCCGCAGCCGCGCTTCAGGATGGCGGTAGCGAAGCCGACAAGATCGCCGATGACGCCGCCGCCCAGCGCGATGACATGATCGCCACGCTCCACCCCGAGTTCCAGCAGCCGATCGGTCAGGCGCTCCAACGTGGCCCAGCTTTTCGATGCTTCACCAGCGGGGATGATGATCGCCTCGCCCGTGATGCCCGCCGCCGCCATCGACGCGCGCAACGTATCGAGATGCGGCGCGACGTTCGCATCCGCCACGATCGGCATGGGCCGACCGCGCGAGATGGGAGCCAGCAGTTCGGCTGCACGGGTCAGCAGCCCGGCCTCGATCACCACGTCATAGCTGCGCGCGCCCAGCGCCACCGGAACAATCGTCATGGGGCCCCGTAACCGATGGCATCCAGAATGGCACGCACCGTCGCTTCATGCGGGGCGTTGTTGCTTGGCACGCGAATATGCGCCTGGGCGTAGAGCGGATTGCGCACCGCGGCGAGCTCGCGCAGCACGCTGGCGGGGTCCTTTCCGCGCAGCAACGGGCGTGTGTCGCGGCGGCGGACCCGCTCCACCAGCACGTCGATATCGGCATCCAGCCAGATGGCGAGCGCGTCGGAAAGGATGAGCGCGCGGGTCGCGTCGTTGACGAAGGCACCGCCGCCGGTGGCGATCACTTTCGGCCGGCCGTCGATCAGCCGTTGAATGACGCGGCGTTCCCCATCCCTGAAATAAGGCTCTCCGAACTGCGCGAAGATGTC
Source organism: Sphingomonas sp. OV641 (assembly GCF_900109205.1). Taxonomy (NCBI): domain Bacteria; kingdom Pseudomonadati; phylum Pseudomonadota; class Alphaproteobacteria; order Sphingomonadales; family Sphingomonadaceae; genus Sphingomonas; species Sphingomonas sp. OV641. The sequence continues at coordinate 1,951,118 of NZ_FNZB01000001.1, read as the reverse complement.
CGCGATCGACATGCCGGCCGCTTCTTCGATTTCGTTGTCGGCATCGACGAATGGCAGGCCAAGCCGGTGCGCCAGGCGCTTTCCGACAGTGGATTTGCCCACGCCCATCAGGCCGACGAGCACGATCGGCTGACGCTGCCAGCGGCTCTTGCGATTACGGGTGGGGGCGGTGGGGCTTTGCAACATGAGTTCGTGGGCTATACAGCGCGTCAGCGCCCCGGGCACAAGGCTCGGCGATTTCGGTTTACTAGCGTGGGTCCGCCCGCGCCGTGCAGGGTTGAAACATGTCGCGGTTGATCGTCACGCTTGTGGTGCTGTTGGTCGTCGTGGTCGGCGGGTTGTTCTTTCTCGCGGGCAGCGCGACGGAGCAGCCGACGACGCAGGTCGAAAAGGCGGTCGAGCTTGGCAATCTCGCGAGCTAGGTTGATCGCGGCGCTTGCCGCCGCCGCTTCACTCGCCGCAGCCGCGGTCGCCCAGAATAGCCAGGCACCCGAATCGCTGCTGCCGCCCGGCTTCGGCGAACCGGTCGCGCCGGCACCGCCGCCGGTGGCGCAGCCAAATGGCGCGGTGGTGCAGCCGCTGCCGGGTACGCCGCTCGAGTTGCCGGATCTGGAGCCTTCACCCACCCCGACGCCAACGCCCACGGGGCCGAGCGATGAGGAGCTGGCGCAATATGAGATGCCGCTTTTCGCGCGGCGCTCGCTTGCGCTCGTTGGGCCAGTCGGGCCGGCTGACGGCGGGTTCTTGCCCGGTGCCTTTGGCGCGGCGGACGGCGGCTATCTGCAGGGGCTGATGCGGCGGCTGTCAGCCCCGCTGCCATCGCGCTGGCTATCCATTTCGCTGCGGCGGGCGCTTGCCTCTCGGGTCAGCACCCCTGAGGGGCTGCACGGCGCCGATTTCGCGGCTGAGCGCGCGTGGCTGCTGCTGCGCATGGGCGAATCGGTTGCGGCGCGAAGCGTTCTGCAGAGCGTCGACACTGCCAATGCCACGCCGAAGTATCGGCAGGTGGCGATGCAGGCGATGCTCGCCACGGCGGATCCGGCGGGGCTGTGTCCGCTGACAGAGGGCGCGGGCAACAGCGAGCGCGGTTGGGTTCTTGCCCGCGCCATGTGTGCGGCGCTGAGCAATGCGGAAGGCGGCGCCAAGCCGCTGATGGACGCTGCCCGGCGTCAGCGGGTGGCAAGCGGCGTTGATCTCGCGCTGGCGCAAAAGGTGGTCGGCGCGGGGCTGAACAGTCGTCAGGCCGTGACGATCGAATGGGATTCGGTGGTCCAGTTGACGACGTGGCGGTTCGGGCTGGCGACGGCCACCGGCGTGCCGATTTCGGATGAGCTGTACCAGACGGTCGGATCTCAGGTGACCGGGTGGCGGGCGCTTGCGCCGGCCATTCCGATCGCGGACCGCGCACGGGCAGCTGAGTCCGCGGCGGCGATGGGCGTCATCTCCAACGCGGCGCTGATCGACCTTTACGCAGCGCTGGACGCCGGCGAGGAAACGCCGGCAGCACTTGGCGCGATCGCATCCGATCTGCGGGCGGCCTATGTCGGTGCGGACGTCGCGACCCGTATGCGGGCTCTTGCCCAATTGTGGGATGGTGGCGAGAGCCCGCAGGGCCGTTACGCCCGGCTTATCCTGACTGCGCGGGCCGCGGCGCGCATCCGTCCCGGGGATGGGCGCGCCGAGGCTGACCGGATCGTGGCGGCGATGCTGTCCGCCGGGCTGGACCGTACCGCGCAACGCTGGCGCGGGCAGGTCGATGACGGGGGCGACGCCTGGGCGCTGCTCGAATTGTCTGATCCAGAGGCGAATACGCGCCTGTCTTACGGGGCGGTTGCCTCCTACACTGGGACGGGCGATGCCGCGTTGAAGCGCAAGCTGTTCTTTGCCGGTCTGGCGGGGCTTGGCCGCCTTTCCGCGCAGGACATCGAAAGTGGCGCGGAAGCGCTGGACGTGCGCATCGGTGCCGCGAACAGCTGGACACGCGCGCTTGATCGCGCCGTGAGCGAGCGGCAACCCGCGACTGTTCTCCTGCTGGCGGGCATCGGCATGCAGGCGCAAAGCTGGCGCCACGTTCCACCCGCTGCCCTGTACCGGATCGTTGCGGCGCTGCGCGCGGTGGGACTTGGCGGCGAGGCGCGGATGATCGCCGCCGAGGCGGTGTCGCGGGCCTGATCGTGGCGGGCGATCTTGCCCTTATCGATCGCTTCCTGGAGATGATGGCGGCGCAGCTTGGCGCCGCCCGCAATACCATCAGCGCGTATCGCAGCGATCTGTTGCTCGCGTCCGAGGTGCTGGGCGGCAGGCTCGCCACGGCCGATGCGGCGGCAGTAGAGCGGCTTGGTGAGGAATGGGCCAGTCTTGCGCGGGCGACCGTGGCGCGTAAGTCCGCGGCGCTCAGGCGCTTTTTCGCCTTTCTTCATGACGAGGGGCTGCGTCCCGACGACCCCGGCCGGGCGCTGCCCAAGCCCGGCATCCACCGGCCTCTACCAAAGACGCTCAGCCATCATGACGTGGAGCAGCTATTCCTCGTCGCGGCCAAGCGGCTGGCGCGTGATCCCGCTCTGCCGGCCGATCTCCGCAACGCGGCGCTGCTGGAGCTGCTTTATGGTTCGGGGTTACGTGCGACCGAGCTCGTGTCCCTGCCGCGCAACGCCATTCATCCCGATCGACCCTTTCTGATCCTGAAGGGGAAAGGCGACAAGGAGCGTCTCGTGCCGATCTCCGACCGTGCGCGGGCGGCGGTAGCGGCCTGGCGGGATCATGTCGCCGCCGAGTCGCCGCATCTGTTCCCCTCGGGCAAGTCGCACATTTCCCGCGTGCGATTGTTCCAGATCGTCCGGTCGCTCGGCGCAGAAGCCGGCATCCCGCCCGATCGGATCAGCCCCCATGTCCTCCGCCATGCCTTTGCCACCCACTTGCTGGAAGGCGGGGCGGATCTTCGGGCGTTGCAATCCATGCTGGGCCATGCCGATATCGCGACCACGGAAATCTATACTCATGTGGATCGCGCGCGCTTGGTCGCCCTGGTCAATGAGCGACACCCGCTCGTTGACGCGGCCAAGCCGCGCGCCTAGCTGCGCACGATGCCGACATTTCTCGACTTCGAAAAGCCGATTGCGGAACTCCAGGCGCGGATCGATGAGCTGCGCGACACGGGTGCGGAGGGCGGCGTCGATATTGCGGCCGAAGTCGCGAAGCTTCAGGCGAAGTCCGACCGCTTGCTGCGCGATACTTTCGCCAAGCTGACGCCATGGCAGAAGACGCAGGTCGCCCGCCATCCGGAACGGCCGCACTTCAAACATTATGTCGCCGGGCTGTTCGAGGAGTTCGTGCCGCTGGCGGGCGACCGCGCGTTCGGCGACGATCAGGCGATCCTGGGCGGCTTCGCCACTTTCCGCGGCCGCCGCGTGCTGGTGATGGGGCACGAAAAAGGCGACGATACCACCAGCCGCCTGCGGCACAATTTCGGCATGGGCAAGCCGGAGGGGTATCGCAAGGCAGTGCGTCTGCTGTCGCTGGCGGACCGTTTCGGCCTTCCGGTTGTCACTCTGGTGGATACGTCCGGTGCCTTTCCCGGCCTCCAGGCAGAAGAGCGCGGCCAGGCTGAGGCGATCGCACGATCGACAGAGGCGTGCCTCGCCGTGGGCGTCCCATTGGTATCGGCCGTGGTGGGCGAGGGTGGCTCCGGCGGCGCAATAGCGCTGGCTAGCGGCAATCGCGTGCTGATGTTCGAACATGCCGTTTATTCGGTGATCTCACCCGAAGGCTGCGCCTCGATCCTCTGGCGTACGGCGGAGAAGGCGGCAGAGGCGGCGGAAGCCATGAAGGTGACCGCGCAGGACCTGAAGTCGCTTGGCGTGATCGACACCATCGTGGCCGAGCCGCTGGGCGGCGCGCATCGCAGCCCGTCTGCCGCGATCGGTGCGCTGGGTGATGCCATCGAGAAGTCGTTGGAGGAGCTCGTCACCCTTGATGCCGAGACGCTGCGCCGCCAACGGCGCGAGAAGTTCCTGGCGATGGGCCGCGCGCTTAGCTGACCAACAAAAAGGGCGGCGAGCACCTGCTCGCCGCCCTTGATGGTTCCCAAGCCGGCGGAAATCGCCGGACCAGTCAGACGTATCAGCGAACCGAAGTGTTCATCTTGCCCGACACGGTGGTGAACGTGGTCGACAGCTGGTTGCCCAGCGTGCCCATGGCGGTGATGGCGGCAACGGCGATCAGCGCGGCGATGAGGCCGTACTCGATGGCGGTCGCGCCCTTGGAATCCTTAATGAAAGCGCGCATCTTCTGCATGTTCGATCTCCGATAATGAAAAGCTTCAGTCACCCGACCGGCCAAGGTGCTCCCCGCTCCGGTATCCCCGTCAATCACACATGCGGGTTGAAAAACATTTAAGGCCGGGGCGGCGCCATCAACGCGCATGAACCACCCGGTCGCTTACCTTGTTCCACATGTTGATGGTGATGTCGGCCACGCCGCTGAAGCTCGCGATCATGGCGATCACGATCAGGGCGGCGATGAGGCCATATTCCACGGCCGTTGCGCCCTTGCGGCTGCGGAGAAGCTTCCGGCAGGTCGCAAGCGCGGGTTTGATCAAGGCCATGGCTCGGTACATGTCGCGGTTGATCGCACGACAGGCTTAACGAAAGGTCGACATGACCGCTGCGAAGAACGCGAATCTACAAACAATTCTTGTGGTTGCCGCGGCGCTGGTGGCGCCGGACGCATCCGTCTTCGTCCAGCAGCGGCCGATTGCGAAGCAGCATGGCGGCCTGTGGGAGTTCCCGGGTGGCAAGGTAGAGGCAGGCGAGACGCCCGAGGCTGCACTCGTCCGCGAACTGTACGAGGAGCTTGGCATCATGGTGGACGAAGGCGCGATGCGGCCGCTTTCCTTCACCACCGTGCCCTCACCCGATCGCAACCTCGTGCTTCTTCTGTACCGTATTGATCAATGGAGCGGGACGCCGTTCGCTATAGCAGCCCAGCACGCCGCGTGGGTCGATGTTGATTCGCTGGCCGGACTGGCGATGCCGCCCGCGGACCTGCCGTTGATCCAAGTCCTGGCGCGTGAGCTGCGGCCGACACGCAGCCGGGATTGATGGCCAAGGCCGCCCGGAGGGATGACGGCCTTGCTCGCGGGAGCCGTTTGCCATCATCTTGATCGGCTCGCCTGAGCCTGTCGCACTTGGACAAGTTCAGCACGATTGAAAACAGTGGTTCAGACTGGCTGGGAGCCGCCCCATAAAACAGGCCTGCTGCCGAGCCGTAGTTGTCGCCCGTGCGCGCCTGTCACGATCGGTACAGGCGCGCGCGCCCAGTAGCCGAAGTCAAAACAGCATGCACGCGCTGGCGCCGCCGAGCAGAAAGCCAAGAACCAGCCAATGGTGTGCGCGAACGAGCCATTGGGAATCGCCATCCACATCGCGCATGACGCCCTCCGTTCCTGTGGCGCCGCAAAATGCACCGCCACTGCCGGCGATCTTCGTAGCAGTGATTTGCTGCGAACGTGCGACAGATGCTGCCGGATCGGTTCGAACACGTCGCGATAGATGCACTCCGCGCGGTTTGGAGCGGGGCCAAGCGGGAACGGCGGCGCTCATTTGACGCCGTGTCGCAATCGCCCTCGCTAATGCGGTTTGATCGAGAAAATGTCGGTTCTGCCCGGGCTGCGCAGCTACGTGGCCCGGCCGGCACACACCTCTTCGCTCATCTGGGGGCGTCCGAGATCGAGCTTAGTCGGAGTTGCCGCGACGAAATGGAACGCTGCGGACAGAACCCGCTTTGCATCCCGGCACGATACGCCTGCCTGAGCCTGCGTCCGGTATCGATCATTGCAAGGTCAAGCATCACGAAACTCAACACCCAAGCAAAGTTCACTGCCGTATCGATCCGAGCGTTGGTCATGAACCAATTCAAGACCGGCTGCACCACAGCGGTAAGCAGCAAACCGTAACCAATCGCCGCCACGACGCATCCGGCCATCAACAAGCGCTTGTCCAATCGACTCGATTTCGGCTCGCTCATCTATTCGTCCTCGCGTCGGCGGCCACACCATAACAGAGGGAGCGAATGTCAGCTACTTTCAGTCGGATCATAGCGAACAAGGTCGCACAATCTTTGTTGCGCGCGGCCTCTGATGAAAACGCTTCGCCAAACGACCGAGCCTCCCGGCGATGTTAGCGCGCCGACGAAGAGGTTTTTGCGGAGGCCGATGACTGAAGACATTCGGGACGACTTCAGCACTGTGTGTGTTCGCTTGGCCGATCAACGCTTGCCGCGCAGTGCCCGCAAGTCGATGTCGAGGCGTTTCACGCGATAGTAGAACGTCTTGCGCGGCAGCCCGAGACGCTCGATCGCCAGTGCGATCTCGCCGTCTGCCGCCGTTACCGCATCAATGATCGCGGCGCGCTCGAAGGCGTCGAGGCGGGCGGGTAACGGGTCCATGGGGGCGATGTCATCCTGCCCGACCTCGTCTTCGAGGCCGAGGCAGATGCGCTCTGCGGCCTTCTGCAATTCGAGCACGTTGCCCGGCCAGTCACGCGCGGCAAGGCGGTGGGCATGGTCGGCAAGCGGGGGCAGGGGAACACGATGCTGCGCCGCGGCGATTGCCGCGAAATGGGCGAAGAGCAGCGGGATGTCGGTGGTGCGCTCAGCGAGTGGCGGCATGCGAACGGGCACGCCTGCGAGCAGGTGGAACAGCGCCGGCGAGACAGTGTCGCGCGCGCCCTCGTCCATCGCGGCGATGATGCGGATGTCGACCGCATCGGGATCGCGTGCGTCAAGCGCTACCGCGCGCGTCTCGGCGAGTCGGGCAAGGCGGTGCTGGAGGTCAGCGCTTGCCATGCCGAGATTGTCGAGGAAGAGCGTGCCACGATCGGCGCGCGCGATCGCGCCGCTGCGCGCGAACAGGTCGCGCTCGACCAGTTCGGGCGCCACTGTCGCGCAATCGATCTTCAGGAACCGGTGGCGCGCTCGACGGCCGGCGCGGTGGACGAGGCGCGCGAAATGCTCGCGCCCGGTGCCGACCTGCCCCTCGATCACCAGATCAAGCGCGGCGTCGGCGAGGATCGGGATCATGGCGCGCAACCGGCGGATCGCGGGAGCGTCGCCGATCAGCGCGTCGTCGCCGGGGGTTTCGGCAGCGATGCGCAGTCGGCGGTTCTCCAGCGCGAGGCGACGCGCCGTGGCGGCGCGCGAGACCGCCGCAACCAGAGCCTCAGGGTCGAACGGCTTGGTGAGGAAATCCCACGCGCCAGCCTTGATCGCGTCGACCGCCATCGTGACGTCGCCATGGCCGGTGATCAGTATGACCGGCAGCTCGGCGTCGCGCGCGGCGAGCGTGCGAAACAATTCGATGCCTGACATGCCGGGCATGCGCACATCGGTGACGACCACGCCCACGAAGTCCGCACCGATCGCGGCAAGGGCGGTTGTTGCATCGGAATAGGCGGTTACGGCGAAACCATGCAGTGTCAGCAATTGCGTGGTGGCGTGGCGCAGGTCGTCGTCATCGTCGACGAGCGCAACCGTGAGCGGCGGCGTGTCAGTCATGCGCGACGCATCGCAATCTCGAAGCAAGCGCCGCGTGATGACGGCATCAGGCGCAGTGCGCCGCTCATTTCCTCCATGATATCCTGTGCGATCGCGAGGCCTAGGCCAAGGCCCTGCTGGCGGCTGGTGACAAATGGCGTGAATAGGCGTTCAGCGATCTCGGGCGCGATGCCGGGGCCGTTGTCAGCAACAATGAGCCGGATGGCCCCTTCATCCATGGCGAGCGTCAGGGTGATACGGCGATCATCCTGATTGGCCATCGCTTCAAGCGCGTTCTGCATCAGGATTACCAGCACCTGTTCGAGGCGAACCTTGCCGCCGATGACCGTCATGCCAGGATCGATATCTGGCCGGTCGAGCGTGGCGGCGCGCAGCTGGTCCTTCAGGATTAACACTGCGCCGTCGATCACCTCCGCTATCGCGATGGGGCGCAGCTCGTCGCTGCGCCGTCGGGCGAAGCCGCGCAGCTGCGCCGTCACCGCACCGATTCGGTCCGCGAGGCGGGCGATCGCGGAAAGGTTGCCGCGCACCTCATCAATCGCGCCGCGGCCGAGCAGGATATCGCTGCTCTGCGCATAAGTGCGGATCGCGGCGACCGGCTGTGCGGTCTCATGCGCGACGCTGGCGGTGATCTGGCCGAGCGAGGCGAGACGGTTCGCCTGGCGCAGCGCCTCGCGCAGGTCGGCGGCGCGCGCCTCGCTGTCGGCGCGCTCGGTCATTTCGCGGCGTAGCGCGGCAGTGCGCTCGGCGACCGCCTCCTCCAGCTCGGCAGTGCGGCGGCGGGCGAGTGTGGCGCGCTGGCGCAAGGCAAAGGCAAAGGCGGCGAGTGCGAACGTCACCATCGCGACGATCAGCGCGGTGGCACGACGGGCGCTTGCGACCTCGGCATCAACCGGGTGGAGCAAAGTCAGGCGCCAGCCGCGCTGCGCCACGGGCACATCCTGCGCCACATAAGTCGCGCCCGCCCCGCGTAGCCGTCCATCGGCGATCGGGCGGAGCGGGAGCGGGGCGAGTGCGGCGGCGGGGACGCGCGTTTCGGCGCGGATGCGAGCCTTGTCGGCAGTTCGAAGCGGGCCACTGGCGGCGAAGCGCCATTCGGGGCGGCTGGTCGCGAAGACGACGCCGAGCGGGTTGCGGACTATCGAGATGCCGCCGGCGCGTGCCCATTCGCGCTCGATCCGGTCGAACTCCAGCTTTACCACGATCACCCCGCGACTGACCGTACGGCGCGCGAGATACAGGCCGGGGCGATGGCTGATGGTGCCCATCGCATATTGGCTGCCTGCGCCAGTCGCCTGCGCTTCGCGAAAATAGGGGCGGAAGCGATAGTCGTTGCCAACGAAGCTGCTTGCCGTGCGCCAGTTGCTCGCCGCAATGGCTATTCCTTCGGGCGAGACGACATAGATAGCGGGCGCGCCGGTTTCGCCAGCCAGCGCCTCCAGCTTGCGATCCAGCGCGGTGCGCGCATCAGGCGCACCGGAGATGGCGGCAACGACGTCTCGATCATCGGCCAGCGCGAGCGGCAGCAAGCGGAAGCGGGCAAGTTCGCTGTCAAGCAGCACCGCGCGCAGCCGCGCATCAATTGCCGCCTGGGCGCGCAATGCCGCAAGCGTCCGACGCTCGGCGAGCTGCCCACCGAGCAGCGCCAGCGCGACGACCAGCACGATCGTGCCGATCGCCCAGCGCAGCCCGCTTGATCGCCAATTGACGCTCATCCGCCCGCCCATAGCGGCTGAGGTTTCATATGCAACTTTTTGCACTTTTCCGATCAGACATGTGTCGAATTCTGCCCTTAGTGTCCGCTCTGATCTTTGCTAAGGCAGAAAAAAATACACCATTACATAGACTTAAGTGAAAGTGCGAAATCGTGCCAGCCCGCATGTCGGCCGCGAGCAAAATTCTTGAATCCCAACCGCCCGTGAAGAGGCCGGACGGATTCGTCCCGCAGCGAGAGGATTTGAAAGCCCATGATCACAACGACCGAACTCTCGACGACGCCCCCCGCGGCGAAAGCCTGGTACCAGCACCTCTATGTGCAGGTGCTGGTGGCGATCGTCGCGGGCGTGCTGCTCGGCCATTTCGCGCCCGCCACCGGCGAGGCGATGAAGCCGCTTGGCGACGCCTTCATCAAGCTGGTGAAGATGATCATCGCGCCGGTGATCTTTCTCACTATCGTCAGCGGTATCGCGGGGATGCGCGATCTCGCCGCGGTCGGCCGTGTGGCGGGCAAGGCATTCGCCTACTTCCTGTTCTTCTCGACGCTGGCGCTGATCGTCGGGCTGGTGGTCGCCAATGTCGTGCAGCCGGGCGCGGGGCTGAACATCGATCCGGCCTCACTCGATACCAGCAAGGTCTCCGATTTTGCCGCCAAGGCACATGAGACGACGCTGACCGGCTTCCTGGTCGGCATCATCCCGGACACGTTCCTCTCGGCGCTGACCGAAGGCAACATCCTCCAGACGCTGTTCGTCGCGGTGCTGTTCGGCGTCGGCCTGGCGATCGTCGGCGAGCGGGCGGAACGCGTTACGACGGCGCTGGAGCAGGTGTCGCTCGTCGTGTTCAAGGTCGTCGCGATCCTAATGAAGGCAGCCCCGATTGGTGCGTTCGGCGCGATGGCCTTCACGATCGGCAAATATGGCGTCGGCACGCTCGCCAATCTCGCGATGCTGGTCGGCACCTTTTATCTGACCTCTATCCTGTTCGTGGTCGTGGTGCTGGGGCTGGTCGCACGCTGGGCGGGCTTCTCGATCTTTTCCCTGATCGCTTACTTGAAGGCTGAACTGCTGCTGGTGCTCGGCACCTCCAGCTCGGAAAGCGCGCTGCCTAGCCTGATCGAGAAGATGGAACGCGCAGGCTGCCCCAAATCGGTCGTCGGCCTCGTCGTGCCGACCGGCTATTCATTCAACCTCGACGGCACCAACATCTACATGACGCTGGCGGCATTGTTCATCGCGCAGGCGTGCAACGTGGATCTCACGCTGGGGCAGCAATTGCTGCTGCTCGGCGTCGCGATGCTCTCGTCCAAGGGTGCGGCCGGGGTGACCGGCGCAGGGTTCATCACACTCGCGGCGACGCTGTCGATCGTGCCTAGCGTGCCGGTGGCGGGGATGGCGCTGATCCTGGGCGTGGACCGCTTCATGTCGGAATGCCGCAGCCTCACCAACTTCATCGGCAATGCGGTGGCGACCATCGTCGTGGCGCGCTGGGAGGGGCGGCTCGACAGCGAGCAACTGCGTCGCGCGCTCGCCGGGGAAGCAACGCCCGTCGATCAACTCTCGGCCGATGCCGTCCCGGCCGCGTGAAAGTTCGTACCATGATGTATCGTTTCGGCGCGTTCCTGCCGCCCCTCCTGCTTGCGACGGCCGCCACGGCGCAGACCGCGGCCTCACCGGCTGCCAACGAATATCCTGCCGCTGCGGCGGGCGACGGGGCGACCACCAACGGCTACAACCTATCGCGCTGGGCCGAGGACTGGCGCGTGATGCAGGATCCCGCCAAGCGCGACGATCCGCTGGACCGGCTGAAATTCCTGCCGCTCGATGACGATGGCGACGTCTATCTGACGCTCTCGGGAGAGGCGCGGCTTCGCGTCAACATGACGAGCAACCCGAACCTGCGCGAAACCTCGCACCAGCGGCAGGACATCACGCGGCTGGTGGGCGGGGCGGACCTGCACGTCGGGCCGCATCTGCGCTTCTACGGAGAAGTGGCACATGGCGGGATCGCGGGGCGCAACCTCGGCACTCCCTCGACATCGCTGCGCAACGATCTGGTGTTCCAGCAATATTTCGTCGAGGCGAAGGGCGATGCGGCGGGCGTCGCGCTCGGTGCACGCTACGGGCGGCAGGAATTTACCGACGGATCGAACCTGCTCACGTCGCAACGCGACAACAATACGATCCGCTATACGCTGAACGGTGTGCGCGCCTGGGCGCGGACCAGTCATTTCCGTGTCGATCTGTTCGATTTGAAGCCGACTGCCTATGGCGATCTCGGCGTGGATGACGACGTCAATGATCCCGCGCGGCGCTTTTCGGGCGTGACTCTGGGCGCGGTGCTGCCGTCCACTCTGTTCGGTGGTTCGAAGCTGTAATTCGACCCGTTTTTCTGGCGACGACGCAATGACGTAGGCGCCTGGGGCGGGCGGATCGGGCCGGCGACGCGCTTCTACGGCGGCGCGCGTCTGTGGGGCGATGTCGGGCCGCTCGCGCTCGACTGGACCGTCAACCATCAATGGGGCCATTATCGCGACCAGCGGATCGATGCGTGGCAGGCATTTATCGCGCAAACCTATCGCATTGGCGACGGTAGCACCGCGCCGCGCGTCGGCGTCCATGTCGATTATGCCAGCGGGGGCGGGGGCTATGGCGACGGCAAGCTACGCAACGCCTATGCGCCGTTCGGCAACAACATCTATTACAGTTACCAGCTGTCGCTGACGCCCTCGAACCTGATCGCCGTCGCGCCGAACGTCAGCTTTACGCCGGTCGGCAAGGTGCGCGTCACCGCCGAGTATGAACTCGCCTGGCGCGACGATGTGCGCGACGCGGTCTATCGCGCCAACGGCCAGCCGTTCGCCGGTACCCAGAACGTGCGCGATCGCAAGACCGCCGATGTCGCGCGACTGCAAGTCATCTGGCCGATCACGCCGCGCCTCTCCTTCACCGGCCGCTACGAGCATCTCGCCGCCGGCCCCGCTTTGACCAACGCCGGCTACCGCAGCTCCGACTTCCTGGCCGGGTGGCTGAGCTTCCGCTTCTGATCCGAAAGGCCTCCTTCATGTCCGACCCCAAGCGCGCGTCCCGTCTACCCCGCTTCACCCGCCGCGGCCTGCTCGGCGGGGCGGCCGTGGTGGGCGGCGCGGCGATGCTACCGCGCTGCTCCACGAGCGCAGGGCAGGCGCGCGACGTGGACGTGTTGCTGATCGGCGGCGGGATCATGAGCGCCACGCTTGGCGTGCTGCTGCGCCAGCTGGAGCCGGGCTGGACGATCGAGATGGTAGAGCGGCTGGACAAGGTCGCGGCGGAAAGCTCGAACGGCTGGAACAATGCCGGCACCGGCCATTCGGCGCTGTGCGAGCTCAACTATACCCCGATGGACGACAAGGGGCAGGTGAGCATCGCCAAGGCAATCGATATCAACGAGCAATTCCAGGTCACCCGCCAGTTCCTCAGCCATCAGGTGAAGGCCGGCGTCCTTGCGAAGCCGCGGACCTTCATCAACTCGACGCCGCATATGAATCTGGTTTGGGGCGAGGAGAATGTCGACTTCTTGCGCAAGCGCCACGCCGCGCTCGGTGCGAGCCCGCTGTTCTCGGGCATGGACTTTACCACCGACGCGGAGACGATCGCGCAATGGGCGCCGCTGATGATGGAGGGCCGCGCTCCCGCAACTCCCGCCACGCCTTTCGCCGCGACGCGCTCGCCGCTCGGTACCGATGTCGACTGGGGCGAGGTGACGCGGCAGTATATCGCGGCACTTGGGCGCGCCCCGGGCTTCCGGCTCACCACCGGTCATGAGGTGCGTGAGCTGGAACGCCGGTCGGACGGGCGCTGGAGCGTCGTCGCCTATGACGCCAAAGCCGGGACGGATCAGGTAATCAACGCGCGCTTCGTCTTCGCCGGGGCGGGCGGCGGGGCGCTGCCGATCCTGCAGGCGTCTGGCATCCCGGAGGGCGAAGATTATGCCGGCTTCCCCGTCGGCGGCTCGTTCCTCGTTACCGAAAACCCGGCGCTGGCGAACCGTCACCACGCCAAGGTCTATGGCAAGGCCGCAGTCGGCTCGCCCCCGATGTCGGTGCCGCATCTCGATACGCGCTTCTTCGGCGGCAAGCAGACCTTGTTGTTCGGGCCGTTCGCGACCTTCTCGACCAAGTTCCTGAAGGAAGGATCGTATTTCGACCTGCCCAAATCGGTGACGCTCGACAATTTTCGGCCAATGGTGGCGGTGGGCTGGGACGATTTCGACCTCGTCGAATATCTCGCCGGCCAGCTGATGATGTCGCAGGAGGACCGGATGGACGCGCTGCGCGAGTATCTGCCGAACGCCAGAGACGGCGACTGGCGGCTGTGGCAGGCGGGGCAGCGCGTGCAGATCATCAAGCGCGATCCCGCGAAGGGCGGCGTGCTGAAGCTGGGCACTGAAATCGTCGCGTCTAAGGACGGCAGCATCGCGGCGCTGCTAGGGGCATCGCCGGGCGCCTCGACCGCGCCGTCGATCATGCTCGATCTCCTGAAGCGCGTGTTCGGCTCGCAGCTCGCGACCCCGGCGTGGCAGGCAAAGATCCGCACGATCGTGCCGAGCTATGGCATCAAGCTGAACGACGAACCGGCGCTTATGGCGCAAACCTGGGCGGCTACCGCCGATGCGCTGCAACTCGCCATGGCTTCACCGGCGGTGACCACCACCGCGAAGATGCCATCCATCACCGAGGCTCCGATCAAGCGGCAGGCAGATTTGGCGTTGTAACGATTGTTCCATGATGGTCATGCGTCGTGGAATTTGCAGCTATTCCTGCGGGACATACGATCGACCCACATGTCCGCGGCTCGTGCGGTGCCTACTCGGATCGCAGTAGGGCGTTTGCGGACCTCCAGGCCGCCCGAGCGTCCCCGGTGATCATGCGCGCGTTCGTCCGACGTTTTTCCATGCTCGGCGAACGATGGCGACCGACATGGCGAGTCGCCGCATACGCGCGCTCTGAGCCAACAGTGTGCGCTGGGGGCCGGTTGTGCCATCTCGTCGCATTTAAAAACTTCGCGGACGGGCGGAGTCGTCGCAGGCTGCACCATGTGCTTCGTCGCAAGGCACAAGCCCTCGCTCACGATATACGCTCCGCTGCCTTCGAGTCATCGCTGATGGTCGACGGCATCGACCGGTGGTTTTCCCACAGCGCGCCGCGGGCTAATTGCGCAACCTTCTCGTTTTGCGAAATTGAGCAGCCCTGGCGCGAAAAGCGACAAGAAGGTGGAGGCCCGACCGGGAATCGAACCCGGGTGCAAGGATTTGCAGTCCTCTGCGTCACCACTCCGCCATCGGGCCTCGATGGAAGTGAGGGCGGGCAGATGCGGCGACAGAGCGGGCGTGTCAAGTTTCTACGTTGGCGGCCGTGCCGGCGCGCGATAAAGCGCCACTCTGGATGACAAGTGTATTGCCACAATAAAACAGTCGTGCGACAGGTGAGAAGATGACGATGACGATGGAACGCCAACCGGATTTTGCCGCCATGCGCACAGCGATGGTGGCAAGCCAGCTTCGCACCAATGCGGTATCGGATGCGCGTGTCGTGGCGGCGATGGCCGTGGTCCCGCGTGAGCGGTTCGTGCCTGAGGAAAAGGCGCCTTTTGCCTATCGCGACGATCTGGTCGCACTTGGCGGCGGTCGATCGCTGAACCTGCCGATCGCCACCGGTCGCCTGCTGACCGAGGCGCGCTTGCTGCCGAGCGATCGCGTCCTGCTGATCGGTGCCGCCACGGGCTATACGGCTGCGGTCCTGGCGGAGCTGGTAGCCTCCGTTGTCGCGGTGGAAGTTGATCCGGCGCTCGTCACGCAGGCGCGCGCGGCGCTCGGCACGAGCGATCGGATCGCGATTGTCGAAGGCCCTCTGGAGGCCGGCCACCCCGAAGGCGCCCCCTATGACGTGATGATCATCGATGGCGCCGTGGAGCAGCTTCCCGAGCAACTGGTGGCGCAGGTGCGGACCGGCGGGCGGATCGTCGGTGGCCTGAACGACAATGGAGTGACCAGGCTGGCTACCGGGCGGAGAAGCGAAGGCGGCTTTGCCATGATCGACTTTGCCGATGTCAATTGCTGTCTGTTGCCCGGCTTCGCCAAACCGACACGCTTCACCTTCTGAAAAGAGCCGCAATGACCCGTGTCGCTTCTGCCGCCCTGATTCTTGCGCTGAGTGCATCGCCAGCCCACGCCGACACACTGCGAGAGGCGCTGGCGCGCGCCTATCGTGAAAACCCGACAATCACGGCAAGTCGGGCGCAGCAGCGTGCAGTGGACGAGAATGTACCGATCGCGCGGGCGGCCGGTCGACCGACCGTGTCCACCAACGCGGGGCTGAACGAAAACTACCTGCGCAGCGGCAATTCCTTCACCACGCCGGCTCGCGCGGCGCAGGCGCAGCTTGCGCTAAATGTACCCTTCTATTCGGGCGGCGCCGTTCGCAACTCCGTCCGCGCGGCAGAGACGCGGGTCGAAGCCGGCCAGTTCGGGCTGCGGGGCACGGAGGCGTCGCTGTTCTCCGAAGTGGTGGCAGCGTACAATGACGTGATCCGAGACGAGGCCATCGTCGGGCTGAACGCGCAGAACGTCCGCGTGCTGGAAACCAATCTTCAGGCGAGCCGCGATCGCTTTCAGGTGGGCGACCTGACCCGCACCGATGTCGCCCAGTCGGAAGCGCGGTTGAGCCTCGCTCGCGCGCAGTTGCAGCGGGTGCAAGCCACGCTGATCGCCAGCCGTGAGAACTACGTCCGGCTGGTCGGCGATGCGCCCGGCACGCTCGCGCCGCCGCCGGCGCTCCCGAATTTGCCGCAGACGGCAGATGGCGCCGTCGATGTGGCGATCCGTGACAATCCCACCCTGCTCGCGGCGCTGAAGCAGCGGGACGCGACCGCCTTTGACGTGCGCGTGGCGCGTGCGAGCCGCCTGCCGACCCTGGGGGTCGGGGCGACCGGAAATTACGTCAATTATCTGGGATCGCTCGGCAGCGGCACCGGGTTGGGCGTCGGGCAATCGGGCACCTCGGCTGGCATCGGGCTGAACGTCAGCCTGCCGATTTTCCAGGGCGGGCGTCCGGCGGCACTGGTGCGTCAGGCACAGGCGACGCGTGCGCAGGCGATCGAAAATGCGACCGCCGCGGAGCGTCAGGTGATCGCCTCGGCCCGGTCTGCGTTCGCTATCTGGCGCTCCTCGCTGGAGGTGATTGCTTCATCGGAGCAGGCGGTTGCCGCCAACCGGCTCAGCCTTGAAGGCGTTCGGGCGGAGAATAGCGTCGGCAATCGCACGATCCTTGATATCCTCAACGCCGAGCAGGAACTGTTGAACAGCCAGGTGACGCTCGTAACCGCGCGGCGCGACGCTTATGTCGCCGGCTTCGCGTTGCTGGCGGCGATGGGGCAGGCCGAAGCGCAGGACCTGGGGCTCGAGGGCGGCCCGTTGTATAACTCGGCGGAGAACTACAACGCTGTTCGCAACCGCTTCTCCGACTTCGGCGATGGCGAGACGCCAACCGCGATTTCGTCGTCCACCAGCGGCGTCGCGCCCCAGAATGCCACAGTTACGCGTCCGCTCGATCCCGCGCTCGACAGCAGCAAGGTTGACAGGAGCCCGGCATTGACCACAGGTGAAAACACACCAAACCGCTGATCGTCGGCGGCTTTCTGGATGGGGTGGACTGCGCGCATGGGGGATGTCAGCGCCGAGCCGTCGATGGAGGACATTCTCTCCTCCATCAAGCGCATCATCGCCGAGGAAGGTGATGACCGGCCAATTCGACAGCGTCGCGCGAACGCTGCCCGCCCTGCATTGCCCGCTGCACTTGAAGAGCGGGACGAGGATACGGCGCCCGAGGAAGTGCTCGAACTGAGCCATCCCATGCCACCGGTTCAGGCGCGGGCCGAAGCACCTGCCGAACCCGAGGCGGCAAAGCTGGACGCGGATGCCGCCGCGACCCTGCTGTCGGATCGAACCGCGCAGGCGACCCGTGGGGCCATCGATGCTCTTTCGCGACTGCTGGTAAAACCGGAGCCGCAGAGCGACGGAACGCTGGAAGGATTGGTCCGCGAGATGCTGCGACCGATGCTGCGCGAATGGCTGGACGCCAATCTGCCGAACATGGTGGAAACGATCGTCGCGCGCGAAATCGCGAAGCTGACTCGCGGCGCTTCCTGACGATAGGGGTGACGTTCGCCGGCGCACTGCCGCGTTGCACCCGACGTTCCGAGCGCAAGCTGGCGCCGACATGGCGATTGTCGCATCAGTAACGATCTGCTTTACCGCATTCCCATGAGGATGCCCTTTTCCGCGAGCCTGATCGCGCTCGCTGTCGTCTCGGCCCCGGCTGCCGCCCGCCCGCTGACCATCGAGGATGTTACGACGCTCAGCCGCGTCGGCGCGCCTGCCGTATCGGCGGATGGGCGTTGGATGGTGTGGGCGCAGCGCGAGACCGACATGGACGCCAATCGCGGCCGCTACGATCTTTGGCGGCTGGATCTGTCACGCAAGGGGGCGGTGCCGCAGCGCCTGCTGGCCGATCCCGCAGTGGACGAAAACGATCCGCAGATCGTCGGCAGCACCGTTTATTACACTGCGGGCGACGCCATCTGGTCCGTGCCCGTCACCGGCGGCACGCCGCGCAAGCTGACCAACTTCGCTGGCGGGTTCAACGGGTTCAAGGTGGCGCCCACCGGTGACAAGATCGTCATCTGGGCCGATCGTCGACCGGGCGCCTCCAGCCTTGAGCTGCCGATGGTGAAGAAGCGCGCCGATGCAGGTTCGGGCCGGGCGTATGACCGGCTGTTCGTTCGCCACTGGGACACCTGGGCTGATGGCACCCGATCGCAGCTCTTCGTCCTGCCGCTCGGCTCCTCAGGTGCGCCGGGTAATGGCCAGGCGATCGTCGGCACACTGGTCGGCGATACGCCTTCCAAGCCGTTCGGGGGCGCGGAGGAAGTGTCCTGGAGCCCGGACGGGAAGACCATCTACTTCGCCATGCGCGAAGCGGGCCGCATCGAGCCAACCTCGACCAACCTCGACATTTTCGCGGTTCCGGCGGATGGCAGCACCGCGCCGGTGAACCTCACCGCCGAGAACCAGGCGACCGATAACCAGCCGACTGTCTCGCCCGACGGTCGCACGCTAGCCTGGTTCGCCATGCGCCGTCCCGGCTATGAAGCGGATCGGCAGGTGCTGATGCTGCGGGATCTCGCGAGCGGCCGGGTGATCTCGCTGACAGAACGGTGGGACCGATCCGTAGGCTCAATCGCCTGGGCCGCAGATTCCAAGTCGGTCTATGTCACCGCCGACGACACGCAGGAAACGCCGCTGTTCCGCGTCGATGCGCAGACCGGCGAGGTGAAGCGGCTGACGCAGCAGGGCCATGTCGGCGCGGTGGCGGTGACGCCGACCGGGCCGGTCGTTGCACTGGATTCGCTGATCGCCCCGGCAGATTTCTTTCGTGTTGGCACGGGCACCGCGCCGCAGCGGCTGACCAGCGTCAACGCCGCCAAACTCGCCGGCATCGACATGCCGGTGGTGGAGCGGTTCAGCTTTACCGGCGCGAACAACGATACCGTCTGGGGCTATGCGGTGAAGCCGACCGGCAGCACCGGCAAGGTGCCGGTCGCCTATATGGTTCACGGCGGGCCGCAGGGTTCGAGCAACAACAGCTGGTCCTATCGCTGGAACCCGGCGGTGTTCGCGGGCGCCGGTTACGGCCTTGTCGCGGTCGATTTCCACGGATCGACGGGATATGGCCAGGCCTTCACCGATGCGATCCGCAACAATTGGGGTGGCTGGCCGCTGGAGGACCTGAAGAAGGGTCTGGCCGCTGCAACCGCGAAGTTCACCTGGCTCGATGGGGACAATGCCTGCGCGCTCGGCGCTTCCTATGGCGGCTATATGATGAACTGGATCGAAGGGCAGTGGCCCGATCGGTTCAAGTGCATCGTCCAGCACGACGGCGTCTTCGACGCGCGCGCCATGGCGTACGAAACCGAGGAACTCTGGTTCGACGAGTGGGAGCACGGCGGCAAGACCTATTACGAGGACCCGCAGGCCTTCGAGAAATGGAACCCGGTCAACCACGTCGCCAAGTGGAAGACGCCGCAACTCGTCATCACCGGCGAAAAGGATTTCCGTATCCCCTATACTCAGGGGCTGGCCGCCTTCACGGCGCTCCAGCGGCGCGACATTCCGTCGCGCCTCGTCGTGTTCCCGGACGAAAATCATTGGGTGCTGAAGCCGAAGAACTCGCGGCAATGGTACCGCGAGGTGATCGGCTGGATGGATCAGTGGACCCGACAGGCTCGCTGACGGATTTGCGTTGAGGCGCTGCCGCTGAGGCGCCGACCAGCGTTCAGGTGAGCGGCGCCGTGAAATCCGGCTCCGCCTTTGCCATGGCGCGCACATAGGCGGGTCGGGCGGCGATCCGCTGTAGATAGGCAAGGATGTTCGGATACCCCGATATGTCCCGCGGTGCGAACACGCGCCCCGTGGTGAGCGGAAAGTGCATCATGATATCCGCGGCGGAGAAGGATTGGCCCGCAAGATAGGGCACCGACCCCAGCCGCGCCTCGATCATGGCATAAGCGCGATCGCCTCGTGCCAGCAGTGGCCGGGCGCGGTCGCCGCCGCCAAGCAGACCAACCACCATCGACGTCATCAATGCCGGCATCATGGATGAGTTCGCGAAGTTGAACCAGAACAGGTAATCGGCGAAGTCGGGATCGCCCGCGCGCCGGGCGAGCGCTTCTCCGCCGCGTGTGGCGATCAGATATTCCACGATGGCGGCCGATTCGCCGAGCACGAACTTCTCGTCGGTAATGACCGGCGCAGTGCCGAACGGATGAAGGGCGCGATAGACCTCGGGTGCAAGCCGCGTCACCGGATCACGCTCGTAACGGCGCAGGTCATATTCGATGCCCAGTTCTTCGCAGAGCCAGACGATACGGTCGGATTGTGAGATTCCGAGATGATGAACCGTCAGCATCGCGCCTTCCTCTTTTTTTTCTGCCGGACAGCGTAATGCACGCTTCCCAAACTAGCCACGTTCGACGTTGCTCAGTGGCTTTGCAGCTTCGGGCTGGCTGAGTAGAGCCGTGCCATGAGCGAACTGCCGAAAACCTTTGACCCCGCCGCAATCGAATCCCGCTGGTACAGCCATTGGGAGGAGAACGGCTCGTTCCGCCCTGAGCGCCCGCATGCGGAGCCGTGGACGATCGTCAATCCGCCACCCAACGTCACCGGCTCGCTCCACATCGGCCATGCGCTGGATAATACGCTCCAGGACATCCTGACGCGCCACGCGCGACTGAAGGGCAAGGACGCGCTCTGGGTCGTCGGCACCGATCATGCCGGCATCGCAACCCAGATGGTGGTCGAGCGGCAAATGGCGCTCAAGCAGCAAAAGCGCACCGACTTCAGTCGCGAGGAATTTGTGGCCAAGGTGTGGGAGTGGAAGGCGGAAAGCGGTGGTCAGATCACCGGGCAGTTGCGCCGCCTTGGCTGCTCCATGGATTGGGCCAACGAGCGCTTCACGATGGACGAGGGCTTCTCGAAGGCCGTGCTCAAGGTCTTCGTCGAGCTTCACCGCCAGGGCTTGCTCTATCGCGACAAGCGGCTGGTGAACTGGGATCCAGGCCTCGGCACTGCCATCAGCGACCTTGAGGTCGAGACGCGCGAGGTGAAGGGCAGCTTCTGGCAGATCCGCTACCCGCTCGCCGATGGGTCGGGCACGATCACCGTCGCCACGACGCGTCCTGAGACGATGCTCGCCGACATGGCTGTTGCGGTTCATCCCGAGGACGAGCGCTACAAGGACATGATCGGCAAGCAGATCCGCCTGCCGATCACCGGCCGCCCGATCCCGGTGATTGCCGACGAACATGCCGATCCGTCGCTCGGCACCGGCGCGGTGAAGATCACGCCGGGGCACGACTTCAACGATTTCGAGGTGGGCAAGCGCGCCGGCATGAAGGCGGGCGAGATGCTCAACATGCTCGATGCCAAGGCGAATGTCACGCAGACCGCGGACGGCCTGATCCCGGCGGAGTTCCTGGGGCTGTCCAGCGCCGACGCGCGCAAGGCGGTCGTCGCCCGGCTGAAGGCCGACGGCGTGCTCGTGCCCCACGTCGACAAGGAAGGCGTGGAGCATGATGCAGAGCCGCGCACGATCCAGACGCCGTACGGCGATCGCTCCGGCGTCGTTATCGAGCCGTGGCTGACCGACCAATGGTATGTCGATGCCAAGACGCTGGCGCAGCCGGCGATCGAGGCGGTGCAGTCCGGCGCGATCCGGCTGGTGCCCAAGACGTGGGAAAAGACCTTCTTCAACTGGATGGAGAACATTCAGCCGTGGTGCGTCAGCCGCCAATTGTGGTGGGGCCACCAGATCCCGGCGTGGTTTGGGCCAAGGAAGGAAAGTGACGGATCGCTTACCTACGATCTTGCCTCCGGCAACTTCGAAGCGTTCGTCGCTGAGACGGAAGAGGCCGCTCTGCGCCTTGCAAATCACTATTATGGTGAAACTCGAGAAGTTGCGGTCTTTCCGGACGTCATCGCTGGCGTGAATGCAACAGCGATGGAAGGTAACGCTCGTCTTGTTGCACTCTGGCGCGATCCCGACGTGCTCGACACCTGGTTCTCCTCTGCCCTTTGGCCGTTCGCGACGATGGGCTGGCCGGACAACACCGATCCGACGCTCGGCGGCCGCTACCCCAATGACGTGCTGATCTCGGGCTTCGACATCCTGTTCTTCTGGGATGCCCGCATGATGATGCAGGGCATGCATTTCATGAAGGACGTGCCCTTCCGCACGCTATACCTGCACGGCCTGGTCCGCGCGGCGGACGGCGCGAAGATGTCCAAGTCCAAGGGCAATACCGTCGATCCGCTCGGCCTGATCGACAAATATGGCGCCGATGCTTTGCGCTTCTTCATGGCGGCGATGGAAAGCCAGGGCCGCGACATCAAGATGGATGAGAAGCGCGTCGAGGGGTACCGCAACTTCGCGACCAAGCTGTGGAACGCGAGCCGCTTCTGCCAGTCGAACGGGATCGGCGGATCGACCACATTGGAGCCGCCGGCCGCCACTCATCCGGTCAACAAGTGGATCGTCGGCGAGACTATCAAGGCGATCCAGTCGGTCGACCTGGCGCTCGGCGAGTATCGCTTCGATGCCGCGGCGAATGCGATCTACCAGTTCGTCTGGAGCCAGTTCTGCGACTGGTATCTCGAACTCATCAAGGGCTCGATCGACGAGGAGACGAAGGCGGTCGCGGCTTGGGTGCTCGACCAGATCCTGGTCGTGCTGCACCCGTTCATGCCGTTCATCACCGAGGAACTGTGGCACGCGCTCGCGCCGCGCGAGCACGACCTGATCGTCGCGCAATGGCCCATGGCGGACGCGCGCGCGATCGATCCGGCGGCCGGGCAGGAGATCGACTGGTTGATCCGGCTGGTGAGCGAGGTGCGCTCCAGCCGTACGGACCTGAACGTGCCCCCAGGCGCGCGCCTGCCTTATGCGGTGGCGGACGCCAAAGAAGAGACGCAGGCGCGCCTGACGCGCAACGCAGCCACGATCGCCCGCCTCGCGCGGATTGATCCAGGCGAGGTCTCGGGCGGCACCGCGCAGGTGGTGGTGGACGAAGCCACCTTCCGCATCGCGCTGGGCGACGTGATCGATCTTGCCGCCGAACGCACCCGCCTCGCCAAAGCGATTGCGGCGGCGGAGAAGGACCGTGACGGGCTGGCCGGGCGCCTCAACAATTCGAGCTTCGTCGAACGCGCGAAGCCCGAGGCAGTGGAAAAGGCGCGTGCCGACCATGCCGAGAAGGCGGCGGAAGCGGAGCGGCTGACAGCGGCGCTCTCGCGGCTGGGATAATACCCGTCATGCCGGGCTTGTCCCGGCATCCACCTGGCCGCAAACCTAGACGTCGAGGCTTGCGGAGCCCTGGCCCCCGGCACAAGGCCGGGGTGACGAAGCGGGTGTGGCGTTGCCGCGATTTCTGCCGCCTTTGCAGTAGGTCGGGTCGAAGGTCAGCCCTCCTGCCGCTCCACCTTCACGAGCAATGTGCCTTCGGTCACCTGTCCGCCGGTCTCGGCGTTCAGCTCCGCCACTGTGCCGTCGAACGGGGCGACGAGGCTGTGCTCCATCTTCATTGCCTCGAGCGTAACCAGCTTCTGGCCCTTCACCACCGCCGCGCCGGTCGCGACCTCGACCGCGATGATGCGGCCGGGCATGGGCGAGAGGATCGCGCCGTCCGCGGCTGCGCCGCCGGTGGCGCCGGTCGCGCGGAAGGGCGCGAGCTCCCACGTCTGGCCGCCTTCGGTGATGAGCACGCTGTCGAGCGGTTCCGGCACTTCCACGTCGGGAGCGTCGGTGAAGTCGATTGAGATCGGTTCGCCGGCAAGGAGAAAGCGGCCTTCGCGACGCGCGGGTGCGTTGAGGCGAAAGCCTGCCATCGGCAGGTCCGGCGAAAGCGCGGCGGCGGCCTCGATCAGCGCTTCCTCGCTTGGCAGCGCGCTCGGCATCAGCGCATCGCCCTCGCGCGCGATCAGGCCGGTATCGACGTTGCCGGCCGCGAAATCGGGATGATCGAGCGCCTCGACCAGGAAGCCGGCATTGGTGCGCACCGGCCAGATCACCGCCTCATCGAGCGCATCGGCGAGCAGCTCGCGCGCCTCGTCCCGCGTCTCGCCATGCGCGATCAGCTTGGCGATCATCGGATCGTAGAAGGGGCTGATCTCCGCGCCCTGCTCGACGCCGGTGTCGACGCGCACCGCATCCCCGAGGTCGAGCGCATCGAGCCGCCCGATCGAGGGGAGGAAGCCCTTCACCGGATCCTCGGCATAGAGCCGCGCTTCCATCGCCCAGCCGGTGATGGATAACTCGTCCTGCCGGCGCGGCAGCGGCTCTCCGCTGGCGACGCGCAGCTGCCATTCGACCAGATCCTGACCGGTGATCGCCTCGGTAACCGGATGCTCGACCTGGAGGCGAGTGTTCATTTCCATGAACCAGATGCGGTCGGCGCGGAGGCCCTCGGAGGCGTCGGCGATGAACTCGATCGTGCCCGCGCCGACATAATCCACCGCCTGCGCCGCCTTCACTGCCGCGGCGCAGACCGCCTGACGCGTGGCCGCGTCCATGCCCGGGGCTGGGGCCTCCTCGATCACCTTCTGGTGGCGGCGCTGAAGCGAACAATCACGTTCGAACAGGTGAACGACATTGCCGTGGCTGTCGCCGAACACCTGCACTTCGATATGGCGGGGCGAGAGGATGTATTTTTCGATCAGCACGCGATCGTCGCCGAAGCTGGATGCTGCCTCGCGCCGGCAGGAGGCAAGCGCGTCGGCGAAGTCCTCCGATGCATCGACGCGGCGCATGCCCTTGCCGCCGCCGCCGGCGACTGCCTTGATCAGCACCGGATAGCCGATTGCATCCGCCTCTCGATGCAGACGTTCGGGAGTTTGGTCGTCGCCGAGATAGCCTGGCGTCGTCGGGACGCCGGCTTCCTGCATCAGCTTCTTGGCGGCATCCTTCAGCCCCATGGCGCGGATGCTGGCGGGGCGCGGGCCAACCCAGACGAGGCCAGCGTCAATCACGCTCTGCGCGAAATCGGCATTCTCGCTGAGAAAGCCATAGCCGGGGTGGATCGCCTCAACGCCGGTATCCTGCGCGGCAGCAATGATGCGGGCGCCCACGAGGTATGATTCGCGCGCGGGCGAGGGGCCGATGTGCACCGCCTCATCCGCTTCGCGCACGTGCAACGCCTCGGCGTCCGCATCGGAAAAGACCGCGATGGTCCGTACGCCGAGCGCGCGGGCGGTGCGGATGATGCGGCAAGCGATTTCACCGCGATTGGCGATCAGGAGCGAGCCGATCATGCCGCGTCACCGCAGGTATTTAGGAAGTCGAGGCTCTGACGCGTGTTTCTCCATAGCGGGTCAACATGTCGTGCGGGGGCAGTGATCATGGGTTCGGAAATACCTGTAGGCGTGGACGGCGGGACAGCAATCATTGGGCGCAGCCGGTGGTGCGCTGCGTCCAGGTAATGTTGTTGATCCGCCAGCGGCCGCCGTCCCGGACCAGATCGACATTGTTCGTACCGCAATGGCTGGGCTTGCCGTCGACGGTGAAGGTGTAGCCGCCCCAGACCATCGCGATGTTCCCGTCGATCTCAATCGCGGGCATGCCGGTGAAAGCCTCGGCGAGCTTCGGGCCGGGCTTGCCGAGCCGGTTGGCGAACGCGGGCCAGTCGCTGGTAGTGACAGTGGTGCTGCCGTCCGGCTTTTCGACCACCGCGGTAGCGCGGCCGTCCGGGCGAACCTCGGCGAGGATGGCGGTGGAATCGTTCGCGGCGAGCGCGTCGAACATCCGCTGCACGGGGGCGATCACCTGGCCTTCTTCTGAAGCGGGCGGCGGGAGCGCGGTGCCCTTGGGCAGCGGCGCGACCGGGGTGGTCTGGAGGACGAGGAGGAAGGGGAGGAGGAGAGGCGTCATGGGGCTTGCTTTCAATTCCTCCCCGAGCTTGTCTCGGGGAGGGGGGCCGCCCCGCGCAGCGGGGTGGTGGAGGGGCAGACACAATGCTTCGCGACGATGCGCCGACGGCTTTTCACGGGGTCACGCGGCGGGCGCGTCGACTGCGACGCGAGATGACCTTGCCCGAGGTGATGCTGTGGCAGGTGTTGCGGGGACGGCCCAGCGGGTTGAAGTTTCGGCGGCAGCATCCGAGCGGGGATTACGTTCTCGATTACTTCTGCAGCGATGCGCGGTTGGCGATCGAGGTGGATGGCGAGGGGCATGGGCGCGGGAGGCAGCCTGTGGTCGATGCGCGGCGTGACAGCTGGTTTGAGGCGCGTGGGATTGTGACGCTGCGCGTATCCGCTCGCGATGTGCTGGGGGATCTGGATGCTGTCGTGACGGGGGTGGTTCAAGCTTGCGTTGCGCGTCTGCCCCTCCACCACCCCGCTACGCGGGGCGGTCCCCCTCCCCGAGCGAAGCTCGGGGAGGAATGAATGCGCATCCGTCGTGGCCATCACATCCGGAACACGCCGAATTGCGGGCGTTCTCGGATGGGGGCGTTGAGGCACGCCGCGAGCGCGAGGCCCAGCACGTCGCGGGTCTGCGCGGGGTCGATCACGCCGTCGTCCCACAGGCGGGCGGTGGCGTAATAGGGGTTGCCCTCGTCCTCGTATTTCTGGCGAATCGGGGTCTTGAAGGCGTCCGCCTCTTCCGGCGTCCAGCTGGCCGCGTCGCGGTGGACCGTGGCCAGCACGCTGGCGGCCTGTTCGCCGCCCATTACGGAAATCCGCGAATTGGGCCAGGTGAACAGGAAGCGCGGCGAATACGCCCGGCCGCACATCCCGTAATTCCCCGCGCCGAAGCTGCCGCCGATCAGCACGGTGATCTTGGGCACGCTTGCCGTCGCCACGGCGGTGACGAGTTTCGCGCCGTGCTTGGCAATCCCTTCCGCCTCGTACTTCCCGCCGACCATGAAGCCGGAGATGTTCTGGAGGAACAGCAGCGGCACGCGGCGCTGGCAGGCGAGCTCGATGAAATGCGCGCCCTTCACCGCGCTCTCGCTGAACAGCACGCCGTTGTTGGCGAGGATCGCGACCGGCTGCCCATGGATATGCGCGAAGCCGCAGACGAGGCTGCTGCCATAGAGCGCCTTGAACTCGTGGAATTCGCTGCCGTCGACCAGCCGCGCGATCACCTCGTGCACGTCATAGGGCGCGCGCACATCCTGCGGCACGATGCCGTACAGGTCCTCTGCGGCATATTTCGGCGCTTTCGATGGACGCAGGTTCACGTCCGCCTCGCGCTCTGGCGGCAAAGTGGCGATGATGTCGCGCACGATGGTGAGTGCGTGCTCGTCATTCTCGGCGAGGTGATCGACCACGCCCGATTTGCGCGCGTGGAGGTCGCCGCCGCCGAGATTCTCCGCGCTGATCACCTCGCCCGTCGCGGCCTGCACCAAGGGCGGACCGGCGAGGAAGATCGTGCCCTGTTCGCGGACGATCACCGTCTCGTCGGACATGGCGGGCACGTACGCACCGCCCGCGGTGCAGCTGCCCATCACGCAGGCGATCTGCGGGATGCCCTTGGCCGACATGTTCGCCTGGTTGAAGAAGATGCGGCCGAAATGCTCGCGATCGGGGAACACCTCGGCCTGATGCGGCAGGTTCGCGCCCCCGCTGTCGACGAGATAGATGCAGGGGAGGCGGTTCGCCTCGGCGATTTCCTGCGCGCGCAGGTGCTTCTTGACGGTGAGCGGGTAGTAAGTGCCGCCCTTCACCGTCGCGTCGTTGCAGACGATCATGCACTGGCGGCCGGAGACGCGGCCGATCGCGGTGATGAGGCCCGCGCCGGGGATGTCCTCGCCATAAACGTCGTGGGCGGCGAGCTGGCCGATTTCGAGCAGCGGCGAGCCGGGGTCGAGCAGGCGCTCGACGCGGTCGCGGGGGAGGAGCTTGCCGCGCGCGGTGTGGCGCTCGCGGGACTTGGCGTTGCCGCCCAGCGCGGCGTGGGCGACGTCGGCGCGGAGTTGCTCGGCGAGGGCGCGGTTGTGGGCGGCGTTGGCCTGGAAGGTTGCGTCTGCGGGGGAGAGGGCGGTGGTGAGGACGGGGCCGGTCATCATTCCTCCCCCAGCTTGCTGGGGGAGGGGGACCATCCGCGAAGCGGATGGTGGAGGGGCAGATACGGAGCGGTCGTGACTGCCCCTCCACCACCGGCCTGCGGCCGGCGGTCCCCCTCCCCGAGCGAAGCTCGGGGAAAATTTAGAAACGCCCTCACGACACCGCTCCGATCAGTTCGCGGCCGATCAGCATGCGGCGGATCTCGTTCGTGCCGGCGCCGATATCCAGCAGCTTCGCGTCACGCAGGAAACGTTCGACCGGCCAGTCCTTGGTGTAGCCGGCGCCCCCCAGGGCCTGCACCGCCTCGCCCGCGACCTTGAAGGCGTTTTCGCTCGCCAGCAGGATCGCGCCAGCGGCGTCGAAGCGCGTCGTCTGACCGGCGTCGCAGGCGCGCGCGACGGCATAGACGTACGCGCGCGCGCTGTTCAGCGCGACGTACATGTCGGCGACCTTCGCCTGCATCAGCTGGAACGCGCCGATCGGCTGGCCGAACTGCTTGCGCTCGCGCAGGTACGGCAGCACCACGTCGAGGCAGGCCTGCATAACGCCGAGCTGAATGCCCGCGAGCACCGTGCGCTCGTAATCGAGGCCGCTCATCAGCACGCCGACGCCGCCGTTGAGCGGCCCCATGACGTTTTCGTCCGGCACTTCGCAATTGTCGAAGACGAGCTCCGCGGTGGGGGAGCCGCGCATGCCCATCTTGTCGATCTTCTGGCCGATCGAGAAGCCGGGCATGTCCTTGTCGATGAGGAAGGTGGTGATGCCGCGGCTACCCTCGCCGGTCTTGGCATAGACGACCAGCGTATCCGCATAAGCGGCGTTGGTAATCCAGAATTTGGTGCCGTTGAGGACATAGCCCGCGTCGGTCTTTTCCGCCTTCAGCTTCATCGAGACGACATCGCTGCCCGCGCCCGCCTCCGACATGGCGAGGCTGCCGACATGTTCGCCGCTGATCAGCTTGGGGAGGTATTTGGCCTTCTGCTCGGGCGAGGCCCAACGGCGGATCTGGTTGACGCACAGGTTGGAGTGCGCGCCGTAGCTGAGGCCGATCGAGGCCGACGCGCGGCTCACTTCCTCGCAGGCGATGACATGTTCGAGATAGCCGAGGCCGAGGCCGCCATGTTCCTCCTCGACGGTGATGCCGTGGAGGCCGAGTTCGCCCATTGCGGGCCAGAGCTCGTCGCGCGGGAACCAGTCGTCGGTGTCGATCTTCGCGGCGAGCGGAGCGATCTTTTCGTCGGCGAAGCGGCGCGTCGTGTCGCGGATCATTTCCGCGTTTTCACCGAGCGCGAAATCGAGTGTGGCCTGCATCGAAACTCCTCTTGCCCCCGACATAAACGGGGGCAAGAGGTAACGAAAGAAACAATTCCCCCTTACCGCTCAAGCCTCGCGGCAAAGGGGATGAGGCGGCTCAGGCAGCCGCCAGGTTGCGCAGCACGTACTGCAGGATGCCGCCGTTCAGGAAATATTCCAGCTCGTTGACGGTGTCGATCCGGCAGAGCGTCTCGAACGTCTCGGTGCTGCCATCAGCGCGAGCGAGCGTGACGGTCACGGTCTGGCGCGGGCGCAGGCCAGCGACATTGTGGATCGTGAAGGTTTCGTCGCCGGTCAGGCCCAGCGTCTCGCGGGTCACGCCTTCGACGAACTGGAGCGGCAGAACGCCCATGCCGACGAGATTCGAGCGGTGGATACGCTCGAAGCTTTCCGCGATCACCGCACGCACGCCGAGCAGGTTGGTGCCCTTGGCCGCCCAGTCACGCGAGGAGCCAGTGCCATATTCCTTGCCGGCGACGACGACCATCGGCGTGCCATCCGCCTTGTGGCGCATCGCAACGTCGTAGATCGGCATCACTTCCGCGCCATAGCGGCTCATGCCGCCTTCGATCCCCGGCACCATCTCGTTCTTGATGCGGATGTTGGCGAAGGTGCCGCGGACCATGACATTGTCGTTGCCGCGGCGCGAGCCGTAGCTGTTGAAGTCCGCCTTGGCGACCTGACGCTCCATCAGCCACGTGCCCGCCGGGCTGTCGGCCTTGATCGAGCCGGCCGGCGAGATGTGGTCGGTGGTGATCGAATCGCCGAGGATCGCCAGCGGCTTCGCCTCGATGATGTCGGTAACCGGCGCCGGGGTCATCTCCATGCCCTCGAAATAGGGCGGGTTCGCGATGTAGGTGGACGATGCCGGCCAGCTGTAGGTGTCGGAACCCGTCACCTCGATCGCGCGCCACTTGGCATCACCGGCATAGACGTTGCCGTAGCGGCTCTGGAACATGCCGGCATCGATGTTCGCGGTCATCAGGTCCGACACTTCCTGGTTCGAAGGCCAGATGTCCTTGAGGTACACCGGACCGTTCGTTCCTTCGCCGATCGGCGTCTGGTTCATGTCGGTGGTGACGCTGCCCTTCAGCGCATAAGCGACGACCAGCGGCGGCGAGGCGAGGAAGTTCGCGCGCGCATCCGGTGACACGCGGCCTTCGAAGTTGCGGTTCCCGGACAGGACCGATGCGACGACCAGGTCATTGTCGTTGATCGCGCTGCTGATCGGGCCGGGAAGGGGCCCCGAGTTGCCAATGCAGGTCATGCAGCCATAGCCAGTGAGGTTGAACCCCATGGCATCGAAATCGTCCTGCAGCCCGGCCTTCTCGAGATAGTCGGTGACGACCTGCGAACCCGGCGACAGCGAGGTCTTGACCCAGGGCTTGGGCTTCAGGCCAAGCGCGCGTGCCTTGCGGGCGACGAGGCCGGCGGCGACCAGCACGGAGGGATTGGACGTGTTGGTGCAGCTGGTGATGGCGGCGATCACGACGTCGCCGTCACCGATGTCATGGCCACGGTCGGCCACGTCGACGCGCTTCGGCTCGGCCTTGTCATAGACCTTGACGAGATCGCCGTTGAACACGTCGTCCACGCTATCCAGCGCCACCTTGTCCTGCGGACGCTTCGGGCCGGCGAGCGACGGAACGACCGAGCTCATGTCGAGCTCCAGCGTGTCGGTGAACACCGGATCCGGCGTATTTGCGTCGCGCCAGAAGCCATTGGCCTTGGCATAAGCCTCGACCAGCGCGATCGTCTCGGCCGGGCGGGCGGTCAGCGTCATGTAATCGATCGTCTTGGTGTCGATCGGGAAGAAGCCGCAGGTGGCGCCATATTCCGGCGCCATGTTGGCGATCGTCGCGCGATCGGCCAGCGTCATCTGGTCAAGGCCCGGGCCGTAGAATTCGACAAAGCGTCCGACCACGCCCTTGGCGCGCAGCATCTGCGTGACGGTGAGCACGAGATCGGTCGCCGTGATGCCCTCGCGCAACGCGCCGGTCAGCTTGAAGCCGACCACTTCGGGGATCAGCATCGACACCGGCTGGCCGAGCATCGCGGCCTCGGCCTCGATCCCGCCGACGCCCCAGCCGAGCACGCCCAGGCCGTTGACCATCGTGGTATGGCTATCGGTGCCGACGCAGGTGTCCGGGTAAGCGATGGCGGTGCCGCCCGAAGCGTTCTCGCCCGACTCGGTCGAGGTCCAGACGGCCTGCGCGACATATTCAAGGTTCACCTGGTGGCAGATGCCGGTGCCCGGCGGCACGACCTTGAAATTGTCGAGCGCCTTCGAACCCCATTTCAGGAACTCGTAGCGCTCCGAATTGCGCTGATACTCGAGATCGACGTTATCTTCGAACGCCTTGGGCGTGCCGAATTCGTCGACCATCACCGAGTGGTCGATGACGAGGTGGACGGGCACCTGCGGGTTGATCTTGGCCGCGTCGCCGCCAAGCTTGGTGATCGCGTCGCGCATTGCGGCGAGGTCGACCACGCAGGGCACGCCGGTGAAGTCCTGCATCAGCACGCGCGCCGGGCGGTACTGGATCTCGCGGTCCGAACGGCGCTCCTTCTGCCAGTCGATCACCGCCTGCACGTCTGCCGCGGTGACGGTCTTGCCGTCCTCGAAACGCAGCATATTCTCCAGCAGCACCTTCATGGAGAAGGGCAGGCGCGAGATATCGCCGTACTTTTCGGCGGCAACCTCAAGCGCATAATAGTCATAGGACTTGCCGCCGGCTTGCAGCGTGCGGCGGGCCTTCAACGTATCGTGGCCGATGGCGGTCATGCGGGTCCTTTCCCCATAGATGCGGCCCGGCTCGGGCGCGGCGGGGAAGCGGGGGTGACAAAACCCTCGCGCGGGCGCGCCCGGACGGGCGATGTGAAGCGTTGGCGGCGGCGATAGCAGCGGTCGGGGGGCGGGGGAAGGTGTCAAACCGGGCAGGGTGCGAAAAGGCTTGACGATGCCGCTTTTCGCGATTCGGTCGCAAGAAGGCGCTCGTTGGCGCGGTTCACTCGCCGCTGCAGTCATCCCGGCCTTGCGCCGGGATCCATCCTGCCGCGAGCGCTGGCGCTGGAGCCTCTTTGCTCGGCGCTTGCTGATGAATGAATCCCGGATCAAGTCCAGGATGACGTGTCGGGCGGGAACCTAGTTTTCCGCGAGAGCGGGCCGCTCGCGCCGCATCGGTCGCCACGCGGTCTCGCTGCGCCGCCGAGAAAGATAGGTGTCGAGCCCGATTTGCGCGCCGATCACCATGTAAAGGAACGACTGGAACGCGATCCCGACGAAGGCGCCGCCCAGCAGATAGATCAGATGCGCATGCTGCAGCGCCCCCGCGAGGCTGCCGGCCCAGGCGAACTCGCCCTCCCGGTAGCGCCGGCGAAGCACTTCCATGCGCAACACACCGATCGCGTTGATCAGGAGCCAGATCGCAAGGCCGAAATAGCCCTGTTCGCCCAGCACCTCGAAATAGCTGGAATGATACGCCCGGCTCTTGTCCACCGTCAGGCTGCGCTGGACCGTCCGGTTCGCCCCTTCGCCGGCGACCTGCACCGTATCGTAGCGAATGCGGTTCTGCAGATAGGCGTCAAAGCCGCCGCCGAACGGGTGATCCTTCACGTAATCCCACGTCCACTTCCACACGGCGATGCGGGTGGAGGCAGATTCATCGGCCTGATAGGTCTTGATCGTCCCCATCCGCTCGCTGAACGCGCTGGGCAGGAACGGGATCGCGACCATGCCGGCAAGGCCAAGCGCGGCAAGGTAGAGCATGCGCCGCTTCACCTCGCGCAGCATCAGCGCGGCGAGCAACGCGATGCAGAGCAGCCCCGTGCGCGCCGACGTGCCGACCGGGATCAGCAGGCAGGCGAAAACCAGCGCGCCGCAAAACAGCCAGACCAGGCGGCTGGGCGGATAAATGGTGCCGTGGCGGGCGAACCAGAGGATCACCGGGATGAGCGAGATGGCCACGGCCGAGATGATCGAGCTTTCGTACAGGCCCGAATTGTTGGCCACCATCAGGTTCAGCTCGCCATAGCCTCCCCCCGAAGCCAGCGTCTTGATGCCGCCGACGATGATGATCGAGCTGGCGGACAGCACGATGAACAGCAGCAACGCCTCGATCCGCAGCTTCGTGCGCAGCGTGAGAGGCAGGAACGCCGCGAAGGCGAGGTTCTTCCACACCCATTCCCACTTGCCGGCGGCCTCGATCGGGAAGTCGGCAGTGCGGGTAGTGATCCCGCAGTAGAGAAGGAGCAGCAGGATCAGTGCCTGGCGCGGGGCGAAGCGAGTGTCATTCTTGTCGTCCGCCACCAGCCAGCTCAGCATGGCAAGGCCGGCGGCGATCGCGGAGATCGGCACGCTGTTCAGCAGATAATAGGTGATCCGCTGCGGTGAGACGATGTCGATGTAGACATAGGCGAGCACGAAGATGAACGGCCGACGGAAACCGAGCCCGAACAACGCGACGAGAAATCCGATAAAGGCAAGATCACGCACGCGGTTGTCGCCCCGGCCTTGCGGGCCGCTCCGGCGGGGCGCCTTCCGAATCGAGATCGTCCCGGCGCAGCAGCAGCCATGCCGCCAGCAGCAGCAGCCCATGGCTGATCCCGAGTGCCAGATTGTCGATCATAAACTTGGGTTCGAAGCTCCCGAAAGCATCACCCGCCTAAGCACGGGCAGTTGACGTGCCGTTAAGCGCCGTGATGGCAGCAGGCGACCATGCGCATCCTTCACGTACTCGATCACGGCCTCCCGTTGCAGAGCGGCTATACGTTTCGCACCCGGGCGATCGTGAAGGCGCAATTGGCACGCGGGTGGGATGTCGCCGCGGTCACCGGGCCGCGTCATCATCATGATGCCCCGCCGGTGGAGGTGGTGGACGGGATAACCTTTCACCGCACATCGCGCTCGGCGCAACTGCCCGCGCCGCTGGGCGAAATGGCGGAGGTGGCCGCTTTCGGTCGGCGCATCACCGCAGTGGCCGAAAAGTTTCGACCGGACATCATCCACGCGCACTCGCCGGTGCTGGATGCGTTGGCGGCATTGCGCGCGACGCGGCGTCTGCGCGTACCTTTGGTGTATGAGATCCGCGCCTTCTGGGAGGATGCGGCGGTGGGCAATGGCACCGGCACGGAAGGCTCGCTGCGCTATCGTGCGACTCGCGCACTGGAAGGCTGGGCGGTGAAGCGCGCGGATGCGGTGGCGGTGATCTGCGAGGGGCTGAAGCGCGATTTGCTGGCGCGCGGTGTGGCGCCGGAACGGATCATGGTGTCGCCCAACGGCGTCGACATGGCGCTGTTCGGCGATCCGCTTCCGCGTGACACGGCGTTGGCCGAGTCGCTGGGGCTCGACGGTGAGGTGATCGGCTTCATCGGCAGCTTCTACGATTATGAGGGGCTCGATGATCTGATTGCCGCGATGCCAGCGCTGGTGGCGGAACGGGAGAAGGCTCAGTTGCTGCTGGTTGGTGGCGGGCCGATGGAAGAAGCGCTTCGCCGGCAGGCGGCGGCGTCTCCGGTGGCTGGGCGCATCCGCTTCGTCGGCCGTGTGCCGCATCAGGAGGTGGAGCGTTACTACAGCCTCGTCGACGTGCTGGCCTATCCGCGCAAGAAGATGCGTCTCACCGATCTTGTCACCCCGCTGAAGCCCTTGGAGGCCATGGCACAGGGCCGACTGGTGGCGGCGTCGGACGTGGGCGGCCATCGCGAGCTGATCCGCGACGGGGACACCGGCACGCTCTTCGCGGCCGATGATCCGGCGGCCATCGCGCAGGCGCTGGCCCGGTTGCTCGCCGATCGCAGCGGGTGGGACGATCGACGCGCCCGCGCCCGCGCCTTTGTGGAGCGCGAGCGTAACTGGTCCTCAAATATTTCCCGATACGAGCCTGTGTACCAGCGGCTGGTGGCAGCCGCGGCAAGAGGGTGACGTAATGGCGGCAGAACACCGCGGAACGGAAATGAGGCGGCTGATGTGGCCGGGCATCGTGCTGGCCGCCGGCGTCGTGGTGGCAACGCTGGTAGCCGCCATGCCGCAGGCCATGCTCGACGTGCTGATGTGGCGCCTCGCTCTGCCCCGTGTTCTGCCCGCCGCGACGCCGCCCATCGGGGCGATCGGCCGCATGCTGCTGGCGCTTCTGGTGCTCATTCCGTTCGTGGCACTAGCCGCTTTCGCGCTGCGCCGGCGCGCCTTTCTGATTGGAGTTCAGCGCAAGCCGGCGCTGGCCAGTCCCGACATAGCACTTCGTATGCCGACGATCCGCCGCGCCGATGCGCATCCGGACGCAGCGCCCCGCCCGCCGATCCGGGCGGAGGAGGATCTCGGACCGCCGTTGCCGATGGTTGCGATGCCTGCCGTAACCCGCTCCTCCGCGCGTGCCGGGGAACAGGCTTTGCCACAGGATCTCGATCAGCTGCTCGCGGCCTTCGACCCGGTGGCCATCCCCGATGTACCGCGCGATCCGGTGCGCGCGGTGCCGCCGCTCGCGCCGCCCCCGGTGGAAACGATTACGGCGGCATCGGTTCAATCTTCCCCGCCTGTCGGGCTTGATGCACCGACGAAGAATGACGACGTTCGCGCTATGGAAGAGCCGCGCTTGGATCAGCCGGATCCGCAGACTGGCGGGAACGCCGAGCCGCGAGTCGAGCCGGCGCGCTCACCGGCGGTCGGGAGCGGCGATTCGCTGATCAGTCTTCTTGAGCGGCTGGAACGGGGCGCCAGGCAGCGCAAGTCACCGGAACCCAGCCCCTCTGTCTCCCCTGCACCGGCATCCGTGCCTGCCGAAACGCCGGTTTCGGTTTCACCGCCGCCCCCGGAAAGCCTGAACGACACGTTGTCGATGCTGCGGCGGATGGCGCGACGCTGACCGGTTCGTTGCGCTCAGGCGAGTTCGACGGTCACAGCCTCTACTTCCGCGCGGCAGCCGCCGGCGCACTCGCCTTCCTCAATAATGCTGATCCCCGCCAGCAGTTCGCCCGGCAGTCGCACGTCCATTTTGCAGAGACCTGCGAGCCAAGCCTTGGCATCGGTGCCGCCTGGCAACGCCGTCAGCGTCAGCGCATGTTTTTGGCCGCTGAACGTGGCGCTGTGCCAGCGCCTCGCCCCGCGCTCCTCCACCGCGACGTTCAGGCCATGAAGCGTTGCCGACGCAGCGAGCGCTCGCGCCAGCAATGTTGCCGTGTCTGGCGCGCGCATCATTCGGCCTCCTGCAAGATGGCCTCGACCCGCGCGCAAATGCGAGCGCCGGGCATCCGTCCGGCGCGCAGATCGCGCACAAGTCGTGGATCGTTCACGGCTCGTCGGCCGAAGGTGGAGGGCGGTACGCCCGTCCGGCGAAGATAGCGATCGATCCTGATCAACAGCGACATGGCAGCCTCTCGAGTCTTCGTGTTCGCTGTTTGTTCCGGCAAGTTTTCCAACTTGTCTAGGAAATTTCCTAGACTATGGTCTGCCCATGGCAGAAACGGTGGGTCAGACGCTGGAGCGATTGGCAACGGCGCAGGGCGTCAGCCTGTCGGAGCTTTCGCGCCTGATCGGTCGGAACATGGCCTATCTGCAGCAGTTCGTGCGACGCGGGACGCCTCGGCGGCTGGCTGAGCAGGACCGCCAGACCCTGGCGCGGTTCCTTGGCGTGGATGAAACCCTGCTTGGCGCCGCCCCGCGTGAAGCAGTCGTCGCCGTACCCTATCTGTCGGTAGCCGCGTCAGCCGGTCGCGGGCTGTCGGTGGGACATGAGCGTGCGATCCGGCGCGAGAGCTTTACGGCGCACATGTTGCGGGAGGCCGGGGTCGCGGCCTCGCATGCATCGTTGATCGACGTGTCCGGTGATTCGATGCAGCCGACGATCCTCGCGGGCGACCGACTGCTGGTGGACCGGGCCGACACCCGGCTGGTCGGCAGCGGGATCTTCGTTGTTCGCCGCGATGATGAGTTGCTGGTGAAACGGATCCAGCGCGCGGGCGCTGACCTCCTGTTGATCAGCGACAATGCGGATTACGCCCCGATCCGCTGCCACGCCGATGCGGCGGTGGTGATCGGCCGGGTTAAGCTGTTGCTGCGCCAGCCCTGAGCGATCGGCTCAGCCCCGACCCTTGAGCCAAAGCGACACGGCGGCGATCGAGCCGATGGCAAGCCCGGCTAGAAAGCCAACCGACGGCTGCCCGAGCAGAAGGCCCATGATCGTGCCGACCATCAGGGACACGGCAAGCAGGAAGCCACCCGCAGAATTGGAGCGCTGATCGGGATCGGACATGCGGCGGGCCTTTGGCACGGGCGGCGGCGTATTGCCACTATCGCATCGT
Source organism: Sphingomonas sp. OV641 (assembly GCF_900109205.1). NCBI lineage: Bacteria > Pseudomonadati > Pseudomonadota > Alphaproteobacteria > Sphingomonadales > Sphingomonadaceae > Sphingomonas > Sphingomonas sp. OV641. The sequence goes on along the minus strand of NZ_FNZB01000001.1, from coordinate 1,913,591 downwards.
TAACCCTGGCCGTTCACCGGCCGGAGGATGTTTCTCGGGCAGGGTTCGTCGCATCACATCGAAACGCAGGCTGCCCTTGCCCCATCTCTATCTCGCCGATCGCCGCATGGTGGCGGAGGCTTCGTCGTTGATCCGCGACTTTGGTGTTTATGCCGCGGATGAAGCGGCGATCCGCGCCGACCGCAGCCGGGCAGTAGGGAATGTCGTGCACTTCTGCCGATGGCGGCAGCTAGGTCGGCTGGTTCGCCTGCTTGAGACGGATCTGCCGGTCGGCACGGTGCATTGAGGCGCAGTGCCATTGCCGCTGGGCAAGCAAGGGCTTAGGGCAATGCGAATGTACGGGCGGGGCGGGCCGATCGGCGCTGCAGGTCTGATCGCGTTCCTCGCCGCGCAGCCCGTTGCGGCGCAACAGAGCGTCGTGCCCGCGCCGGAGCCGGCGCTGGACCCGACGGCGCCGCTCGCCGACATGCCGGATATCGGCGTCGCTTGGCCGGAATTGGGCACCGAAGCGCCGGAGATAGGGCAGGGGCCCGCACCGACCATCGGCGAGACGCGCTACGCTTGGCGCATCGAGGGGCTGGACGCCGCCGGCACGCCGCTGCTGCGCGAGCGGTTCGCGGCCTTGTCGGTGCTCGATCAGAATGACGAGGAGCCCGCCAACGCGGCGCAGATCGACCGGCGCGCGCGCGAAGATGCGGCGTTGCTGGTCACGCTGCTGCGCGCGGAAGGCTATTATGACGCGGAGGTCGAGCCCCGTCTGGAAACGGTGGAAGGGCGGCCGACCGTGGTTCTCGGCGCCACGCCCGGCGCGATTTACCGCCTGACGGACGTGACGATCGCGGGGGTCGAGGCCGCTGGCGACAAGGCGGCCGCACTGCGCGATGCTTTCGGCGTGAAGGCGCAGGATCCGGTGAACGCGGACCGGATCGCTGCCGGCGAGGCGAAGCTGCGGCTCGAGGTGGGAGAGCAGGGTTTTCCCTTCGCAACGATCGGCGAACCGATGGTGACGATTGATCGGGAAGCGCAAACGGCGACGCTCGACGTAAATGTCGCACCCGGAACATCGCGCGTGTTTGGGCAGATCCGCACGAACGCCGGCAACCGCGTCTTCGGGGCCGAACACGTGCAGGAGATCGCTCGATTTTCGCCGGGACAGCCCTTTTATGAGCCGGCGTTGGCCGATCTCCGCCGCGCGCTGGTGCAAACCGGGCTGGTGTCCGTCGCCGAGGTAAAGCCGGTGCCCGGTGCCACGCCCGAGACGGTGGATATTGATGTCCGACTGGAGCCGGCGCCCCCCCGCACCATCGCCGGCGAGATAGGCTATGGTACCGGCGAAGGCGCGCGCGTCGAGGCGAGCTGGACCCATCGCAACTTGTTTCCCCCGGAAGGTGCACTGACGATCCGCACGGTGCTGGGCACACAGGAGCAACTGGGCGCCGTCACCTTCCGCCGCAACAACTTTCAGGGCCGGGATCGGGTGCTCACCGGGCAGATCGCTGCCGCACACACCAACCGCGATGCCTATGAGGCGAATACCTTTTCCGTCTCCGGCAGCCTTGAACGTCAGACGAACATCTTTTTCCAAAAGACCTGGACTTGGTCGCTCGGTGCAGAGCTTGTCGCGACCGACGAGCGGGACGTCATCGTCTCCACCGGCGAACCGCGGCGGCGAACTTTCTTCATCGCGGCCGCGCCCACCAGCCTGACGTATGACGGCTCGGACGATCTGCTGAACCCGTCGCGCGGGTTCCGGCTGGGTGGACGCTTCAGCCCGGAACTGTCGCTGCAGGGCGCGGCGTTCGGCTATGCCCGCATGCAGATGGACGCCAGCGCCTATACGCCGCTGCGCGACGGAGTGGTGCTCGCCGGGCGCGTCCGACTGGGAACCATATTGGGTGCGCCGCGCGACGCTATTGCGCCGTCGCGACGCTTCTACGCGGGCGGCGGCGCGTCAGTGCGCGGCTATGGCTATCAATCGATCGGGCCACGCGATCCGAACAATGATCCGATCGGCGGACGCAGCCTGGCCGAGTTTGCGATCGAGGGCCGGATCAAGGCATTCGGCAATTTCGGCGTGGTGCCGTTCTTCGACGCCGGCAATATCTACACCGCTGGTTTTCCCGACTTTTCCGGCCTGCGCTACGGCGCCGGGGTGGGCGTGCGCTATTACAGCAACTTCGGCCCGATCCGCGTGGACGTGGGCACGCCGCTGAACCCTCAGGCGGGCGATTCCCGGGTTGCCGTCTATGTCTCGCTGGGCCAGGCCTTCTGATGCGCTGGTGGCGGTGGATCGCAGGCGGGCTGGTGGCCCTGATGGCTGTGCTGGCGGCCACATTGTGGATCATCGACACCGATATCGGCCACCGCTGGGTCGCGCAGCGGATCAATTCGGCCCGACCGGATAACGGCCTCCGCTTCACCGTCGGGCGGATCGACGGTTCGCTCTACGGCGCGGCGGTGCTCCGCGACGTTCGGGTCCATGATCCCGAGGGCCTGGTGTTCGCGGCGCCCCGTGCAGAGCTGGACTGGCGGCCGTTCGCCTGGCTTTCCGATCGCCTCGACATCCGCTCCTTGCGCATTCCCGTGGCCATGCTGGCGAAACTTCCGCGCACCCGTCCGACGGGTCGTGCCTCGCCCATCCTGCCCGATTTCGACATCATCATAGGTCGGCTCGCGGTGGAGCGACTGGCGGTCGCACCGGCGGTCACGGGGGTCATGCGCAACGGACGGCTGACGGGTCGAGCGGACATTCGCGACGGCCGCGCCTTGGTTGCGATCGATGCAATGGTGGAGGGCAGCGACGCTCTTCGCCTGATGATCGACGCCGCGCCTGACCGTAATCGCTTCGACATGGATATACGGGCGCGCGGGGCGGCGAACGGCGTGCTGGCGCGGGTGAGCGGCATCCGCCGCGCCCTGGCTGTCGATGTGAGCGGCGAGGGGCATTGGGCGGCGTGGCAGGGTCGCGCCATCGCCTCAGCAGCTGGCGCGCGGGTCGCTGACCTCGAACTTGGCAATCGCGCAGGAACCTATACCCTCACCGGCAATCTGGCGCCAACGAGCCTCACCAGGGGCAAGCTGCAGCGATTGACCGCGCCGCGCGTGCTGGTGAATGGATCAGCGACCCTGGCCAACCGGCGGCTCGACGGAACGCTGTCGCTCCGGTCCAGAGCGCTCGTGGCCCAGGCGAGCGGTACGGCGGATCTCGCGGGCAATGCATGGCGCAATCTTCGCATTCAGGCGCGGCTGCTTCGCCCGGCCGCGTTGTTCCCCAACATGACCGGACGGGACGTGAAACTGCGCGCGGTGCTGGACGGCCCGTTTGCGACCGCCGCCTTCGATTACCGCATCACTGCCCCGCGCTTCGCCTTCGACAACACCGGCTTTGAAGGCGCGCGGGTGGCCGGCAAGGGACGCCTGTCGCGCTCGCCGGTGCTGCTGCCCGCGCGCTTCACGGCTCAGCGGGTGACGGGCGTAGGCGACGTGGCAGGGGGCATCCTGCGCAACCTTTCGGTAGACGGGATACTTCGCGTCACTGCCACCACCGTCACTGGCGACGACCTTCGCCTCCGTTCGGACAAGCTGTCGGGCCGCATCAGCCTGGTGCTCGATCTGCGCACCGGCCAGTATCAGGTAGGGCTGAACGGCGCATTGGGGCGGTATCTCATTCCGGGGCTCGGCGTCGTTGACGTAAATTCAAGGCTTCGCGTCGTACCGGGTCCCGGTGGCCGCGGCACCAGAGTGATCGGCACCGGCACGGCCCAGATGGTGCGGCTCGACAATGGCTTCTTCCGCAACCTGGCGGGCGGACTGCCGCGGATCGTGACCGGCCTTGAGCGTAGCCCTGACGGTATCCTGCACTTTCGAAATCTGGTGCTGACCGGCCCGTCGATTCGGATGACGGGCAACGGTTATCGCCGGCGGGACGGCACCTTCGTTTTCACGGGGGCGGGGCAGCAATCGACTTATGGTCCGGTGACGCTGCAACTGGATGGCAGGATCGAGCGGCCGAAGCTCGACCTGGTTTTTCAACGTCCCAACCAGGCGCTTGGCCTGAGAGACGTTCGCTTGCACCTCGATCCGGATCCGTCGGGCTTTGCCTTCACGGCCGCGGGGCGCTCGCGCCTCGGGCCATTCGACGGTGAGGGTAGAATACTTCTGCCACGGGGGCAGGATGCCCAGATCGCGGTGCGCCGCCTTGATGTCAGCGGAACGCACGCCGCTGGGGTGATCGGCATCACCGATGACGGCTTCGACGGGCGGCTTGCCGTTGCGGGCGGCGGCATTGACGGAGAGGTGCTGCTGCGCCCGGCTGACAGCGTGCAGCGGATCGAAGCCAACCTTGGCCTGCGCGCGGCACGACTCGCCGGTGAAGCGACGATCCGGCAAGGAAGGCTTCAGCTGGTGGCGTTGCTCAATCCCGCCGGCACCAGCATTGACGCGACGTTCAGCGGCGTCGGGCTGCGACGCGGCGCGCTCAGCATCGCGCGCGTCGCCGGCAATGCCAGGCTCCGCGACGGCATAGGCCAGATCCGCGCCTCGGCCGCCGGGTCGAGGGGGCGAGCCTTCGACATTCAAAGCGTGATCGATGTTGCGCCGGACAGCTACAGCATCGTTGCGCAGGGCACGGTTGATCGGCGGCCACTGCGGCTGGAGCGTCCGGCGGTGCTGACGCGCGACGGCGAAGGCTGGCGCCTTGCCCCTACAACCCTGACCTTTGCAGGCGGTGAAGGCACCATCTCCGGACGGTTCACGCCATCGGAAAACGCGGTGGACGCCACACTGGCCAAGATGCCGCTCGCCGTGCTCGACATCGGCTATCCCGGGCTTGGCCTCGGCGGCAGCGCCTCGGGCAAGCTGAGCTATGTCAGCCGGACCGGCGCTGCGCCGACCGGGCGAATCGACATGACGGTGCGTGGCCTGACACGCTCGGGGCTGCTGGCGTCCTCCGATCCCATCGACATGGGGCTGGCGGGCGTTCTGACCGCAGATCGCGCCGGTCTGCGCGTCGTTGCCGCCGCCGGAGGAAAGACCATCGGTCGCGGGCAGGCGTTGTTGCGGCTGGGTGACGGCGACCTTGTGACCCGGCTCACCCGCGCGAACTTGTTTGCCCAATTGCGATATAGCGGCCCGGCAGACACGCTCTGGCGGTTGAGCCGGGTGGAGCTGTTCGAACTGTCTGGCCCTGTGGCAATCGCCGCGGACGTACGCGGAACATTGTTCGATCCGGTTATCCGCGGGTCGGTGAAGGCAGTCGGCGCCCGGATCGAAAGCGCGACAACCGGAACGGTGCTGCGCAACGTGGAGGCGGAGGGGCGCTTTGCCGGATCCCGCCTCGCGATCGACCGGTTCGCCGCTTCGGCGGGGCGCGAGGGCAAGGTTGCCGGCGCCGGCTGGTTCGACTTCGCTGCGCGCGGCGGCATTGGGTTGGATCTCAACGTCAATGCCGATCACGCCGTCATGATCAATCGCGATGACATAGCGGCGACCGTCACTGGCCCCTTGCGTTTTCAGTCCAGCGGGCAGGGCGGCACCATCTCGGGCACCGTGCGGCTGAACCGCAGCCGTTACCGCCTGGGGCAGGCAACGGCGGCCAGCGCGGTTCCAAAGCTCGCCGTGCGTGAAATCAACCAACCGGACGGCACGGACGATCCCGACCAGCGGGACACGCCGTGGCGGCTGGATATCAAGGCGCGCGCTGCCGACCAGCTTGTCGTCACCGGCCTTGGCCTGACCAGCGAATGGTCGGCCGATGTCGCCATTAGCGGCACGCCTGACAATCCGGCGATCAACGGCCGCGCGGATCTGATTCGGGGCGATTACGAATTTGCCGGGCGCGAATTCGACCTTGCGCGCGGTGTCATCCGGTTCGCAGGCGAGGTGCCGGCCAATCCCGCGCTGGATATCGAGGCAGATGCCGACACCACCGGTCTCAAGGCGTCGATCCGGGTAACGGGCGTGGCACTGAAACCGGAAATCACCTTTGCCAGCACGCCCGCCTTGCCGCAGGACGAGCTGCTGTCACGATTGTTGTTCGGCACGTCGATCACCAACCTGTCGGCGCCAGAGGCGTTGCAGCTCGCCGCCGCGGTGGCGGCGTTGCAGGACGGCTCCGGCGGATTGAACCCGATCAATGTGGTGCGGCGCGCCGCCGGTCTTGATCGATTGCGGATCCTGCCGGCTGACCCGCAAACCGGGCAGGGCACGTCGGTGGCGGCAGGCAAATATGTTTCGCGACGCCTGTATGCAGAGATCGTCACGGACGGGCAGGGCTATTCCGCCACCCGCGTCGAATTTCAGGTGACGAGATGGCTGTCCCTCCTGTCCAGCATTTCCACGCTTGGACGGCAGAGCGCCAACATTCGCGTGTCGCGCGACTATTGAGGATTAGCTGCAACGGTGATTGGTTAACGATGCCGTTAGAACGTTCGAATGGCGTACGCACATTGCGTCCCTTGCCGGGACATGCCAAGCAAAACTCCGCCGTCTCCAACTTCTCGAGGCTTCATGCTCCTGCGCCCGGCGTTCCTGCTTGCGATTACCTTCCTGTTCTCTGCCTGCGCTGAGAAGGGCGACGGACCCGTTCTCTCCTCGGGAGACCGCTATGTAGCGACGGCGTCAGCCGTGAACGACTATCGCCTTGGTGTTGGCGACAAGCTGAAGGTGACGGTCTATAACGAGCCGAACCTGACGGGCGAGTTCTGGGTGAACCCGGACGGCACCGTCTCCTTACCGCTGATCGGCAATGTTCCCGCGCTGAACAAGCCGGTGGCGGCGATCGCGGCTGACGCCCGCACGCGATTCGCTGACGGCTATCTGCGTGATCCCAAGGTCGCGATGGAAGTTGTTGTCTTCCGCCCCTTCTACATTCTGGGCGAGGTCTCGACACCGGGACAATATCCTTACGTGACCGGCCTGACCGCCATGAACGCGGTGGCGCTGGCCAAAGGCTTCACACCGCGCGCCAACCGGGACGTGGTTCGAATCCGCCGGCAGGGCGAAACCTCAGAAATGAATTATCGCCTCACGCCGGAACTGATCGTCTATCCCGGCGACACGATCCGGATTGGTGAGCGGTTCTTCTAAGGTCTGACCGGGGGGTGTCGAGAAAGCGCGATACGGCTGTGGCGCGTCAGCGTCCCGCGCTTGCGCTGGCGGCCTTTGCGGTTGCCGGCGCACCCGCCGTTGCGCACGCGCAGGATGGTCTGATCATCCAGTCTGCCATTCCCCAAGGCTTTGATCGCGACCGCAACGTCAGCGTGGAGGCACGGCCTCGCCCTTCCTATACGCCCACCGGGGTCCATGTCGGCGGGCTGATGTTCTTTCCGCGCCTGGAAACCAGCGCGGGCGTGACCAGCAATGCCTATCTGACGCAGCAGAATGAAGTGGAGGCGCCTTACGCCTCGCTCGAGCCATCGCTGCGAGTCGCGTCGATCTGGTCCCGCCACTCGCTGCAACTCAATGGCTCGGCGCTCCTCCGCAATTATGTCGGCGAGAGCAGGCGCAATGAGCGGCAATGGAATCTCGGCGCACGTAGCGAAGTGGAACTGGGCCGCGCCTTCACCATCACTGCCGAGGCGAACGCGTCGCAGAGCTTCGAGAACCAGTTTTCAGGCGAAGTCGCCTCGAACGTAGCGGCGCTTTCACGCTTCCGCCGCGACTTTCTGTCAGTGCGCGGCGAATATACGAGCGGCCGGGTGCGCAGCTTCGTGGTGGCGGATTACTCGGATTTCCGCTTCGCCCCCGTCCGGCTCACCGACGGCGCACTGCGAGACCAGGAGAACCGTAACCGCAACGTCAGCCGGATCACCGGGCAGTTCGAATATGCCCGTACGCCCAGCGTCTCCCTGTTCGCGCAGGTCGGCTATATTGGCACGGCGTTCGACGGCGACATCGCGAGCGCCGGTACGCTGGACTCGAACGCGGTGCGCGCGATCGGCGGCCTCAACATCGACCTTGCGGGACGCATGCGCGGGACGGTCAGCCTGGGCTACAGCATTCGCGATTATCGCACGTCTGGCATTGACAGCGTCAATGGTCCGGTTGCGGAAGCTCGCGTGGAACTGTTCCCGTCAGAGCGACTCACCATCACCACAGGGGCACGACGCACGGTGGAGGATTCCACCTTCGGCAACCTGACCCCGCGACCGTTCTGGGACAATCGGATCACGCTGGGCGGCGACTATGAGCTGCTCAACAACCTGATCCTGTCCGCCGAAGGGCAATATGCCCTGCAGACGTATATCAACGAAGACCGCAAGAATTCGACCTATCGGCTCGCCACGCGCGCCCGTTACCTGATCTCCCGCCGCATGACGCTGGAGGGGGCGCTGAGCTACTCCAAGCGGGATGCACGCGGCGTTCAGGCCGGCAATGACGCCGGAGAGGGACGGCTCGAGGCGGGTCTCACCTACCACATGTAACAACCCTTCGAGCCGCACCGGCTCAAGACCGAGGCCAGACGAGCATGGAAGTCAGACACGAAGCCGACGAATATGAGGCGCGCCTGGCAGACGTCATCAGCGTCGTGCGCGACACGATCCGCCGGCGCTGGAAGGTTCTGGCGGCGGTAGCGGCCGCCGTGTTCCTGGTGGGCGTGCTCGCCGTGTCCTTCATGACGCCGAAATATACGTCCACGGCCAAGGTGCGGCTGGATCCGTCACGCAACCCCCTTGCCAATAACGCGCAGGCGACCCGCGCCGAACTGACGCCGGAGGCGATCGAAACGGAGGTGACGGCGATCCGCTCGCTCGATCTCGCCCGCTCGATCGTCCGCGCCTACGGGCTGTCAGGGGATCCGGAGTTCACCAAGGAGATTGAGGGGAACATCGGTAACATCGGCACCACGGAAACGCGCGAGAACGCGCTGGCCGCGGCCGTTCTGTCGCATCTCCAGGTCGATCGCGAGAAGCTGACCTACGTTCTGAACGTGCGCTTCACGTCCGTCGATTCGCTGAAGGCAGCGAAGCTCGCGAACGCTTTCGCGGACGGCTATATCGAGAGCCGCACCACCAACAAGGTGGGCACTGCCGAGCGCCAGAGCGAATGGTTCCAGCAGCGGCTTGAGGAATTGGGTAAGCAGGCAAGCGAAGCCGAAGCACGCGCCGCGGACTATCGCGCGCGCGCCGGCATCGTGGAAAGCAGCGTTGCGAACAGCACTGTCGGCACGATCAACGATCAGCAGGTGGCGCCGCTTGCCAGCAGCCTCGCCACAGCCGAGTCGGATGCGGCTGCGGCGCGATCGAACCTTGCGGCCGCCCGCTCGCAGGTCGCCCGTGGCGGGCTGGACGCCGTTTCCGAAGTTCTGGGATCGGCTGTCATTGCCGACCTGCGTCGTCAGCGGGCAGAGGTGTTGCGCAGCCGCGGCGAGGTGGAGGCGCGCTATGGCGAGCGTCACCCGGAGAGCATCCGCGTTCGCGATCAGCTCGCCGCGCTCGATGCCCAGATCCAGGCGGAGGCGCGACGCGTCGTCGGCGCGCTGCAGGCGACGGCGTCTGCCGCGGAAGCGCGCGCAGACAGTCTGCGCGGATCGCTGACGCAGCTGGAGCGTGAGCGTGAGCGCAGCGCGCGCGATTCGGTAACGGCCGCAAGCCTGGAGCGAGAAGCGGCGGCCAAGCGGGCGCTGTACGACAAGATGTCGCAGATGTCGCTGGAGAGTGCACAGGCCGCTCGTCTGTCCATCGCCCAGGCCGAGGTGATCGACCGGGCCGAGCCGCAGCCCCGGCCGACCTCGCCGAACAAGCCGCTGCTCTACGCCCTGTCGCTTCTCGTGGCGCTGGCGGCGGGCGCGGGCACCATTGCGGTGATGGAGATGACCAGCGGCGGCTTCCGCTCGGTGGAGGAGGTGCAGGACCAACTCGGCATTCCGGTGCTTGCCGTGGTGCCCAAGGTGTCCAAGGGCCAGAACCCGGCCGATCTGATGCTGGAGCGGCCGACGTCCATGTTCGCCGAATCCTATCGCATTGCTCGGGCGGCGGTGTTGGGGGTGAAGGGAACCCGTTCCCCGAAGGTGATCGCAATCACCTCATCCCTCCCAGCAGAGGGCAAGACGACGTCCGCCGTAGCCTTCGCCCGGACGTTGGCGACCGCTGGCGCCAAGACGCTGCTGGTGGAATGCGACATCCGCCGTGCTGCCGTGCGCCAGATCGTGCGCACGCCGGTGCCCGCCGTTGGCCTTGTTGAAGTGCTGCATGGCGAGGCAAGCGTCGACGAAGCGATCCATCCCGGTGATGTGCCGAACCTTGATCAGATCCTCGTGCTGAGCCCGTATTTCTCGGCCGAGAACCTCTTCGGAGAGGGCCGTATGGAGCAGCTTCTGGCCGCGTTGCGGGAACGGTACGACCAGATCGTGCTCGACCTCCCGCCGCTGATGGGTCTGGCGGACGGACGTTTTCTTGCGGTGCTTGCCGATGCCACCACGCTGGTGATCAAGTGGAACAGCACCCCTGTGGCAGCGGCGGTTTCATCGCTGAACTGGCTGCGTAGCGACGGGAGCAATCCGGTCGGCGCGCTCTACACGCAGGTCGATCCGTCGGCCCAGGCGGTGGGCGGGCTATATTACTACTCCAAGCAATATTCTGATTACTATCAGGCGAACTGAACGCTCGTTCGTGCCTGCCTGCGCCGGAGCCAGCGCTCCGGCCAGGCGGCAAGCGCGGGTGCGGAAAAGCGCATCTGTTTCACATCGATCAGTGACACGGGACCCGCAGCTGACAGTGTATGACAGCCATGGATGAACGGTGCCGCCACGGCTGGCGCGGCGAGCGCGCCGGCAAAGCTGGTTGCCGTGCGCGCGGGCGTCAGTTGATCAAAGCGGAGCAGGCGCAGGCCGGTGCCATAGCTGCCCTCACACCGCTGCACCGGCAGGTGAACCATGTCCTGCATGACAAATGGAGTACCGCCCGGGCGAAGCCCCCCGTCGTCGATCAGGATCGGATTGGCCGCATGGGGGTGCCACGGTCCATCCAGCTGCTGCGCATGGGCCGCGCACAGGCTGGTCAAGCGCCCCGCGGGCGGATCTGCCGGCGCATAGAACAACCACCAGTGTCCTTCGTGCCGGATCAACGATGCATCCAACGGGACATGATCCAACGCGATCTGCTTTGTCCGCTCCCACCGGAACGGGAAATCTACCGCCCGATAGAGCCACAGAGCGCCGGATTCATGCGCTTCGGGCAGTATCCAGGTCTCGCCGTCCGCTTCGAAGACGAAGGGGTAGGAAAGGTGCCAAGGCTCTCGGAGAATGACCTGCTGGTCCAGGATGGAGAAATCCTCGTCGAGCACCAGAACGTCGATCTCGCCAAGCCCCGTGCGGTAGCTGAAGCTTTCGGCGAAGATATGCAGCCGTCCCTCCCGCCACAGGCCAAACGGATCGGCCAGATAGCGGAGACTGGAGCGGTTCGGCAGCCAGCGTATCTGCGCGATATCGAGCGTGCCGGCTTGCGCGATGCTGATCGCATCGGCGGCCACGATGCCGCAGCGCCAGAAATCCTTCACTACCTGCATCGAAGAATACCTGCGCCCTGTTCACCAAATGCGGCATGGAGACCTGTGCGAAGCCGCTCGATTCAGATCAGCGACGGACCGCACACCCATACCGCCGCGCTTGCGATAGCATGATCGCTCGCGTACCCATCTGGAGCTTAATGCGCCCTCAAATTGTGTCGAGGGCAGGGATCACAATCTGGGTGCGTTGGGCGCCGGTCGGGGGCAGAAGTACGGTCGGTGTCGAATAGACAGCCATCCCAATTCACGGTGCTCGCAATCGCCTCCGGCGGCGGGCATTGGGAAGAACTGATGCTTCTGCGTCCGGCGCTGAGCGAAGGGCGGGTCGTGTTCGCGACGACCAATCGCGAGCTTGCCGTTCGCGACGGGGTGGAAAAGGTGCATCTGCTGCCGGATGCCAACCGCGACGAGCCGCGGCTGGCCTTGTCTTCAATGATCGCTTCGGCCCGGCTTGTCTGGCGCCTACGCCCCCATGTGGTGGTGACCACCGGGGCGCTGCCGGGCCTGTTCTGCCTGATCTTCGGTCGGCTCACGGGCGCGCGAACGGTGTGGATCGACAGCATCGCGGCGTCGGACCGGCCGTCGCTCAGCGGCGCCTTGGCGCGTCCGTTCGCGACCCGCTGGTACACGCAGTGGAAACACCTGGAGACCGCCTCCCGCGAATATAAGGGCGCGCTTCTGTGATCCTGGTGACGGTGGGGACGCAATTGCCCTTTGATCGCTTCGTGCGGATCATGGATGGCCTGGCACCCGCGCTGGACGAGCCGGTATTTGCCCAGACGGGTCGCGGCGCCTACCACCCGGTCCACATGCGATCGCAGCAGGTGGTCGGCCCGATCGAGTTCGAGCGGTTGGTACAGCAATGTACGCGTATCGTGTCGCACGCCGGCATCGGCACGATCGTGATGGCGCAGAAGCATCGCAAGCCGCTGATCCTCTTCCCGCGCCTTGGCGCATTGGATGAGCATCGCAATGACCATCAGCTCGCTACGGTGCGCGCACTGAGCGGACGGCCGGGCATTCATTGCGCCTGCGATGAAGCGGAACTGGCCGCGTTGGTGGCGCAGCGCCTGCCCATGCCCGAGCCGGTGAGCGACCTGCCGGAGCGGGATCGCTTGCGCAGCGCCGTTGCGACGTTCATCGGCGAGCAGCACCGCTTGTTCGCAGCAAAGGGCTCTCGTCTTGTCTGACGCCGTTCAACCGCCGGATCATGCCGCACCCTTGCTCGCGCGCCGCCGCCGAAAACCGCTGAACGCCCGGACGGCGGAGGCGCGGGCCTGGACGGATTGGATCGCCACCGCGGGCTTCACCGCGTTGTTGGCGTTGACGATCCTCGGCCCCTCGATGACCAGCGAGAATTACGGCCTGCAAAGCCAGATCCGCATGGCGGGATACCTCCTGATCGCGCTGGCGTCGCTCATCGCGCTGGAGCCGTGGCGGCGGCCGGAGCGCCTGCTGGTTGTGCCATGGCCGCTGTTGGTGGCGATCGGCTGGTGCTGGCTCAGCCTCGTCTGGGCAATCGAGCCTGCGGTGGGGCTGCGGCGGCTGGTGCTCACTTCCTTGGTGCTTTGGTCCACCTTTGCGCTGGTTCGAAAGCTCGATCTGGAACGATCGGTGCTGCTGGTGCGGGGCGCGTTGGTGATCACGCTGGTGGCGAATTTCGTGGTGGCGCTGACCGATCCTTCCTTGGGCATACACCCGGTAAATCCGAATGGGCTCGACGGAGATCTCTCCGGCGACTGGCGTGGGATCATGATCCAGAAGAACTACGCTGGTCTGACCTGTGCCATGACGATCCTGCTGTTCGCCTTTTATGCGGAGCGAGTGCACCTGGCGCTGCGGATCGGCGTGATCGCGGCAAGTGCCGTGTTCCTCTACCTGTCCGATTCCCAGACGTCGCAAATCATGGTGGTGGCAAGCCTGGTCGTAGGTGGCCTGTTTACCTGGCTGGCGCAGACGAAGGGGCGGCAGCGGTTGGCCCCAGCAGGGATCGCATGGGTGCTGCTCGCCATTCCCGCCTTGCTCTTCGTCAGCATGGCGATCGATAACAGCCCCTATTTGGAAATGCTGACCGACCCGGCCGGCTTCACCGGACGCACTCAGATCTGGACCGCCCTGATCCGCTTTTATGCTGATTACCCGCTGTTCGGCGCCGGCTATGGCTCCTTCTGGGACTTGGGGCCTACAGGGCCGATCTTCCAATATGCCAAGGGCTGGGTGACGGAGATCAGCCAGGGCCATAACGGCTATCTCGATCTGCTGGTGCAGATCGGTCTGCCGGGCACGCTGCTGGTGCTCTTTGCCACTTTGGTCTGGCCGACGCAGCGGCTGCTGCGCGGCGGGGATCATCCCGTGCGGCCGCTTGCCGCTGCGGCCTTCATCTTCTGCCTCGGCCACAATTTGACCGAGTCCATGCTGTTCGATCGGGATTCGCTGAGCCAGGTGTTCCTGCTGATCGCTCTGGCATGGTTGTGGATGGCCACCGCCAGCGATGTGGCGGGCGGGAGAGCGCCCCGCGTGACCTTGCCGCTCGCTCGGCAACGTTGAGCCGGCGCTGCCAAGGGGGATGGCAGGGATGCGGCGTATGCTGGTGCTGGGGGGCTCGCACGCGCATTGGGGCGGGCTGGAATCCTATTGCTCCCGCGCGACGGAGGCGGTGAACGCGGCGGATGCCGGCTGGACGGCGGAGTGGCAGACGACCGACACGGCCTATCTAACGCCGCGGCAGTTGCCCCGCGCCGCCGGACGCCTTGGCGTCCTACCGCGAGCGACCGGCGCGAACATCGATCTGGTCTGGCTGCAGTGGAGCGCGATCGCGGACCTCGCATTTCTGTGGCAGGCGCGCGCGCTTGGCCTGCCGGTGATGGTTACGCCGCATCTTGGCGCAAATGCACGGTTGCAGCGCGTTCCCACCTTGCGCGGCACCTGCCGCGCCCTGCTGCGCGGCGCGGATCGCCTGGCGCTCCTGTTTGTCGAGCAGGAGAGCGAGATCACGCTTCCTGATGGCGTGCCGCGATCACTGGTCCGCACCTTCCTTCCTCCCGCTTGCCTTGCAACACCATTGCCGGACCGCAGTGGGCAGGTGCTGCGACTGGTCCATGCCGGTCGTTTGTCGGAAGGGAAGGGGACCTTTCGCGCGGTGGCGCTTTGTGCCGCTCTTCGCGAGAAAGGCATCGCCGTATCGGCGCAGATCATCGGGCGCTCGGACGCCCGCACCATGGCCGCCCTGCGCGGCGCCATCGCCGCGCACCAGCTGGATGATGCCGTCGAGCTGGTCGAATGGGTCGATGAAGCGGAGCTGATCCACCGGCTGAGCCAAGCGGACGTTCTGGCGCATCTCTCGACGCTCGACAGCTTTCCGCTGATCGTGCTGGAGGCGCTTGCCATGGGCGTTGTCCCGGTCGTCGGTGACATGGCTGGGGCGCGGTCCATGGTGGAACTGTACGGTGGCCATGTAGCGCACGACAGCACGGTGGAGGACGCCGCGGCGTGGCTGGCGGCGCGTTCGTGCGAGGCATTGCGGCAGGAAGGCAGGACGGCGGCGCGTGCCGTCCGCGCCGATTACGGATGGCAGGTGTGCGCGGAACAGGTGATCTCGTCCGCCGAAGAGACGCTGGCGAGCCGCAATCGGCAAGGCTGCTGATGCAAAAGCCCCGCCGCATCGTGATGGTCGCGCCGCATTTCGAGGAATATGCGCTGCGCTTGTCGGTGGCACTGGCGGATCATGCCGAAATGCTGCTGATACTCAACACGGATGTGCTTGGCGGAGAGTTCGCCGGGCGGAACATGCCTTCGCATCCCCGGCTCTCGATCAGGCACAATGGCTTTGCTTCGGCGGCCGAACTGACCCGGCTACTCTGGACCATTCGCCGCTTTCGCCCAGACGTCCTGCATTGGCAGGAACCGTCCGGCTTCATCAAGGCGGCTTTCGCGGGGGCGACAATGATGGCCACCGGGAAGGCCACGCGAACCGCCCTCACCATCCATGATCCCGTGCCCCACGCCGGCCGGGACGCACGGGTTGCGGCGCGCCTGGCGCCGCTGCGCCGCTTCACGCGGGCACGCGTCGATCGACTGTTCCTGCATGGGCCGGCCTGTGCGGATCAGTATCAGCGGGCGTATCTCGGCACGGATCGGGCGGACGATCGGGTCCGGCTGACCGAACACGGCGTCCTCCTGCCGCCGCCTGAGCCGCACGCGCTGCCGGATGACTGCCGCGTGCTCATGTTTGGACGCATGGAGGCGTACAAGGGGCTGGATACGCTGGCAGAGGCGCTTGAGCATCTGTCGCGCTCGGGGCGGAGCATTCGGGTCGACATTGCGGGGATGGGTCCGGAAATGGATCGATTGGAGCCGCGGTTGCACCGGCTGCCGGGCGTAACGGTCAGGAACATGTTCGTGCCGGCCGCATCGTTGATCGAGATGATCGGTGCGGCGAGCTGCGTCGTGCTTCCCTATAAGGAGGCAAGCCAGAGCGGCGTGCTGGCGGCCGCCTTCGCGAGCGGACGTTTCGTGATCGCCTCAGAGGTCGGCGGGCTGGTCGATCTCGTGGAGCATGGCAGCAACGGCCTGCTCGTGCCGCCCGACGAGCCAGGCGCGCTCGCTGCCGCACTGGCGCTCGCCGCCGATGACCGTGCGCTTCGCGAGCGGCTGAGCAAGGGGGCGACTGAAACTGCGGCTACCCGCCTCGATTGGAGACGGATCGCAGCGCGATTGCTGGCGGACTACTGAGCGCCGCTTAAAAGGCGTTGCGGTGAACCACCACTTTCAACGTGGCGAAAAGGATCATCACGTCGCGCATCAGGCTCCAACCGTTCACATATTCAAGGTCAGCGTCGAGCCGGTTCACCAGATCCTCGCGCCGGTGAGTCGCGCCGCGAAAACCGCGTACCTGTGCAAGCCCGGTCAGCCCCGGTTTGCAGACATGGCGATGGTGATAGCGCTGATCGACTTCCCAGAAGAGCTTGTCGCCGGCCAGCGAGCCGATAGCATGCGGGCGCGGGCCGACAAAGCTCATGTCGCCGCGTACGATGTTGAGCAGCTGCGGCAGTTCGTCGATGCTCGTTGCCCGAATGAACTTGCCGATCCGCGTGACGCGATCATCGTTGCGCATGGTGGAGACGTTGCCGTCGCTGTCGCAATCCGACTGACGCATGCTCCGGAACTTGTACATGGCGAACAGGTGGTTACCCTTGCCCACGCGGGTCTGGACAAACAGCACCGGGCCGCGGCTGTCCAGTTTCACCAGCAGCGCGACGAGCAGTAGCAGCGGCGCCAGAAACAGCAGCGCCGGGGCGGCGATCATCAGATCCAGCATACGTTTGAGGAGGCGTTCGCGCAGCTTCAGTCCACCGCCGGAAACCAGCACCGAAGCGATCCCGGCGAAGTGCTTGTTCCCGATAACGCCGATCGTATCCAGTTCGGGCACGAGAAGCTGCGCCTTCACACTGGTTCCCTTGAGCACCATTGCCCAATTCGCGCGGCGCGAGGGCGGGCAAGCGACATAAACTTCGTCGATGCCCTTCAGCTGCCGGGCGAGGCGATCCAGCGCCAACGGATGAATGGTGGTCTCCGTCTTTTCGACGGGCTCGCTGGAGACGATCTTCAGCCCCTCTGGCAAGGGAATGTTGACGCCGTCGATGATCAGCATGCGGCTGAGAGCGGCGCCGCGAAACACGCGCTCGCTCCACAAACCGATCAGGCTGCGGGTCAGCAGGAGCAGCGTCGCCGAGAAGACGAAGCTGAAGCCGGTGCTAAGCCGCGAGATCGGAGACACTTCCTTCAGCAGGAAGGCGACAAAGATGGTGATGAGGAACGCGGTCGATAGATTGGCGAAGGCGATCCACGCAGACGAGCGCCAGCGTTCCAGCGTCGTGGCCGAATAGGCGCGCGACTCCAGCAGGAGATAAATCGGCAATACCGCCGCAACCAGGCCGAAGCTTTCCGCCGGCAATCCGCGAACATCGGCGAGCGTGCGCCCGATCGCAAAGCCAGTTCCGAGTGAAAGAATATCACCCGTCAGCAAAGCGGCATAAAAAAACAGTCGCTTGGACCGCTTGTCCTCACTGGGCGCGGTGTCCGTTTCTACTGGCCTGAGCCAATCCTGCGACGAAAAGATGTCGGACATGGAATAACATGCCCTCCTTTGCTGTTCCCCCTGAGAAGCACTTTCGGAACGGCAGCCATCCGGCACTTGCCCCCCGCCGACCGTCTCTTCTTGTGTGACATTGCATTGCTTGGCGCGACGCCTTGGTCAAGCGCAAAACACGTATCCATTTTGGTTCAAAAAAGCCGCCGATAGCCACTGATGAACGCCAGCGGAACAGAAGTTCCCTTTGCGCGTACTAATACGACAAGAAGGGCGTAAACCCAGATAGTTGGAGAGGATGGCGCAGCGAGCGTTCGGTGCGCCGGAAGAGCCAATGACCCGCTGGTCAGCGCTGCTAATCTTGGACTGGCGCGAAAATATTCGGCGCGTTCGAACGCCGAGGGGAAATCGCTCCTAGAATGGTTGAAGGATGTTGGGGCGGTATCGATGAACAAGGATAGGAAGCAGGTTCGTTTCGTGATGTCCTATAAAGACGAGGCCCGACGCTTCAGTCGCCCGCGTTTCACTGCGGAACGGGCCGTCGAGACTTGGAACCTTGGGATCTGGCTGGGCCTTGCTACGCTCCTGTGGCTCTTGATCGCTATTCCCGCGCTGATCTGAGTTCAGGTTGCGCTGCAGCATTCAGCAGCGTCTGACGGGCAACAGGATCGCGCGCCAGTTTGCGCATGCTCTTCTTGAGCTTCGGCTGCTGATCATAATAGCTTAGTAGATCATCGATCCCGATCGGCTGCTCGCGTTTTCGCCCGAAAATGAACATCCCCACGGAAGCGTCCAGCGCCCGCCGGTCGCCGCAGAGGTAATCCAGCAGCCTGATCCACACGAACGGGAAAGCAGCGATCTGTCCCAACTTGGTGCTGCGCAGCAAAGACTGGAACAGATAGCGGATCGCCAGCACCGTCATGGTGCCCGGCCCGGTAGATTGTCCGGCGGCCAGCACATCGAAGTTGCGGAACAGCCAGCGCAGTCCGCTAGGGGACCAGCGATTGAAGTCATAGGCCTGTTCGCAGACCGGCCACATGAAGGCCGTGTCGGTGAACATCAGGCCTCCCGGCTTCAGGATGCGGCCTGCCTCCGCCACAACCTTGCGTGGATCGACCACCAGTTCCAGGACACCCTGAATCCAGACGCCATCCGCCACGCCATCGCGCAGCGGGATCGCATGGGCATCCGCCACAAAGGTGATGTTCGGGGACGCATAGATGTCGAACGCGATGATGTCCGCGTCGGGCGACGCGTACAGCGGTTCGGAGCCATGTCCGATCTCTCCCGCACCCATCACCACGATCACCGGGCGGCGGCGGGTGGCGTCTTTCTGCACCCCTTCGATCATCATGTTGGCCAGCGTGGAGGTATAACGGTTCGAACCGTCGATCACGCGGCTGAGCAGCGCCCGCCATCGACCACGGCCGACCACGCTGGTGGCGCCGCTGGCGAGCGTCGTCTCGCGATCAAGCACGCTGTCGTCAAAGTCGATCAATACGTCCTTGCCGCCGAGCCTGGGAAAGGAGGACTGCCGATGACGGCAGCGTTCTTCTTCGCAGCGGAGCTGCTCGCCGGCGTCCATCCGGAGATTGCCCCCGCAGATCGGGCAGGCGAGAAGATCCGCAATGGCGGATGTGTTAGTGACCAGCATCGGTCAGCTCCGTTCAGGTATTAGCAGGAGGGTTGGCGGAAAGGTGCAGGAGCCCGGACTCCAGCGCCTCGATCATGACTTGGCCGGCGATGATGCTGATCTCGCGACGATCGGGCGCATCCAGCTCGTCGAGGGCATCGCGCGAAACATATTGGATCGGCTTGGGCGGAAATAATTCATCCCATGAAGCGCCGAAATGACGCTGGGCGAAGGCGTCATTGCCGTCACGATACATGGCGCGCATCTCCTCCGCCATGGCCGTGTCGAACCCGTTGAACCGCATCTGCGGTCGGTCGTGGGCGTGTTTGGCGATCATGGCGGCCAGTTTCTGCCGGATATGCATCGGCAGGGCGGTAGCCTGTTCACCCAGCGCGGTGCGAAGTTGCTCGGCCACCAGCAACGCGAAAGCGCCCGCGCTGGGATTGGTCTCGGTCCGGTCGCCACCGGCAATGCCGGCCAGGCCTGCAAGGCAGGGAAGCGATGTCATTGCGTTAACGATGCCACGGTCACGCACGCGCTTGTCAAAGGCGAGGGTTGCGAAGTCGAACCCGGCCTCGCGGTATTTTTCCTCCAGGAAATCCCAGTTGCCGCCACGTGGGCCATGCTTGCCGACCGCGACATAGTCGCGAAAGCGCGGCAGCCGTGTCATCATCTCGCGCGCTTGAGCATAGCAGGAATTGCGCCACTCCACCTGATCCCGCACGACCAGCACCACCGTTGCTTCGTCGCCGTATTCGCCAAGCGCGCGGTTCAGCCGCGGCATGTTGGGTAGGAAGCGCAGCGTCGTCATCGTTTCGGCGGAAAGGATTACGGCGGCGTCCGGGTGCGGTTGAAGCTCACGTTCGAACAGGCGGAAGAGGTGAGCGCGGCGCTTCTCGTCCTCGATCGCGCCGCCGAGTGCGCTGACCAGCGCCGCATGATTGCCCCGATGCGTGGCGCCGGTCTCGGGATAGAAGAATCCGGCTTCAATCAGTGCCGCGCGATTGGCAACGGCCCACTCCTGGAACGCCGACGTACCTGTTTTGGGCGCGCCCACGTGAACGATGAACCGCCGCGCCATTTTTTTCTGTTCCCTTAGCCCCGCTCGTGCACGACGCCCCCCGGTGTCGCGCGGGAGATTTGCGTCAAATCCTTGGTATCTGCAACAGCAGGGTGGGTAACGCTTTGTTGCTAAGGCCCTTGATTGGGACGATCGCATTCGCCACCACCCGGGTTCGCCGGTTCGGGTAAGGAGCATTGGTGGCCAGCCCCTCGTCGACGAATGCCGGCACATGGTATCTTCTGAGGTTCCGCCGATACCTGCTTGCGGGGATTGGACCGGTTGTGCTTGCCGGAACGCATTTCCTGCTGTCCTTCGCGATGCTTCGGCTGGAAACACCGGCGGCGTTCGGCACCTTCACGTTCCTGTTCGTCGCGGCGCAGTTCACCGTCGCGCTGGCGATGGCGCTTTTCGGGGCACCGCTTCAGACCATTGCCGCGCCGGGCGAGCAGGAGCGCAGCCATGCTGCCGCCTCGATCCTTAGCGCTGCAATGATCACGGCAGCAGTTGCCGGCATTGGCTTTGGCATTCTGGCGAGTTTCATGGCGCTGCCGACGCCGGCGGCGCTCTGCTACGGTATCTATACCGCGCTGATGATCCTGCGGTGGGTGGGCCGGGCATGGGCCTATGCGAATGATCGCGCAGGGCGCACCGCACTTTCAGATATCAGCTATGGCGCGCTGACGCTGGTGGCGTTCGGCGGGGCGGCCTATGTCGTCCGTCTGCAGCCGGAAACGGCCTGCTACGGCGCGCTGGCGCTCGGCGCGGCGCTGAGCCTCCTGGCGTTCGGCACGCCTTACCTGTCGCGATTGTTTACCTGGCCCGGCCGCCAATCGTGGCACGTCTATCAAGGCATATGGCGCCATCAGTCGCGCTGGGCGCTGCTTGGCGTCCTGGCATCGGAGGCCGCCGCCAACACGCACGTCTATCTGGTCACCCTTGGAGCCGGAGCGGCGGCGATGGCGCCGCTGGCGGGCGCGGCCCTGCTGCTCCGTCCGCTCAATGTGGTGCAAAACGCTCTTGGCGAATATGAACGGCCACAGATGGCGCGGCTGATCGCAGCGGGTGATACGGCGGAGTTGCGCCGCACCATGCGGTTGTTCTTCTGGGTGTTGATGCTGGCATGGTTCGCCATGGTGGTGCTGGCACTCGGCATCCTGCGCTTCGCACCGCAGCTGGTTTTTCCCGCCAGTTATGATCTGGGCGTCATCCGCACGGCGGCCCTGTCCTGGATGTCGATCACCTTGCTGATCCTGCTGCAGGTTCCCGCCAACATCATGGTTCAGGCGGCCGGCGGCTTTCGTCAGCTGGCGCGGGCGGTGATCTGGTCCTCGCTGGTGAATGTGGCGGCCGTTGCGATTGCGTTGGTGTTCCTGGCGCCAGTGTGGACGATCGCGGCGATGGCACTTGGATGGCTGGTCGATCTGGTGCTCGTCCGGCGTGCCGCGCGGCGCCAGTTGCGTGCGATGCCCGCGCAAGGGACAGCGCTTCCTTGACAGCGCGCGTGCGCGACGCTGTACGCGAACCATTCCCCAAAGGAGGCCGGCCTTTCCATGCTACAGCCGACCGCGACACCCGGTTTCACTTCCCGCAGCGCCTGCCCGGTTTGCGCGGGAACCGATACGCATCGGATCTACACCGCTCGCTATGACGAGGATCCGGTTCGTGCGCTGGTGCAATCGAACTTTGGCCGGCAGGGGGTGATCGATTGGTCGCTGCTCGCCGGCGTGCCATTCGAGGTCGACAAGTGCGCCACCTGCGATCTCCTGTTTCAGGTGCAGACGCCCAATGATGCGATGCTGGAGGTCATCTACACGCAGATGATCTCTCCTGGCTTTCTGGACGAATATGAGCGCGGTTTGCTCACCCTGGACGAGTTCCACCGCATCGCGGGTGAGTTCACCGTTTTGTTCGAGCGGATCGGCAAGCACCCAGCCGACATCACCATGCTCGATTTCGGCGTCGGCCAGGGCCGCTGGGCGCGCGTGGCGCGCGGCATGGGCGCGACCGTCTATGTGACGGAGATCGGCGACGACAAGAAGCAGCTTGCGCGCACGCTCGGCCTCGAGGTGATCGAAGACGAGGATGTGGATCGCATGACCTTCGATCTGGTCCATACCGAACAGGTGCTGGAGCATCTCGTCCATCCGGGTCGCGATTTCGCGCGGCTGGCGCGGGCGGTGGCGGCGGGCGGGCTGTTCAAGGCCGCGATCCCCTATCGCGGCAAGCTGGAGCAATTGCTCAAGAGCAAGGGGCTTCCGACCGAGGCCATGTTCGCCAGCGGCGGCGCCAAGGCCATCCCGGGCGAGGTCGAAGCGTTCGCGTCAATCCAGCCGCTGGAGCATCTCAACGCCTTTTCCGAAAAGACGATCGACTGGCTCGCGGCGCACAACGGACTGAGGAAGGTCAGCGAAGTCCGTCGGCGGAGCATCTCGGTGCAAACCGGCGATGCGCAGGGGCTGGTGCGGGGCGCGAAAAAAGTCGGCATCGAACTGGTGAAGGCCGCAATGAAGCCGAAAATCGGCTATCATGTGCTGGAACGCGCCTGAGAACGCTCACTGGTCCGTCGCGATCACCTCGACGGTCGTGCCTTCAAGATAAACGGCGCTGAGAACGCCGCTGGCATAGGCGCCGGTATCGACTCCAATGCGATTGGGCAGCACTTCCACGCGCGGCGAGATCGTGTGCCCGTGCACGATCACGGCGCCATGATCGCGCGGATCGTCCAGGAACTCCTCGCGGATCCACAGCAGGTCGCGGCGTTGCTGCTTGCGCAGAGCAACCCCCGGGCGGATGCCGGCATGGCAGAAGAAATAGTCGCCTGACACTGCCGTCAGCGGCCAGCGGCGGATCCACTCCAGCCACTCCGGCGACACGGCGGCGCGCACTTCCTCGATATAGGCGCCGGCATCCGCGCCGTCGAAGGGGGGCAAGCCGAAGCTGGCCGCCGCCTGAGTGCCACCGTTCCGCAGCCAATTGGCAAAGGTCATCGGATCGCGGTCGCACGTCCGCAGCAGCATTTCCTCATGGTTGCCGAGCAGCGTGGTGATGCGCGGCACCTCATGGCGCTTGCGATCCAGCCACTCCAGCGCGCCGCGCGAATCCGGCCCACGATCCACGATATCGCCAAGGAACACGACGTGCGTAGTCGGTACGGCCGGCAAGCTGGCCTGATGCGCCACGATCCGCGCCCACAGCGCGTTCAGCAGGTCGACGCAGCCGTGCACGTCGCCGATCGCATAGATGCGTTCACCCCGGGCGGTGGCGGGCGGGCGCTTTGATCGGCCAAGTCGGCGAAGGGCGTCTAGAATGGCTCGAACTCACGCTGGCAAGGCGTCAGCGTTACACAAAGGGTTACCATCGGCAATCGTCACCGGATCCGCGACCACGGCGAAAACCCCGGCCGCTGGATACCAGTCAGGCCAGCAGCCCCATCGCCTTCTGCGCCTCGGCCAGCACCGGCGCGGCGAGATCGCGGGCCTTTTCCGCGCCGCGGGCGAGGATCGCATCGATCGCGCCGCGGTCGTTCAGCAGGCGGAGCATCTCGTCGCGGATCGGGCCGAGCTTGGCCACCGCCAGATCGGCGAGCGCAGGCTTGAACTGTCCGAAGCCCTGACCGGCGAACTCAGCCACCACGTCTTCCGGCGTGCGATCCGCCAATGCGGCGAAGATGGTCACGAGGTTCTTTGCCTCCGGGCGACCGTCCAGCGCCTCCCACGTATCGGGCAGCGCGTCGGGATCGGTCTTCGCCTTGCGGAATTTTTCCGCGATGGCGTCGTTCGAATCGACCAGCTTCACCACCGATTGCTCGGACGGGTTGCTCTTGGACATCTTGGCCGACGCATCGCGCAGGCTCATGATCCGCGGTGCGGCCTTGCTGATTAGCGGCTCGGGCTGGGTGAACAGCTCCACGCCATAATCCTGGTTGAACTTCGTCGCGATATCGCGCGCCAGCTCCAGATGCTGCTTCTGGTCCTCGCCCACCGGCACATGCGTGCCGTTATACAGCAGCACGTCCGCCGCCATCAGCACTGGATAGTCATACAGCCCGACCGACGCGCCCTCGCGGTTCTTCCCCGCCTTGTCCTTGAACTGCGTCATCCGGTT
This sequence comes from Sphingomonas sp. OV641, assembly GCF_900109205.1. NCBI lineage: Bacteria > Pseudomonadati > Pseudomonadota > Alphaproteobacteria > Sphingomonadales > Sphingomonadaceae > Sphingomonas > Sphingomonas sp. OV641. The sequence continues at coordinate 1,889,198 of NZ_FNZB01000001.1, read as the reverse complement.
CAGCCAGCCGACCCGCGCCACATTGTTTAGCAGCCACGCCAGCTCGCTATGCGCCGGCACGCGCGTCTGGTTGAACAGGATCGAGCGCTCCGGATCGATCCCCGCCGCCACCAGGGTCGCGGTCATCTCGATCGTGTTGGCGCGCAGCTCGGCCGGCGCGATGAACTCGGTCAGGCCGTGGAGGTCGGCGATGAAATACATCGTCTCGCCGCCCTGGCCCAAGATCTCCTCCTGCATCGCCACCCACTGCTTCACCGCGCCGAGATAATTGCCGAGGTGCAGGTTGCCGGTGGGCTTGATGCCGGAAATGACGCGCATAATGATCAGCTTGCTTTCTTGCGACGCAGGAGGGCGCGCAGGTCCGACAGCCGGTAGGCGCCGGTCACCACGCAGGCGATGCCATAGACCGCCACGCCCGCGCCGACCAGCGCGCAGAGCGCCGCGGCGCGCACCGGCAGCGAGCCGGTCATAAACGGGTCGATTGGCGGCGCGATCAGGAGCAGGGTCGCGCCCATCATTGCGGCGGCCAACGCCAACCGTGGCACGCGGCGGCGCACCTGTGCGTCGAGCGCCAGATGCCCGCGCCGTGCCAGCACGAGGTAGAGCGAGGCGACGTTGATCGTCGAGGCTAGCGCAGTGGCGAGCGGTGGCCCCATCTGCCCGATGCCGTAGCGGCCGAGCAGGGGGATCAGGATCAGGTTGCCGACCAGGTTGACCGCCACAGACCACAAGGCCAGCCGCACTGGCGTCGCAGTGTCGGCCCGCGCGTAGAAGCCCGGCGTCAGCACCTTGACCAGCACATAGCTGGGCAGGCCGATCGAAAAGGCGGAGAGCGCCAGCGCCGCGCGCGTCGTGTCCGACGCATCGAACGCGCCATGCTGGAACAGCCCGCGCACGATCGGCTCGGCCGCGAAGACGAAGGCGGCGGTGGCGGGCAGGGTGAGGAACAGCGCCAGCTCCAGCCCGCGGTTCTGCGTTTCCACCGCCTCCGCTTCGCGCCCCTCGGCCAGCTGGCGCGAGATGACGGGGAGCAGGATGGTGCCGAGCCCGATGCCGATCATGCCCAGCGGCAGCTGGTTGAGCCGGTCGGCGTAATAGATCGCCGAGATCGACCCGGCGGACAGCAGCCCGCCGGCAAGCGCGGTGGAGATGGCGAGGTTGATTTGCGCCGCCCCCGCGCCGGTCGCCGCCGGCACGATCAGCTTCAGCAGGCGCCGCACGTCGTCGTCGAGCCGCGGCATGCGCAGCTTCAGGCTCACGCCCGCGCGCCGGCATGCCCACCACAGCCACGCGAGTTGCATCGCCCCGCCGACAGTGACCGCCACCGCCTGCGACCGCGCCGTCTCATATGGGTCCGCGCCGTGGAAGAACAGCAGCCCGCCGACCATCGCGACGTTGAGCAGGATCGGCGCCGCCGCGTTGACCCAGAAGCGCCCGAGCGAGTTGAGGATCGCGCCCAGCAGCGAGGCAAGCGAGATCAGCAGAAGATAGGGGATGGTGATGCGCGATAGCGTGACGGCAAAGGCGAATTGCGCCGCGCTCGGATGCTGCCGCTCGAACCCGCCGGACAGGCCCCAGGTGATCGGCCACGCCGCGGCCAGCATCGCCGCGGTGAACACCGCCAGCACCGGGAAGAGTAGGGCAAGGGCGCGCTCGGCGAAGTCGATCCCGGCCGCCGTGCCGCCGCCTTCTGCCCCGCCGCCCTCGGCGATTTTCTTGTTGAAGAGGGGGATGAACGCGGCGTTGAACGCACCCTCCGCGAACAGCGCGCGGAACATGTTGGGCAGGCGGAATGCGACGAAGAATGCGTCGGAGGCGAACCCCGCACCGACATAGCTCGCCTGCAGCGTATCGCGCGCCAGCGCGAGCACGCGGCTGGCAAGCGTCAGCCCACCGACCGAACCAAGCGCGCGGGTGAGATTCATCTTGCTACGCCCCGTTCACCAGGATCCCCGTTCGCCCTGAGCTTGTCGAAGGGCGTGTCCGGAACACGGACTTCGACAGGCTCGGCCCGAACGGGGGGAGGAACCGTTCGGCTTACAAGTAAGTGGAACCCGCCCTCAGGCCTGACCGAAATTCCCGGCCTGCAGCTGCGCATCGCGCTGCTCGGCTTGCTGCAGGTAGAGCGCGTTGAAGTCGATCGGCTCCAGCAGCAGCGGCGGGAAGCCGCCGTCGCGGATCGTGTCCGCCACTACGCGGCGCGCGAACGGGAAGAGGAGGCGCGGCGCCTCGCCCAGCAGGAACGGCTGGAGCGCGTCCAGCGGCACGTTGCGCACGCCGAACAGGCCGGCATAGGCCAACTCGACCAGGAAGGTGACGCGGCCCTGCGTCTCGGCGCGGACCTCGATCTTCAGCGTTACCTCATGTGCGTCCTCGCCCACTTGATTGGCGGCGATATCGAACTGCACGTTGATTTCCGGACCCTGCTGGTTCTGGAAGACCGCCGGGGCGTTCGGGTTCTCGAACGACAGGTCCTTCACATATTGCGAGATCAGGCCGACCGCCGGCGTCGTATCTTCGCCGTTCGGCTGCGGCGTGGTCCCGAAACCGGCGCCAGTATCCTGCTCGTCCATGTCGTCGTTCCTTGAGGGAGAAGGGCGCGGCATGGGCCGCGCACGATGCGTGGGCGCCTAGCAGGCGACCCGACCGGTTTCAACGCCGCTGCCAAGGGGCACCCGCACCCATTTGAAACGTCGGGCGTTGGCGACTATGTTGGAACCTTAGCGTATCGGAGGCCGGGTGTTCTATATAGTCCTTCTCGCGATGGTTGCCGCGTTTCTTGCGCTCCGGCTGTATTCGGTGCTGGGCAAGCGTACGGGGCATGAACCGTTGCCCAAGCCCGCGGAGGAGCGGCCCGTGCCGGCTCCGCTGCCGCGTGCGGTGGAGAAGACCAGTGAGCCGCGTGAGCCGGTAGTAAAGCCGTTCGAGGGCAATGCCGAGCCGGGCGTCCGCGCGATCATTGCCGTCGAGCCGGGCTTTGATGTCGCGCGGTTCATGGATGGCGCACAGGGTGCCTATCGAATGATCCTGGAATCATTTTGGAAGGGCGATGAAGAGGCGCTCCGCGACCTTGTTTCCCCGGATGTGGGCCGTGCCTTCGGCGAAGCCATTGCGCAGCGTAACGAGACGGGCGACGTGCTGGACAATCGGCTGGTCTCGATCGAGCGCGCCGTCATCACTGGTGCGTCGCTTCAGGGGAAGGATGCCCGCATTACGGTGCGCTTCGATGCGCTGATCGCCGCCGTCACGCGCGACGCGGAGGGCAATGTCATCGCTGGCTCCACCAGCGATGCGGTTGAAACCCATGACGTGTGGACCTTTGCCCGTACCCTGCGTAGCAGCGATCCAAATTGGAAGCTGTCGGATACCGACGAGGCTTGACCATCAAGGCTTGATCGTCAGGGCTTGAAGGTCGGCCAGGCTTGAGATCGGGCGCGGCTTGAAGATCGGGGGAATGATGCTTCGTCGTGGGGGGATAGCGCTGGCTGCGGCGCTCTCGTTATCCGCATGTGTCGGCACGGTGGTGCCGCCGTCGCCCTCCGGGATTGGAACGGCTCCGCGGCCGGCTGTACCGACACGGCCGGCCGGCCCGGTTCGTCAGCCGACGCCTGACACACCAATCGCTCCTGTGCCCAGCGCGGCCGTTGCCGGCGCCGTCACCGCTGTCACCGCCGGCCTGGTATCCGGACCGTCTGTCTCCAGTCTGCCGATCACTGGCGATGCCGCCGAACGTGCGCTGGCTGCCTTTCGGATCAGTTGCCCATCGCTGGTGCGCCGCCCTGATCCGACCGGGCTGACCCGCGGGGCCGATTGGAAGCCGGCCTGTGACGCGGCGGCGCGCGGCGGGGACGCGCGGGCGTTCTTCACCCGCTGGTTCGAAACGGTGCAGGTGGGCGACGGGAAAGCGTTCGCGACTGGCTATTATATTCCGGAAATCGCCGGATCGCGCTCATTTCGCTCCGGTTACGCACCGATCTATGCTCGTCCGAGCGATCTGGTGGACGTGGACCTCGGTCAGTTCTCGACCGATCTGAAGGGCAAGAAAATCCGCGGCCGGGTCGAGGGGGCAAGCTTCGTGCCTTATTACGACCGCACCATGATCGAGGAAGGCGCGCTCACCGGCAAGGCCCGCGTGCTTGGCTATGCCGTTGATCCGGTAGAGCTTTTCTTCCTTCAGGTGCAGGGCTCGGGGCTCGTCCGCATGCCTGACGGCGATGTCCTGCGGATTGGCTATGACAGCCAGAACGGCCGCGACTACACTGGCATTGGCAAGCTGATGCTCGATCGTGGTCTGATCGGACGCGGCGAGGCGAGCATGCAAGGCATCGTCGCCTGGCTTCACGCCCACCCCGAAAAAGGCCGGGCGATCATGCGCGAAAACAAGAGCTACGTCTTTTTCCGCGTGCTCGACGGACCGCCGCTCGGCGCGATGGGCTTGCCGGTTTCGGATCGCGCGACGGTGGCGGCAGACACGCGCTTCGTGCCGCTGGGCGCGCCGGTGTTCCTGTCGATGGACCGCACGGACGCAACCGGGCTGTGGGTGGCGCAGGACACTGGCGGCGCGATCAAGGGCACCAATCGCTTCGACACCTTCTGGGGCGCTGGCGACGAGGCGCGCGCCATTGCAGGTGGAATGAGCGCCCGTGGCACCGCCTTCCTGCTGGTGCCCAGCGGCACGCTGGCTCGGCTTGGTGTCGCGCGGCCTTAATCCCGACGAAGCCGCGCTCTGGGCGCGGGTGATGGCCACGGTCCGTCCGCTACGCGCGGTGGCGGCCACCGTGCCCAGGCCGGTACCGACCAGCGAGCCTGCGAAGCGTTCCTCCACTCAGGCTGCGCTGCGGCCGGTGCCGCAGCCGAAGAAGCGAGCTGAGCCGCCGGCCAAAGCGGTGCCGGGCATCACGCTGGACGGCGGCTGGGACAAGAAGCTCAGTCGCGGGCTGGTGACGCCGGATGCGACGATCGACCTCCACGGGCACACATTGCACTCTGCGCATGACCTTCTGGACGGCGCGCTCGCCCGCTCGATCGCCCGTGGTGATCGCGTGATCCTGCTGGTGACGGGCAAGCCTCCCCGGCCGGAAAGCGAACGTCCGCATGCGCGAGGGGCAATCCGTGCAGCGATCGGGGACTGGCTGGGCGGATCGCGTCACGCGGGATCGATCGCGGCCGTCCGCGGCGCCCATCCGCGACATGGCGGACAAGGCGCGCTCTACATCGTGCTCCGCCGGCCGCGAGGTTGACGGGAAGCACCTGCGACAGGTGCGGATGTTCCGCGTCCAGCGTCGGTGAACCAACGGGCTGCAATCGAAAGCGCCCATCGCGCTAACACGGTCAAAGAAAGCTGTAGGGGTCCACGTCCACCGCGACACGCACCTTAGACGGCCAGTCGATCGCACCCAACCAGCCGCGAATGACCTCCTGCACGTCCAGTGCGCGCCGGGCATGAACCAACAGGCGAAAGCGGTGCCGCCCGCGCAACATGGCCAGCGGCGCCGGTGCCGGACCATAAACATGCATGCCTTCAACTTCAGGCGCGCTTCGCCCGATCAGGCGAGCGGTTTCCTGGGCCGCAGCCTGATCCTCACTGGAAATGATGAGCGCTGCATATCGACCAAAAGGCGGCGCGCCCGCATCGCGCCGGGCGTCGGTCTCCGCTTCATAAAAAGCTTCCGAATCGCCAGTGACGAGCGCCTGCATCACCTGTGCGCCGGGCGAGTGCGTTTGGATGAACACGCGGCCAGGCTTTTCGCCGCGGCCAGCGCGACCGGAAACCTGCCGAATTTGTTGAAAGGTTCGTTCGGCCGCGCGCAGGTCGCCGCCTTCCAGCCCGAGATCGGCATCCACCACCCCGACCAACGTCAGGTTGGGGAAATGGTAGCCTTTGGTTACGAGCTGCGTCCCGACAACGATGTCGATTGCCCCGGCTTCCATCCGGCCGACGAACTCCGCCGCCTTTGCCGGTGACCAGATCGTATCTGAGGTGACGACCGCGACGCGCGCCTCGGGAAACAGCGCGGTCGCTTCATCGGCAATCCGTTCCACGCCGGGGCCGCAGGCGACAAGGCTGTCCTCCTCGCTGCACTCCGGGCAGGCACGCGGAACAGGCTCGATATGCCCGCAATGGTGGCAGGCGAGACGGCGAGTCAACCGATGCTCGACCATCCACGCGGTGCAATTCGGGCATTGAAAACGGTGACCGCAATGCCGGCACAGCGTCAGTGGCGCATAGCCGCGACGGTTGAGGAAGAGCAGCGACTGTTCACCCCTCGCAAGGGTCTCCTCCAAGGCTGCGACGAGTGGCGGCGCCAGCCACCGGCCGCGATCCGGCTTGTGCTCGAGGAGATCGAGCGCCTCGATCGCGGGCATCTCGGCCGGGCCGAAACGCCCGGGCAGCTTGACCTCATTGTAATTGCCGAGCGTCACCTGCTGGCGGGTCTCGATCGCCGGCGTGGCGGAGGCGAGAATGACGGGGCAGTTTTCGAACTTGCCCCGCATCACCGCGACATCGCGGGCATGATAGTGAACGCCGTCTTCCTGCTTGAAGCTGGTCTCGTGCGCCTCGTCGACGACGATCAGCCCGAGCCTGGCATAAGGCAGGAACAGCGCCGAGCGCGCGCCCACCGTCACTCGTGCTTCCCCGCTGGCGATCGCCCGCCAGGCGCGCCGCCGCTGCGTCGACCGGAGCCCCGAGTGCCAGGCCACCGGCTCGCAGCCGAAGCGGTCGTGAAAGCGTTTGAGAAACGGTTCGGTAAGCGCGATCTCCGGCAGCAGCACCAGCACCTGCTGATCCTGGCGAAGCGCCTCCGCCACTGCTTCGAAATAGACTTCGGTCTTGCCGGATCCTGTGACGCCGTCGAGCAGCGTGGGACGAAAGGCCCGGGCAGCGACATCGGCGATGAGTACGTCAGCGGCTGCGCGTTGATCTTCAGACAGGATCGGCGGCGCATGTTCTGCGCGGGGCAGCGGATAGGGGCTGTCGATGTCCACCTCGACGCTCTCGATCGCGCCCGCTTTCACCAGCCCGCGAATCACGCTGTCCGATACGTCAGCGATGGCAGCGAGTTCGCGGATCAGACCCTGGCGATCGCCGATCCGTTCCAATGCCTGCTCGCGTTGCGCCGTCATGCGTGCCGGTACGTGCCCGGTCGCGCGATACTCGACGACGTGACGCGATCCTTCCAGTGCGGATGTCGAGGATAGCGCCATGCGGGCAACCGAGGCGGGTGGCGCGAGATAATAGTCCGCCGTCCATTCGATGAGCCGTCGCAGCGCTGGGCGGAGTGGCGGCGCATCTGCGACTGCCAGCAGGTTGCGCAACCGGTTGTCGCCGACCTCGGCGTCCGAAGGCAGTCGCTCCGGCTCCCACACCACGCCCATCAATTGACGTGGACCAAGCGGCGCAACGACGATCGAGCCCGGCTCCACCGACATGCCATGGGGCACGCGATAGTCGAGTGGGCCAAGCGCGGAATTGAGGACGAGAACGCGAGCACGGGACATGCGGATACGCATATGGGGCGCAGGCGACTCGGAGGGAAGCCGGTGATAGAAGAGGCGGGTGGATGACTTGCCCATCTTGTACGCCGCGCATCTCTCCCGCACCCTGCGCCGATCCGAGCACACCGTACGCGCCTATCGCGCGAGTGCCGTGCGGTTCCTGTCGTTCATGTGTCGCCATGCAGGTGGACCGGTCGATCGTGCTGTTTTGGCCACGGTGACCCCGGCTGATCTGCGGGCATATCTGGCGCATCGGCGGGGCGATGGTCTGGGCAACGCCTCGGCCGCACGGGAGCTTTCTGCAGTGCGCGATTTCCTCGAGTGGGCGAATGGCGAGGGAAGTGCTCCACGACTGAAAGGACCACGCGTCCGCAAGGGTGTGCCCCGTCCGATTGCGCCGCATGAGGTCGTCGCCCTTGCCGAGGAGGTTAGCGATGGCGCGCGGCTTGAATGGGCGGGCAAGCGCGACTGGGCGTTGCTGCTGCTGCTCTATGGTGCCGGGCTTCGTATCGGCGAAGCCCTGTCGCTGACGGGTGCCGCCCTGCCGCTCGGCGAGACGATCACCGTGACCGGCAAGCGCGGCAAGGTCCGGATCGTGCCGCTGCTGCCCCAGGTCCGCGAAGCGCTTGAGACTTATGCGGCGACCGCGCCATGGCCGATCGAACGTCACGCGCCACTTTTTCGCGGCGTTCGCGGCGGGCCATTGTCGCCCGGCGTGGTGCGCGCCGCGGTGCGGGCTGCACGGGCGAACCTTGGCCTTTCGGATCGCACCACGCCGCACGCTCTGCGGCATTCCTTTGCCACCCATCTCCTGGGAAGGGGCGCCGACCTGCGCTCACTTCAGGAACTGCTCGGCCACGCAAGCCTTGGATCGACGCAGATCTACACTGCCGTGGATGCGGCACATTTACTGGACGTCTATCGCGCCGCCCATCCCCGGGCGTGAGGGAACATCGCGTGCGCCACCCCGTTCCTTCAGGGTAAAACGGAGGACATCATGGGTGAGTTGGTCGACAAGATTAAGGGCAATGTGAACGAGGCTGTCGGCAAGACCAAGCAGGCGATGGCGGATAAGGATCCGGCCACCCGCACGGCAGCCGACGATCGCCTGGAAGCGGAAGGCGCCGGCCAGGAGATGAAGGGCAAGGGCCAGCAGTTCATGGGCAAGGTCAAGGGCGCGCTTGGCGACGACATCTAAGGCGTTTGTGGCTGGGCCTGAGGCGGCTGCTGAAGCAGCCGCGGTCGGGGCTGGCGGTTCACGGTAGATGAACCACGCGGGGGAGGTTGCCGGAACGGCAGCTTCCCCCGTTGGCGTTGTGGCCCGTCTTACCTTTTGATGGTCTGATTTATGACAAGGAGATCCGCATGCGCGTCGGCGTGCCGAAGGAAATCAAGGATCACGAATATCGAGTCGGGCTTACTCCAGGCGCCGTTCGCGAATATGTGGCCCGTGGCCATCAGGTGCTGGTCGAGACGGGAGCGGGCGCCGGCATTGCGGCGGACGATTCGGTTTATAAGCAGGCCGGCGCCACCATCGTACCGACGGCGCAGGAGGTCTTCGCGACCGCACAGATGATCGTGAAGGTAAAGGAGCCGCAGCCAAGCGAGTGGATCCAGCTTCGGGAGGATCAGATCCTCTTCACCTATCTGCACCTGGCGCCCGATCCGGAGCAGGCCAAAGGCCTGATGGCCTCAGGCGTCACCGCCGTGGCTTATGAAACGGTGACCGATCGCGGCGGTGGGCTGCCGCTGCTCGCGCCGATGAGCGAAGTTGCGGGCCGCTTGGCGATTGAGGCAGCTGGATCGGCGCTGATGGCCCCTAATGGCGGGCGCGGCGTTCTGCTCGGCGGCGTACCGGGCGTGTCGCCGGCCGAAGTCGTCGTGCTTGGCGGCGGAGTGGTCGGAACCCATGCGGCGCGAATGGCGGTGGGGCTGGGCGCAAGCGTAACGGTGATCGATCGGTCGCTGCCCCGCCTGCGGGAACTGGACGAATTGTTTCAGGGGCGAATCCGGACTCGCTTTTCGACGTTAGAGGCGATCGAGCAGGAGATCGCGCAAGCCGATGCGGTGATCGGGGCGGTGCTGATCCCCGGGGCATCCGCTCCGAAACTTGTTACGCGTGACATGCTGAGCAGTATGAAGCAGCGGGCGGTGCTGGTCGATGTCGCCATCGATCAGGGTGGTTGCTTTGAAACCAGTCATGCCACCACACACGCCAGTCCCACGTATGAAGTGGACGGCGTAATTCACTATTGTGTGGCGAACATGCCAGGTGCTGTGCCGCTGACATCCAGTCATGCCTTGAACAACGCGACGTTGCCTTATGGTCTGGCGCTTGCCGATAAAGGCATCGCTGCGTGCGAAGAAGATCCGGGTCTGGGTGCTGGTCTTAACGTGCGCGCTGGAAAGATCGTCAATGAAGCGGTGGCGCGCAGCTTGGCCTGATTCATCTGCTCTTCCGAGCTTGGCCGGCTGTAAGGCTCGAAAGAAAACCCCCGTCCAGCATCTGGAGCGGGGGTTTTCTGTTCTCGGTAGCTGCGCGGCAGCAACGTTGAACTTTTAACTGATTTACTCGGCGAACCCACCCGTGTTGCTCGGAAAAACGCCGCCTAGCCGCAGCCTTGTCCGCGCTCTTTGGGTGGTCGGCACCCTTTACCAGGGCTTAATGTCCGAACCGCCGTAGATCAGGGCGAGAATGAAAGCGAGCATCTTGAACTCCCTAGTTTTCACGTCCACCGGACGCGGGTTTGTAGTTAACGTTCCCTTTACCAACTTTCAAGAGAGTTTATTAAGGGAAGCACTGCTGCCGCATTGCCGAACGGTGAATTAAGGGTATCTTCAAACCTGCCTAGTATTCGAACCAATATGGTCGGTTCCGGCATCAATCCCGTGAAGGCTCCCGTCGTGCGGCGCGGCTCGCTGACGAGCTTATCCGCCGCAGTGGCGCAGCGGCCGGCCTGGCGATTCCTTATCCTGGCGGAAATCGCGAACTTCGCCGCGGTTCGCCGTTATCTGGGTTGCGCACGTAGCGACCTGCTAGTCGCCGACGTCTCGTCCCGACTGTCCCAAGCGGCGCCGGACGTGCGGTTGACGGTGGTTGGCCGAACCACCTTGGAGCTTGCGTTCGAAGGGGCGGACGCGGGTGAACTTGACCAGACGCTGGACCTGCTTCGGGGCGCTTGCGAGGAGCAGTTCGTTCTGGATGGGGAGATCTACGCGCTCGAGATCTGTTTCGGGGCAGCGGCAGGACCTGCGGCGCATCTCGATGAAGTGCGTCTAGTCGAGGAGGCCGAGGCCGCACTTGCCGAGGCGCGCGCGGCGCACATGCCCGTCCGACATGATGTGGCGGGGCTTGACGCGCGCGAAAGCAGGTCGCTCTCCCGAGAACTGAAACTCGCCATCGCCGAGGACCAGTTGTTCCTTGCCTATCAGCCAAAGATCCACGTGCGGCGGCAGGAGATCGGCAGCGCTGAGGCGTTGGTGCGGTGGCAGCATCCGTCGCGCGGGCTGATCCTGCCGGGGGACTTCATCGGCGTCGCGGAAGATGGCGGTCTCATCGATCAGCTCACGATCTGGACCATCGAGCGCGCGATCAAGGACCAGCGTCGACTGCTTGCCGCCGGACACGATTTGCGCATCTTCATCAACATTTCGGGCCAGTTGCTCGGCGATCAGGCATTTGTGGACGCCGCGTGTCACATGGTTGCCGAGGCGGATGCGAAGCTTGGCTTTGAGGTCACCGAAACGTCGGTCATCCGTGATCCTGCTTCGGCCATCGCCAACCTTCAGCGATTTGCCGATATCGGGATCGTCATCGCGATCGACGATTACGGCGCCGGTCTCTCAAGTCTGGCCTATCTGAAGCAACTGCCCGCCCGTGAGCTGAAGATCGACAAGCTGTTCGTCACCCAGTTGACGAGCTCGAACCGCGACCCGCTAATCGTACGCTCCACGATCGATCTCGCGCATGCACTCGAGATGGAGGTGGTGGCGGAAGGCGTAGAAACTCATGCGGCGCTTGCGCTCTTGACCGTCATGGGATGCGATATGGTTCAAGGCTTTCTGATCAGTCGCCCGATCTCGCTGGAGGCGCTTACCTCCTTCCTGGATGAAGATCGGCATCACTTCGTGTCGCAAGACAGTCGCGCGACCTTCAACACCTTGGCTACCGCTTGGAAGCGCGGGTGATCACTATCTGGCGGAGTTGCCTGCTTCTTATCGCGGTGCCGCTGGTTCTCGCTGCAGCAGCGCCTGCCTCCCGGATCAATGATCCAAGGTTCGAGGCTCTTGCGGCCGCAGTGAAGGCGCGCATGTTGACCGACCCAGCAGCTGCTGTCGCGGAGGCTCGATCTGCACTGGGGTACGCGCGCCGCGCACGCTCGCTTCAAATGGAAGCAACCGCGCTATGGCTGATGGGGGAGGCGCACAGCCGCGTCATGGAACCGCAGCGAGCGGCCGAGGCACTGTCGAGTGCCCGTCGCACAGCGGAAAAAATCGCACCCGGAACCCAACTGCATGCGGATATTCTGCTTTCAGAGGGAGGAGTGCTTTACGCGACCGGGCAGATCGGTCGCGCACTTTCCGACCTTCGCCGCGCTCATGATTATTTTCGAGACCTTGGCGACACAAGGAGTCGCGCCAAATCTCTGATAATGATCGCCTTGGTCCATGCCACTGGCAACGACTATGAGGGAGCGCTCCGCTACTACGACGAGGCGATGGCCGCCTACCGCGCCGATCCGGGCCTGTCGCTCGCGATCCACAACGGCCGTGGTATGGCGCTGCGAGAGCTTAATCGCCTTAGCCGCGCCGAATCCGAACTGCGCAAGGCACTGGTCTTTGCGCGGGACATGAAGAGCCCGGCACTGCAGGCCCAGGTTCTGATCAATATCTCGGAGGTTCTACTCGCCAAGGGCGATCTGGCGGCCGCGGATCGGACGATAGCCGAGGGGCTTGCCCTATCCAGCAAGCCGGAGGCGGCGGCGCATCGCGACGGCTTTATCACACTTGCAGCCCAGTCGGCCTTTGAACGTGGGAACATCGACAGGGCCGAGCGCCTGATCGCCGAACGGTTCAGCGGCAAGGATCTAGAGAACACTTTGCCACCGGATCGCTCGTCGCACGAGGTTGCTTATGAGATATATGCCAAGCTTGGCCGCAGTGACCTTGCGGTTCAGCATCTCGCGGCGCTGAAGCGGCTGGACGATCAGGCAACGGCGACCGCCCGGTCCAACAGCGCAGCCATCGCCAACGCGCAGTTCGACTTTGCCAATCAGGATCTGCGCATTGCGCAACTGAAGGCGGCCGATCTGCAAAAGACGGTTGAGCTGGAGCGGTCCCGCGCCCGCACTCAGCAATGGCTGTTTCTGGGCACGTTGCTCATCATCGCCATGCTCGTGATTGGCATCGTCACGATCCGGCGGAGCCGCAACGCCTTGGCGCGCACCAACACGGCGCTGGGCAAGGCTTTGGCAGCAAAGACCGAGTTTCTGGCAACCACCAGTCATGAGATTCGCACGCCGCTGAATGGCATCCTTGGCATGACGCAGGTGATGCTCGCTGATCCGGAAACCGACCTGCCGACCCGCGATCGACTGTCCGTCGTTCATGGTGCGGGCATGACGATGCGCGCTTTGGTCGATGACATTCTGGATGTGGCGAAGATCGAAACCGGACGGATGACGATCGAGGAAGCGCCGACCGACATCAAGCGCACGATATTGGACGCAGCGCGGATTTGGGAGGATCAGGCACGTGCCAAGGGGATCGGCTTCTCCCTTGATCTGGCAAACGCGCCGGCTTGCGCGATGGCAGATGCCACGCGCCTCAGGCAGATCGTTTTCAACCTGCTCTCCAATGCGGTGAAGTTCACCGCGAGCGGTCATGTCAGCGTATCTGCCAGCATTGTGGACGATCGGTGGCGGTTGGTTGTCGCAGATACGGGCATCGGGATCGCGCCGGACAAGCACGAGATTATCTTCGAGGCGTTTCGTCAGGCGGATGCCGGAACGACTCGCCAGTTCGGCGGCACCGGGCTCGGCCTGTCGATCTGCCGCAATCTCTCCCGCGCGATGGGCGGAGACGTGACGGTTGTCAGCGCAGAGGGTGATGGCGCAACGTTCGTGCTTGACCTGCCCTATGAACCGGCCATCGCGGATGAAGCGGAAGCGGTGTCGGGCGCAGGCGTGCTGGTTCTGGATCGCAATCCGATCACGCGGGCCATGTTCAAGGCGTTGTTGTCGCCCGTAGGCGGGGCAGTGACCTTCGCCGCCACTGCCGATGAGGCCCGGGACGCGCTGCAAGCCCAGCAGCCCGCAACGCTGCTTCTGGATGATCAGACCCTGCGCGCGAGCGATGACATGGTGGCGGCTGTGCGTGCGCTGACTGAGGCAGCGCCGGACGCACGGATCGCGTTGCTCGGGCCGCGTCTGGAGCCGCTTGAACAGACGCGGCTGGCCGAAGCAGGCGTGTCTCGCTTCATCACCAAGCCGATTGGCAAAGAAGCGCTAGTCCAGGCCGTGTTTAGCGACGAACCTAACGTCTCGGCTCTTGTTTCCCGCGCCGCTTGAGACAATAATCACGGTGGCAATGGAACGATTAGCCTGCCTGTCTGGCCTGCGGCCATGAACGTCCTGTTTATTGAGGACGATAGGATGAACCGCCGTGTCGTCCGCGACATGCTTAACGTGGCCGGGGCGGACATGATCGAGGCGGAAAGCGCAGAGGAAGGGCTGCGGCTGCTGGACGATCAGGAGTTCGACATGCTCCTGGTCGATCTTCGAATGCCCGGCATGGATGGGATTACGGCGATTCGCCACATCCGCGCCCGCTCGGATCAGAAGGCGCGCGTTCCCATCATCGTTGTTACCGCTGATACGGCGATCGATCTGCGCGAGCGCTGCCTCGCCGCTGGCGCTGACGAGGTGATCTTCAAGCCGGTCGCAATGGACAATCTGTTTGATGCCATGGGCCGCGTGCTTGCGGCCGATGACGATGGTCTGATCGGCTGATCAATAGCCGCGGTCGAGATCCGCGACATTCTCCATCGGCCGCCCAGCACGGTATGCGGCCAGGTTGCGCAGGAACATGGCTCCAGCGCGCTGGAACATCTTGGTCTGGCTGCGTCCGGACAGATGCATGGAAATCATGCAATTCGGAGCCGTCCACAAGGGGTGATCGGACGGTAGCGGTTCCGGATTGGTCGGGTCGAGGAACGCACCGCCAATCTTCCCGTCGCGCAATGCTGACAACAGGGCATCATCATCGATCATGTCGCCGCGCGCGATGTTGATCAGCCACGCGCCCGGCTTCATCGCCGCAAGCTCGGGCTCACCAATCATTGACTTGGTCTCTCCAGTGGAGGGAGCTGCGAGTATCACCCAATCGAATGCGCCAAGCTGCGTCCGCCACTTGTCGGGGGTAAGCGTGCCATTGCTGCCGGAACGGGTCACGCCCGTGACCTCGACGCCGAACGCCGACAGTCGCTCACCGATCAGACGGCCGATCGCACCATATCCGATGACGATGGCTTTCGTATCGGCGAGCTCGATCTTGCCCGGCGAATCGCGCAGCCACTCGGCCCGGTCCTGCGCGCGGATCACCTCATCCAGGCGTTTGGCGGCTGCGAGCACGCCCAGTACGGCATATTCGGCCACTGCAATGGCGTTGATGCCCACGCCGTTAGTGAGCGTCGCCCCACGCGCGCGCAGCACGTCCAAGGGGAAGGCGTCCAAGCCGGCGTAAATGGTCGAAACCCACTTCAGCCCGTCTCCGGCGGCGCGCAGTGTCTCTTCAGTCAGCTTTGTCGGCTGCATGTCGACCCAGGCAATCTCGGCATCGGCGATCATCGCCTTTGCATCGGCCGGGCTCGACCACCAAGAGATCTCCAGATCCGACGGAAGCTGCGGTTCGAGCAGCGGACGGGCGATTGCGGGTAAAACGGCCTTCATGACCACGATTGATAGCGCGGCGTGCCCGGCTCGCCTATCGGGTTGATGTGATCGCTCTTCTTTCCATTGCTCTCGCCGCTTCGGCCCCCGCCGCACCTGCCGAACCTGACACCGCCAGCCTGGAGGCGCTGCGCGCCATCGACCTGCGCCTGGCCACCATCGCGCATCGGCTGGTCACGTCGAACGCGAGGCTGTGCCGGGATACCGTGCCGGCAAGCGGCATGGTTCTACACGCCCGCACCCAATATGACGCCGCGTCACAGGGCGCCGCGCGCCAGGTGTTCGGCTTCCCTTTGCCCATTTCGGTGGAGGGAGTGGTGCCCGGCTCCCCGGCAGCGGCGGCCGGCATCCGCGCCAATGACGGGCTGGCCGCCCTTGGATCGGAGCCACTCGTCGCAAACGCGCCGCCGCCGTCCAGCGCGGACCGCGACGCTGCGCTCGACGTGCTGGAGCGACAGGAAAGCCCGGTTAGCGCGACGTTGGTTCGGAATGGCAGTCGCCACGAGATAGAGATGACGGCTCCCCGAGGCTGTCGCGGCCGGTTCGAGGTGGTGCTGGGGCCGAAGATGACTGCCCAGTCAGACGGCAAGGTCATTCAGATCGGAGTGCGGTTTTTCGAACGGTACCGTGATGAAGAAACCGCCGTCATCGTCGCCCATGAGCTGGCGCATGTCATCCTGAAGCATCGTGTCCGCCTTGAAGCTGCCGGCGTGCAGGGCGGGCTGCTCGGCGAACTCGGGCGCAATGCACAGCTTGGTCAGGCGGTGGAGCTTGAGGCCGACGCGCTTGGCGTCGTCCTCCTCCACAATGCCGGCTATGATCCCGCCTCGGCCGCCCGCTTCTGGCGGGAGCATGGCGGCGACATCGACGGAGGGCTGTTCCGGAGCCGGACGCATCCCGCCACAAGGCGCCGGATCGCAGCGATCGAAGCCGCTGCGGCGGCCATTCCCAAGGGCGAACAGCCTTACGTCCCGCCAATCCTGGCGCAGCGGGATGCACCGCTGCGCTAACTGCTCGTGCGTTCGCGCTGTCGCGTGTCAGGTCGCGGTGGTGCGCCAGTCCCAACCGATCGGGTCGCCGTCCATCACCTCGACGCCGGCCGCGGCGAGTTCGTCGCGAATCGCGTCGGAAGCGGCGAAATCCTTTCGCGCGCGGGCGTCCTGCCGCTCGGCCAGCCTGCTCATGATCGCAGCCTCGTCGATGGCGGCGGAAGCCGGTCGGACGCGAAGATCTTCGCGCGTGATCGTGTCGAGCGGTAAGCCCAGTATCTCGATGAAATCGGTCAACGCGGAAAGCCGGTCTGCCGGCGACACCTTCTTGTCCGCAATCAGGGCATCAAGCACCGGCAGCGCCTTTGGCGTGTTGAGATCGTCCGAGACGGCGGTATCGAGCTGTTCGCGGTACCCTGCTGCGGAGCCTTTTGCCGGCGCATCCGCTCGGGAACGAAGGCCTTCCACCGCCTGCACGAGTCGCTTCAGCCGCACCTGAGCGGCGGCCAGATTTTCCCAGGAGAACTCCAGCTCGCTGCGATAATGCGCCTGCAAGCACAGCATACGGTAGGACAGGGGGTGGAACCCGCGGTCGATCACCGCCTGTAGCGTCAGGAACTCGCCCGACGACTTGCTCATCTTGCCGGCGCGCTCGACCAGGAAGTTGTTGTGCATCCAAAAAGCGGCGCCGCTATCGGCGCAGCCGCAATGCGCCTGGTTCTGCGCGATCTCGTTGGGATGATGGATTTCGCGGTGGTCGATGCCACCGGTGTGGATGTCGAATGATTCGCCGAGATATTTCTTGCTCATGACGGAGCATTCCAGGTGCCAGCCGGGCGCACCGCGACCCCAGGGCGAGTCCCACTCCATCTGTCGATTTTCACCTGGCGCCGACGTGCGCCAGATAGCGAAATCCTGGGCGTGACGCTTGCCGGCGACCGGATCGATCCGGCTCTCGCCGGTATCATCCGCCGATCGGGCGAGCCGCCCGTATTCGGGAACGGTGGTCACGTCGAAATACAGGCCGCTGTCGAGACGGTAGCAATGCTTCGCCTCGATCTGCGCGGCGAAGTCGATCATCTCGGCGATGTGATCGGTCGCCAACGGCAGATGTGTGGGATTGCGGATGTTGAGATCCGCCAGATTCTGCTTGAACGCATCGGTGTAATGGCGCGCGATCGCCCAGATGTCCTTGCCGGCGCGCTTGGCCGCGGCCTCCATTTTGTCATCGCCGGCATCCGCGTCGGAGGTGAGGTGCCCGACATCGGTGATGTTGATGACATGGGTGAGGTCATAACCCTTCCACGTCAGCACGCGCGACAGCGTGTCCGTGAAGACATAGGCGCGCAGATTGCCGACATGGGCATAATTGTAGACGGTTGGCCCGCAGGAATAGACTCGTACGCCCTTCGCCGGGTCGAGGGGCTTGAATGCGCGCAGCGAGCGCGAAAGGCTGTCGTAGAGCGAAAGCGTCGTCATGAAGCGCGCTCTACCGCCGCCACGCCTGCGCGCAAAGGCGTGGCGCGTGCTGTGACGCAATCGCCACAGCGCGGCGGGTTGCGCGGACACCGGCGGAGTGGTAGACGCAGCGGGTTCACGGCGCGGGCTACGCTCGCTGCCGCCGTTTCCGTTTTGCGGAATCGGGCTGTTTCAGATCTCGGAGAAGTGTCGGTTTTATGCAGATCATCGTTCGCGACAACAACGTCGACCAAGCCCTGCGCGCGCTCAAGAAGAAGCTGCAGCGTGAAGGCGTGTATCGCGAGATGAAGCTGCGCCGGCATTACGAGAAGCCGTCGGAAAAGCGCGCACGTGAGCGTGCCGCTGCCGTTCGCCGCGCCCGCAAGCTGGAGCGCAAGCGTGCGGAGCGTGACGGCGCACGGTAAGACCCGCGCGTCTGCATCAACTTTATCAACATTCGCTGCAATCCAGGCGCGGTGATTCGCGCCTGGTCATGACCGAGGGATCGCCATGTCGTCCGTCACCGCCGTTCCGATCGCGCCGGTCAAGCGCAGCTATGTCCTTTGGCTGATCGCCGGCATCATCGCCGCGGTTGTGGCGGCGGCGGCGCTCGCAGTTCAGGGTGACGATTTCCTGACGCGTAATGCGCGTGCGGCTGGCGTGGTGACGACGGCTTCCGGCCTGCAATATCGGGTGCTGGAGGCTGGGTCTGGCCCGAAGCCGACCGATACCGACGTTGCGCTGGTGATGTACGAAGGCAAGCTGCTTGACGGCACCACCTTCGACAAGTCGCAGCAGCCGACGCCGTTTCCCGTAACCGGCGTCGTGAAGGGCTTCTCCGAAGGGCTGAAGCTCATGCCGAAGGGCGCCAAGTACCGCTTCTGGATCAAGCCGGAGCTCGGCTATGGTGCCGAGACGAAGGGGCCGATCCCCGGAAACTCGACGCTCGTCTTCGATGTCGAACTGATCGACTTCCTGCCGGAGGCGGTGCTTCGCCAGCTGCAGCAGCAGCAGATTATGGGCGGTGCTCCCGGGGCGGCGATTCCTGGCGCCGAAGCTCCCGCTGGCCGCTGATCTAAAAGAGTGCTGATCCGGCGCTGCGGATAGCGGCGCCGGCTAGATCCCTTTAGTGCTCTCGTCGGAATATGCGATCTGCCTTGCCGCCGCACAGCGGCCGTTAGGTTCGGATGTTGCGCCGAGTCGGGGCTGCGGATTGCCCCGACGATAAGATCTTAGCTGGACCTGGCGTTCGTATGGTCGGCGCTGTGATTATTCTGGATCGATTTGGATCCTGGCCTTCGTCGGCACTGAGCTTGTCGACCTACGTGCCGCGAACAACTTCTCTCCCGGCGAGACGCCGTTGAGCACCCACTGCTGAGTTCACTCTAACTGCTCGTAAGCGTTCGCGACCGACCGTGCCCTGGGTTTCGCAGAACTGGTCCGAGGTGCTCGGTTGGCGATATCGAAGCCGGAGTGAAGCGAACTCGCCGCTTCTCAGGTGCGGGACGCGCTCGCAAGGAACCTGACACGAGCGCTGAAGAGCGCGGCGCACCTGCACAGGGCCGCGCGACGCCTGTGGTGAGGCGCGCGCGTGCCGTCATCAGATCAGAGCGTGCGGCCGACCATGATCGTCGGGGTGATGTCCGTAAAGTTCGGCACATCCGCCTGAAGCTCGCCGATCCGCGGATTGGCCATGGCCTGTCCCATCGCCTCGGGCGATGCGAAGTGGAAATGGGCGATCAACGCGAACGGCGCAGCGCCGCCGCCCGGGGCCTGCCCTTCGATCAGTTCCACCCGGTCGGGGTTCCAGATCTCGCGTGCCAGTTCGGCATGCTTCGCCTTGTAATAGCCGGCGTCGAACTTGGCGCCGTCGTGGTTCGGATACAGAACGCTAACGATCATTTTCCCTCTCCCCTTATGAAAACGGGCGCCCTCTTCAGGGCGCCCGCTGTTGGTTTTCCAATCAGGCGGCGTTTTCGCCGACGATGGTCTTCACTTCCATGAAGTCTGTCAGTCCCCATTTCCCGCCCTCGCGACCGTTGCCGGAGGATTTGTAGCCGCCGAATGGCGTCGCGCCGTTGGGGCCCCAGGAGTTGATGGTCACGAGTCCCGCGCGTAGCTTGCCAGCGATCTTCGCCGCCTCGGCCGGGTCGCCTGAAATCGTGGCGGAAAGGCCGTAATCGGTATCGTTCGCCATCTCCACCGCCTGTTCCGTATCCTCATAGGTGGTGATGGTGGCGACCGGCCCGAACGTTTCCTCGCGGTAGATCCGCATTTCCGGCGTGACGCCGGCGAGAACCGTCGGCTTCACGTAATAGCCCGCGTTGCGCCCATCCGGGCGCCCAACGCCGCCGGTGACGAGCCGTGCGCCCTCGTCGAGTGCGGATTGAATCAGGGTCTGGATCTTCTCGAACTGGGCCTTGTTCACGACCGGTCCAATGTGTGCACCCTCCTTCTCGGGGGTGTCCACCTGAGTCGCTTCCATGATGGCCTTCACGACCTCTTCGGCCTCGTTCACCTGATTCTTGTGAACCAGCAGGCGGGTTGGCGCGATGCAGCTCTGGCCGGTGTTGGCGATCACGCCGGCCAGCGTCGGGGGCAGCACTTCGCCCAGCTTCGCGCCTTCCAGAACGACGTTCGGCGCCTTGCCGCCGAGCTCCTGATGGACGCGCTTGACGGTTGCGGCAGCGGCGGTCGCCACCGCGATGCCCGCACGGGTCGAACCCGTGAAGCTCACCATGTCGACGTCTTTGTGCGCCGAGAGAGCCGCGCCAACCGTTGGACCATCGCCATTGACGAGGTTGAACACGCCAGCGGGCACGCCGGCCTCGTCCAGGATCTCGGCAAAAATCATCGCGTTGGTCGGCGCTTCTTCAGACGGCTTCAGGATCATGGTGTTGCCGGCGGCAAGTGCAGGCGCGACCTTCGCGCAGATCTGGTTCAGCGGCCAGTTCCACGGCGTGATCATGGCAACGACGCCGATCGGCTCATGCACCACGCGCGCGCCCTTGCCCGCCTGTTCGGAAAAGGTGAACTCCTTGAGCGCGGCCAGCGTGCCCATGAAATGTCCGAGGCCAGCCGGCGCCTGCGCCATGTTTGCGAATGAGATGGGGGCACCCATTTCGCGGCTGGTGGCAGCGGCGAGATCGGGAATGCGCTTCTTGTAGAGCGCGATGATCCGCTCCAGCAGGGCGATGCGATCTTCCACTGAGGAATCCGCCCAGGTCTTGAAGGCTTTCTTGGCGGCGGCGACTGCCTTGTTGACGTCGGCTTCCGTGCCCAGCGTGATCTCGGTGGTTGCCTGCTCGGTGGCGGGATCGATGACCTCGTGGCGCTTGCCACCTTCGCTGTCGACCCAGGCGCCATCGATATAATGCTTCAGATAGCTTTGCATTGTGCCTCTCCGCCTAATGGACGTGTTTCGTCACGCTTGTGCGGCCCGATTAAGTCAGTTGCAACAGGAAACGCGACGCAGTGGAAGCGTGCCGCGACGGGACAATAGGTGGCCTCGGTAGCCCGTTCCGAGCAGTTCGGCCGAGAGATGGAGCGTTTGACACTTTCGCGCCCGGGTTCGCCGCGTCAGGAGGGCATGAAAGGATTCCTCCCCATGCGTTTTGCCCCCGTCTTTCTCGCTGTCGCGATCGCCGCCGTACCGGTGAGCGGACAGAACGGGGCGGCGCCGTTCGTCGTGCAGGAAAGCGGGGAGGGTTTTGCGACCCTCGACGAGGCGTTGCAGGCCAATCGTGGCCAGGATTTCACCGTCTTGATCGCACCGGGTGTTTATCGCGAATGCGCGGTGCAGCAGGCAGGGCGGATCACCTTCAAGGCGCGACAAGCCGGAACGGCAATCTTTGAAGGAGCGTGCGAGGACAAGGCCGCCCTGGTCCTTCGCGGCAACGGCTCGGTCGTGGACGGGCTGGTGTTCCGTGGCATTCGCGTGCCTGACGGAAATGGGGCGGGCATCCGTATCGAGATCGGTGATCTGACCGTCCGCAACGCCATGTTCCTCGACAGCCAGGAAGGCATCCTGGGCGGTACGGAGGACGCGAGCCGTGTCACGGTCGATCGCTCGACCTTCTCCGGGCTTGGCCAATGCCACGAGACGGAGGATTGCGCCCATTCCATCTATCTCGCCAACAGCGGCGGCGTGACGATCACCAATTCCCGCTTCGAGCGAGGCCGCGGTGGCCACTATGTGAAGCTACGCGTGCCGCAGGTGACGATCACCGACAATAGCTTCGACGATTCAGCGGGAAGCCGCACCAATTACATGATCGACCTGCCGGAAGGCGCCACGGGCGAGATCGCGCGCAACACGTTCGTTCAGGGAACGCAGAAGGAAAACTGGAGCGGTCTTATCGTTGTCGCGGCCGAGCAGCGTAAATATTCGTCCGCCGGGCTCAAGATCGACGACAATGACGCGCGTCTCGCGCCGAACCAGGAAAAGAGCCCTGCATTCATTGCAAACGTCAGTGGTGAACAACTCGCCGTCGGCGCCAATCGTCTTGGCACCGGCATACGGGCATACGAAGTGCGCCGCCCCTGACGGATGCAAACTCACTGCTTTCAATAAGCCGCCAGGACAGGGCGCGACGGCATTGCCACCGCCAGCGCCCAGCCTTGCCTCTCAACTCTCGTCGGGCGCCAGCATGATGCTGGCGGTCTGCGTGCCGCCCTTGAACCATGCATTACGCTGTTTCGCTTCTTCGTTGATCATGGCCAGTTGCCGTGCGTGTTCTCGCGGAGACGTGGAGAATAGGATAAGCGCGACATATTTCTGATCCGGGTTCGCGCCGGTGGCGAGCGGGTGCAGGTTCTTCAGCCGCTTCACGGCACGAAGCGCGGCCTGATCCAGCCAGCCGGAGCCGGACGACTTCATCACAGTAGCCTGATCGGCAGCACCGCTAGGGCTGCAGCGGAATTTGACGTGAACGATCCCGCTCCCCGCCTCTTCTGGGGTCGGAATGCGGGGATATTGAAGTTGGCTTTCAATCTCCTGGCTCACGCGGCCCGACCATTGAACCAATGTCAAATGATGCGGTCCGACGTTGGGCGCATAGACAACGTCTGGTGAAGTCTGGCCCTGGGCGTGGAGCGCCGGGGGCACGGCAAAGCATAGCGCGGCACAGGCCGCAGTGGTCATGATCGACCTCATAACACCTCTCCGAAAGCTTCGGCCGGCGTTCGATGCTGCGATCCTGAATGTTCTTGGGTCGTCGGACGCTGGGTCGGGGGCCCTGGATGCGACACGCATCTCATCCCCAATGTAGGTTTCCCCGAAACAGTGGACGAAACCGCCTCTTCTGAAGGCATCCCAAAATGGTGGATTTGCGCCTGATACGGCGGACGTTAAGCCGTTCGATGTGTTCAGTCGCGCCCGACGGTCGATACGCGGGAGTGTCGGCCTAGATACCGCTACATAGCGACCGCCGCGTCCCATGCTCGGAGCATGACTTTGGTGAAGTCGCTGTCACGTACAGCCCGACGAAGGTCATCCCCCGCTAGCGGCACGATTAGTAAGTCTTCGCGGCTTCCCCTCAGCATCTCCTTCGTGACCGTCTCGGCGAACCCGTTCCATGAAATCAAGAAGCCGAGAGTCGCTCGTTGAGCGCGGTTCTCAAGCTTCGATCGAAACACAACGAATTCGTTCTTCCCGCATTTGCCTGACCAGTTCTTACACTCGGCAAGGATGATTGCTCCTTCACGTTTCAACCGGGCCTCATCGCTGCCGTTGATGAGGGAGATGTCGATCTCCTCGGTCTCCGTGAGGATGCGCTGGGTAACGGTCATCCCCGCCACGGTTTCGAAAAGGCGAGCGCATAGCTCTTCAAGCGAGCGACCCTTAGCTTGATTGTTCGACGCGTTCTCCACCGCATCTACCAGCGCGTCGAGAGTCAGGCTTCCCCAACCGGAAAGGCGCGCCGCCACCTCAGCGATGCGCTTCCCTACCTCGTCTGCTGCATCCGAAGCGGCCTCCTCTACTTGCTCTGCGACCCTGCGGACCGCAAGGTAAGCCTTAGAAAGGTTCGTCTCTGCCGTCGCAATCTCGAAGCGCAACGCCACATATGCGCCGTCATCGTCTTGGTAGGACACCTCGGTGTCGCCGGAAGATTTCTGCCGGGCCTCGACCGCTCGCCTAACCAGGTCGAGGTATTGCTCGAGACCAATAGGCGAGTACCAATATTTCCGTGTCCATGTATGATCGGCCTCCCCAACCAGAGCACTACCGCGCCGGTGGACGGCTCCGTTCCAATCTAAGTGGTGGACACCACCCTTGATCTGACCAACCTGAAACCCGCAGCCGTCCTGAACATCGCTCAGGTCGAGCTTCTGTAGAATGGCGGGCGTCAGCAGGACTGGCTCATCCTCGTTAGCCGTTCGTAGGAGTTGTCGCGCCTGCTTCTCGTTCATCGGTTCTGCCATCTTCTTTAGACGTTCTTATTGTTTCGTCTGGTTAGATTGCGGACAGCATGGCAACCTGCCGAACAGTACCCAAAAGTACGAATCTGCGACTACTCTGCAAGCGGTCGCACATTGGTGATGCTGATGCCGACCTCGGCGCTCGCAAGTGGGCCGTCCGTTGTGAGCATCTCGGCTTGCAGGTCGATCGCCAAAGCAAGGCATGCCCGGTCGCCAAGCGACAGGCCAAGCGCCTTCGTCGCTGGCCGAAGGTCGCCTACGATGAGCGCTTGGGCAGGAGTGAGCGGCCGGACATCGAGGTGCAGCCCGCCAAGCGCCTCACGCACCTCGTCGAGCGGCAGTCCTCGGTCCCGGAGCTTGGAGACGACCTCGGCGAGGTTGGTCGTTCCGATGATGCTACGGGTGAGCACGTCGACTATCCGATCCGCCCCGGGTTCATCGTTCAGAAGGCAGAGCAGGGCGGAGGCGTCGAGTACGACTTTGCTACTCACGCTCCGCCTCACGCCGACGCTCCGCAATCAGCTCGTCAGCCAACCCGACCCCAGCAGGCACATACTTGCGCAGGATGGCGCGAGCACGTTCAAGTGCCTTAGGCACGGATCGTACCCGCAACTCGCCATCATCCACATCGACGAGAACGGTGTCACCCGTGGTGATCCCGAGCTCACGGCGCATAGCCGCCGGAATCACGAGTTTACCACCGTCTACAATCTTAACTCTCTGTGCTTCCATCTGCACCAAACTTGCTTAGCTGACCCAATCACCATCCCTTACCGAATACCGGCGCACAGGGATAGCACGAAGCAGGACCTTTCGACGCGTTTGGTGATCGGTGGCCGTTCATGTCTGCGTGCGGTAGCCACTTAGGCTTGGCTTGCTGAGCTAGGCTCGACAGGATCCGCGCTTGCTATTCAGAGCCGGTGATCGCAGCGGTGGCGCAATTGGGTATACCCAACGGAGCCAACATGAGTACGACAGTCCGCGCTGCTCGCGTGTACCTGCGCGTCAGCACCGACGAGCAGGATCTTGAACGACAAGAGGCGATGGTCGTGTCCTCGCGTGCCGCGGGGTATTATGTCGCAGCTGTTTATCGCGAGAAGGCTTCCGGCGCGCGTCCTGACAGGCCCGAGTTGCTTCGCATGATAGCCGACCTGCAAATGGGCGAAGTGGTTATCGCCGAAAAGATCGATCGGATCAGTCGCCTGCCGCTGGCTGAGGCGGAGAGGCTCGTCACCGCTATCCGCGACAAGGGAGCGAGGCTAGCCGTACCAGGAATCGTGGATCTTACCGATCTTGCCGAGGACAATGGCGGGGTGACGCGCATCGTCCTAGAGGCAATTCAAGACATGTTACTGAGGGTTGCGCTTCAGACCGCTCGCGATGATTACGAACTGCGCCGCGAGCGGCAGCGGGAAGGCATAGCGATCGCCAAGCGGGAGGGACGCTACACCGGTCGAAAACCAGACTTGGCCCATCATCGCCGCATCGTCTCACTTCGTGAGGCTGGGATGAGCATAGCGAAAACGGCGGCGCTGGCGGGTTGCAGCATCGCACAAGTCAAGCGCGTCACAGCCCTCCACCGGGCGACCAAGCAGAGCGATGCGCGTCCGACGATACCGTGAGACAGAGCCGGATGATTTGATTTGACCTTTGAATAGTTCTGCCAAGATCGAAAGAGGCTGCAGCGTTGCCGCTGGGACGATCAAGCAGGCGTCAAGGCTGCAGCAGAGATCTCAATTTCCGGCCCGCCGTGGCGCAAGGCCGATCGTGGCCGTGCCGCGCCCCCATACCGGCAGGTAGACGCCTTGCCCCGCCGCCTTCAGCTGGCCCGTCCGCACGTCCGTGATGCGGGCGCGCACGATCAGGTCGCCGATACGCTTCTCGTCGATCGCACGGGTGATCTTGCCGAACAGCTTGTCGAAATCCTTTTCGAAATTCTGGGTCAGCGCGGCTGACACAGTGCCAGATATGCCGGGAGTGTTGGCAAGCTTCAGCAGCAGGCTTGTCCGGACCGAGTCGGTCACACTGGCGACGGTGAGATCGTCGAACGCGACACGGCGATCGTTGACGGCGTTGCGCGGCGTGGCGGTAAGCCAGATCGTGCCCCGCGAAGGCTCCCCGCCTTCGGCTGCCGCGCTGAAGCGAAGCCCGACTGCGATCTTGCCGCCCGTCGTGCCGTAGATGGTCACTTGGTGGAACTGCGCGCGCACGGCCCCGACACCGGGCACTTCGAAGGGGCGGCGCGACCGCTTCACCAATGCCTTGGCGAGGACCGGCTCCAGCTGACGATAGTCGGCGATGACGGGTATGGCGAACAGGATGCGGCCGGGTCCGGGCTGCGTGCGCGTCATGTCGGGGAGCGGCCGGCGCTGCGGATCAGGTGGCCGGTCGCCGACGAACGTCTCCGTAACTGCCGTCAGCCCTAGAGCCAGGTTCACCCGGTTGCGCGAGATGGTGTAGCCTCCGTAGCTCAACTGCCGGGGCGTGATCCGCATCCACACCGGCGGGTTCGCCCGGTTCAGTTGGACGGAGGTGAACGCCGACCCCCAGACCTGCGCGACCTGCTCGCGCAGCTGCAATCTGCCGAGTTCCTGCGGCAGCGAACGCTCCAGGCGCGCGACGACGCCGGCGAGCTTGGCGTCAGCCTTGCTGGTGAACTCGATGCGCTGGCCAAGGAAGTCGACGTGGGGCTCGTCGGTCCAGTCGTAGGCGATCGACACCGTGCCGCGCGGCGACCAGTCGCGGGCGATGTCGAGCCTGATCACAGCCCGGACGCGGGCGTCCGCCTCGGCCGTTTCCCGGCTGAGTACGCCTCCCACGTCGCGCGCGCTGATCGCGGCGTGAAGCGGCATGGTGACAATGATCGTTTTTCCCGAGCCCTCCAGCACCAGCGGCCCTCGGACGACGGTGCCGGTGATGCGGCACTGGATGGCGGGCGTCTTTATCTTCGCGAAGAGGATCTTGACCTTCTTCGGCGGAAGGCAGGTCTGCCCCGGCTTGTCGATCGACCAGAGGCGACGTGGAATCGCCTGTTCGAGGCTTCGGGCCAGCTTGTCCAGGTCCGCGACGATCGGCACATCGACGGTGGACGTCTGCGGTGGCACGTTGATCGTGTCCGTCGCTCGCGGCGGCGCCTGGCGAGGCGTTCGGTCGCAGCCAGCGAGGCAGGCGACGCAGAGCAGGACGGATGCGATCGAGGCACTCGAGACTTCGCTCCTGCGCAAGAAGGACCCGGCAGTCCGGCCTGGCGCTTCAGCTTTTGACGCTGCCGGCGCGGGAACGGTCCCCCTGGCCGTCGTGTTCTTCATCGCCGCGCACCTCCAGCCGTCCGAGCGGCCATCCATCCAGTGGGTTCACCAAACGAGTTTAGAGAAAGGGAACCGTTCCGTTTCCTTATCGTTCAGCTCGTTGATTTCGGTCAACGCCTCACAACACCAATGGAGGATCTCAATGAAGACTGCGATAGTGGCTGCGTTGCTCACCCTGGCGCCGATACCAGTGTTGGCGCAGGCCGTTTCGCCCGCCACTTCGGGAACGATGACCAGCGCCGACGTCGGCGTTTCGCCGATCGCGAGCCAGAGCGGACCCAATTACGTGCTCGCGGCGGCCGACGCCAACCTTTACCAGATCAAGGCCGCGCAGCTCGCCGCGACACGCGCGCAGCGGGATGACGTCAAGGCCTATGCCAAGCGCGTGCTGGCGGAAACGCAGAGCAGCCACCAGGCGCTACTTGCGGCGCTGAAGAACGATCAGCGCACGATAAAGGCGCCGCCCTCGAGCCTGTCCGCCGACCGAGCCGCCCTGCTCAAGCTGCTCCAGAAGGCGCCCAAAAGCGCGTTCGACAATCTGTATCTGACCCAGTCCGCGCAGGTCCAGCAGGCCGCATGGGCCGTGCACAAGGGTTACGCGCAGGATGGAACCGATCCGGCGCTGCAGCAGGTCGCCGGCACTGCGGTCCCGGTGCTGGAGAACGAGCTCACCACTGGCAAGTCCCTTACCCCCTCCGGGCTTGCAGGATAGGTGAAACCGGCCGGGCCAGGTCGATGAAGCCCCCCTTCGACCTGGTCCGGCATCTGTTTGCGGCGATCACTGTCTGGAGTGCAGCCGGCGGAATTGCTCCCGTGCTTCGGCGCGCATGAGCTGCTGCATAACAATCCAGTAGCCCGTGACGGCTGTTTCTCCTGCCGCTTGGTAAGCGTTCGCCATGTTGCTCCTGAGATGCTCGAAAAGCGCGTTTTCTAGCGCTCGTCCCTTATCGGTCAAAGAAAGCAGCTTCTGACGACGATCGCGCTCCCCGACCCGTCCGGAGACGAGCCCGCGATCCATGAGGTCCCTCATGACCCTGCCAAGCGATTGCTTGGTGACGCTTAGAACGTCCAGGAGTTCGCTGACGGAAATTTCGGGATGCCTCCCCAAGAAATAAAGAACGCGGTGGTGTGCCCGCCCGAGGTTCTGCTTAGCCAGCTCGGTATCGACATGAGCCAGATGGGATCGGTGAGCAAAGAACATCAGGTCCATCCCTCCCCTGATCGCGTCATCACGCAGATACTGGGCAGGTGGCGGCAGAAGCGGCGCCGTCACGCGGTCAGGCCCCTCCCTGGCATGGCTGCAAGACCGTCACTGCTGGCTCCATCCCAGTCCTATCGCCTTCTGCAAGGCGATGAATGCACGATCAAGTTCACCCGTCGCTTCCAGGACCGACTGATCAGCAGCCAGCGCCGCGCGTTCGGCCTCGATGGATGTGGTCAGCGGGATCGCCCCCTGCTCGTATCGCTGCTTGGCGTAGGTCGCCGACTGCCTGGAACCATCCCGGCTCGCGATGCTCGAAAACAGGTTACGTCGCTGATTGCCGAAGCGGGTCAGGCTGGTTTCCGCATCGGACAGCGCGCCGAGAACAGCCTTCCGATATTGTGCTTCAGCCTCGTCACGGTCGGCCCGCGCCTGTTCGACCCGGGCACGATTGCGGCCGAAGTCAAGGAAGCTCCAGCTGATCCGCGGCAGCAGCAGACCCGCTACGCTGTCAGGATCGACCGCATCGGCAATATTGGGACCACCCAGGCCGATGATGCCCATGATACTGACCGAAGGGAACTGCCGGGCAATGTTGACGCCAATCTTTGCGTTCGATGCCGCCAGCTGCCGCTCGGCCGCGCGAATGTCTGGGCGGCGCCGAAGCATGGCGGCGGGATCGCCGATCGCGACAGTCCCGGGGATCATCGGAATCGGAGCGGGCGCGGAGAGCGCCGCGTCGTGCGCACCGGGCTCGTCGCCGGTGAGCAGGGCAAGCTGGTCCAGCGTGGTCGCGATCTGTCCCTCAAGCGGCAACAGTCCCGCCTCCGTGCGAGTCAGCTCGGTCTTCAGACGCACCACCTCGTCGCGCGATGAGGCGCCGCGCTGCTCGCGCTGTTGCAGCAGGGCGAGTGATCGCTGCTGAAGCTGCGCGGAGCGGCGCGCCAGGATCAGGCGCTGCTGGAGTTCGCGCAAGGTCACATAGTTCTGGGCCACCTCCGCCGAGAGACGAACTTGCGCATCAGCTCTATTGGCTTCGGCCGCCTGAGCCTGGGCCTCGGCACCTTCGGCCGCGCGGCGCCGTCCGCCGAAGAGATCGATCTCCCACGACGCATCAAGGCCGGCATTGTAGAATTCGGCCCTGATACGATCGGATTGCTCGCCCTGCGTCGGCAGCGCGAGCGAGCCTGCGGGAAGATCGGCGACGATCGCAGTGCCCGACGCCGAGACGGTGGGCAGCTGGTTCGCGCGCTGTTCGCGCAAGCTGGCGCGCGCCTTGCGGATGCGCGCCTCCGCGATCGCCACGTCGGGATTTGAGGCAAGCGCGCGGTTGATCAGCGTCGTGAGCTGCAGATCGCCCATGCCTTCCCACCAGCGCGCAACAGGGGCTTGCGGTGACGTGACTACCTGATCTGCGCGGCGAAATGTCGTTCCGGGACGCTCGCCGCTCGCGACGCCCGGCGGGCCTCCATAATTGGGTCCGACGACGCAGCCGGTCAGGAGGGCGGGCAGAATGGCCCAGCTAAGTCGCTTCATCAGTGCATCGCCATCTGCGTGTCGGAGGAGATCGGGCGGAGGAACAGCGCCAGCGGGGTAGTGATCGCAATCGCGACGCCGAGCGCGAAAAACAGATCGTTATAGGCCATGACGGTAGCTTGCTCGAGGAGCTGCCCGGCAAGCTGCCTATAGGCGCCCGCTTCGCCGGACGGCATGGACATGGCCTTCGCGAACCAC
This sequence comes from Sphingomonas sp. OV641, assembly GCF_900109205.1. Lineage (NCBI taxonomy): Bacteria > Pseudomonadati > Pseudomonadota > Alphaproteobacteria > Sphingomonadales > Sphingomonadaceae > Sphingomonas > Sphingomonas sp. OV641. The sequence continues at coordinate 1,858,642 of NZ_FNZB01000001.1, read as the reverse complement.
TCCTGCGTGGTCGCCGCGTTGGCCGACACCGTCTCCCCTAGCCGATTGAAATGCAGGAAAGTCTGCCGGTCCTGGAGGGTCGCCATCAGGGCGAGGCCGATCGATCCGCCAAGGTTCCGTCCCGCGTTGAACAGCGCGGACGCGTCGCCGGCATCCTCGGGCGCCACGGCGCTGATCGCGGCCTGGTTAAGGAACATCATGGCGAAGATCTGCCCGAAGCCGCGGACGAGCTGGGAATCCCTCAGATCGCCCCCCGCCGATTGTGCGGTGAGGTGCCAATCCATGGCGCAACTGACGCCGATCAGCGTCATCCCGACGAAGACAGCCAGCCGGACATCGAGATATTTGAACGCGAGCGGCAGGAACGGCATCAGCATCAGGGCAGGGATGCCGGAGACGAAGACCACCTTGCCCGATTGCAGGGCGCTGTAATCCGCCATCGACGAGAGGAATTGCGGGATCAGGAAGGTCACGCCGTAGAGCACGACGCCGATGACAAGGCTGAGGACGAAGACGCTGCCGAACGACCGGCTGAAGATCAGCGACAGCTTGAGAACCGGATGCGCGGAGCGGACCTGTCCGATCGTGATGAGCGCAAAGCCGAACACCGTTGCGATCGCGAGCTTCACGATCATCGCGGACTCGAACCACATCTCGCGCTGTCCCTCCTCCAGCATGACGGTGAGCGCTCCCAAGCCGATCGCGAGCCCCGCGATCCCGAACCAGTCGGCATGGCGCAGCTGGTCGAGCCGCAGCTTCTCGTGCTTGAGCCCGAACAGCAGGAGCAGGACGAGCCCGGCACAGACCGGCACGTTGAGGAAGAAGGCATAATGCCAGCTGTAATTGTCGGTGAGCCAACCACCGATGATCGGCCCGAGCACCGGGCCGAGGATCGCGGTGCCGCCGAACGCGGCGGTGCCGATCGGCTGCTGTGACGGGGGCAGCCGCGTCGCGATGATGGTCATGGCAGTCGGAATCAGCGCACCACCGGTAAAGCCCTGGCCCACACGGCCAGCGATCATCATCGGCAGCGTCGTCGAGATGCCGCACACGACGGAAAAGCCGGTGAAGCTGATCGCCGCGCCCAGCAGGAAGTTGCGCAGACCGAACAGGCGCACCAGGAAGGGGCTTAGCGGGATCATGACGATCTCCGCCACGAGATAGGAGGTCGCGACCCAGGTGCCCTCGGTGCCGCTCGCGCCGATTTCGCCCTGGATTGTGGGCAGGGCCGCATTGACGATCGAGATGTCGAGAAGCGCCATGAACGACCCGATCGTGCCTGCAGCGACGGCAAGCCAGTCGCGCAGGCCGGCGCGTTCCGCCGCCATCAGCGCGCGCCCTGCGTCTCGCCGCGCTTCAGCCGCTCGGTTTCCTGCTTGATTCGTTCCCGGCTTCCCTTGGCGCCGATCGTGTCGACCGTCACCTCCACCGACAGTCCGGGACGCAGCACCCGCCGCGCCTCCGGACCCGCCTCGATGCTGATCCGCACGGGCACGCGCTGGACAATCTTGGTGAAGTTCCCGGTCGCGTTCTCGGGCGGGATGAGTGAAAACTGCGCGCCCGTCCCCGGAGAAAAACTGGCGACCCGGCCTCGCAGTTCGGCACCGTCCAGTGCATCCACCTTGATGGTCACGGGCTGCCCGACGCGCATCAGCGCGACCTGAGTTTCCTTGAAGTTCGCCTCGATGTAGAGTTGATCGACTGGCACCACCGACATCAGCCGGGTCGCCGGCTGGACATATTGCCCAGCCCGGACGGCCTTGTCGGCGACAACGCCGTCGATGCTGCTGCGGATCTCGACGGCCCCGAGGTCCGTCGAGGCGCGCGCAAGCTGCGCCTGCGCGGTGCCACGCTGCGCCTCCGCCTGACCGATGCGAGCCGCTTGGGTTGCAACACTGCGACGGGCGGCGAGGTAGGCCGCTCGCTGCGCGCGCAGCTCCGCGGCAGCCCGGTCACGCTGAAGCACCAGGCTTGCCAGCCGCTCACGCGATTCCGCCCCTGTCCGGGTGAGCGGTTCGTAGCGTCTTACCTCGTTCTCTGCCGCTGCGGCGGCAGCCTCGGCGCTCGCGACCTGGGCGGCCGCCTGGGCGACCGTGGCCTGTTGCTCATCAAGTGTCCGGCGCGCAGTGGTGATGTTGGCGCCGGCTGCGGCGATCTGGGCTTGCGCCTCTTCGACATTGGCGCGGTAGTCGCGAGGATCGAGCACGGCGAGCAGCTGACCGCGACGGACAGGCTGGTTGTCGGCGACGAGAACACGCTCGACATAGCCGCCCACCTTCGGCGAGACGGTCACGAAGTCCGCGCGCACATAGGCGTTGTTGGTCGACTGCAGGAACTGGCCGCTCGCGCGGTAATTCATGTACCAAACGATAGCCGCGATGATGCCGGCGACAAGCGCGGCGATGAGGACGTAGCGAATGATGGGGTAGCGCTCGAGAAGCGACGGCTTCTTTTCGCCATTCATCTCCTCGGAACCGTCCTCCGACCTGGATTCTGGGTGAAAATTCGCGTCCGGGTCGTCATGTCTCACTTTGTTTTCGTGGTTCTCAGCCCGATCGTCAGCCACCCTGCCGTCCCGTCAAATGTAAACCGAACCGTAGCATAGTCGGAGCTCGAGAGTAACGCTACAGACATTCCGGGCGTCGCACATATGACGCCCGAATGAGTCGCGTCGGGAAGCTAATCCGACGCTGGCCAAACCACGTTCGAATTGTGTCTCGCCGCCACCCAAGATGTGACGGTCGGTATGTGCAGATCCTGATCTCGATCTGGCCGGGCGCCAGCCGACGCGAAACGTCGGCCTTCGGCAACTTCCAGGTGTCAGGCCAAAGTCCCAAGAAAAGGCCGCTCTGTTTTGCCAGAGCGGCATGGGGAGGTTCTGCAATAGTCGGAACCTGGGATGTCAGGCCCTGAGCTCAGTCAAACTCTGTGTGACTTCACCATAGCCAGCATCGAGCGGAATGGTCAGAACGCGCTCTCCGTCCCGTGTCTCGATCTGCGGGAGCACGGTGACCAGCGGACGTGCCTCCGCTCGGGCGAGGCAATCCGCTGCGCTCTCGGCCTCGGCCAGCAGCTTCACGTTCATCAAGGTGGGGAAGATCACGGTTCGGGCGCCGCTTCGGGCGAGGTCCAGGACCGACTCTGGCGCGATCCACTCGGCATCGACCGTTTCATGTCCGTCGCAGATCGCGACCTGGTCGGCCGGAGCGGGGGCAGCGTAGAACCAGGTGTCGAACCGCTTCGGCATCATTTCTGGAGTGATCCAGCGGGCGAAAACGGTCAGGGCGGTCAGCGAGAGCTTCACCCCCAATCCGGCGACGACATCGAGGAAGGCGAGTTCCCCGGTATCGACCTTCCGGCGGGCCTCGGCGTCGCATACACTGGAGAAGCCGCGGCCGTCGGGATAGTTGGCCAGCAGGATCCCCGCTTCCTCGAACGCCTCGCGGATGGCGCCGATGCGCAGCGCGCGCTGGGTCGCGTCGATTTCGTCCCACCCGGTTACGTGATCGCGCCAGCGCGGATCGTCGTCACCGGGGTGCATCTTGCCTCCCGGGAACACCAGCGCTCCCGAGGCGAAATCGATCTGGTGGTGTCGTCGCACCATGAGCACCTGATATTCGGGCACATCCCGCAGCAGCAGGATGGTGCCGGCCGGTCGCGGCTCGGCCGGAGTGCGCCTGGCGTCCGCCGACGCGGTCTCGATGCTCATGATCTCTCCTATTCTCTGCACGGTCATGTCGCGATGCCGCCGTCCCGCATGAGATACGAACCGCGACCGCTGGCGAGCAGCACGTCGTCGGGCGAGCGCACCTCGCTGTCCGCGACCGACAGCGTCCGTCCTATCTTCACGACGCGCGCGTGGATGTGAAGCGGGCCGCCGCTTGCCGGACGGTGATAATCGACGTGGAGCGACGCGGTGGCGCTGACCGCACGCGTCCTCGTCAGCAGGACATACATGCCGGCGAGATCGATCAGGCTGGCGAGCACGCCGCCATGCACGGACGGGATCCGCGGATTCGATACGATCTCGTCGCGCCACGGCATGCTGAGGTGAAGGACACCGTCTGTCACGTCCTCGACGCGAAGCCCGAGCCAGGCGTGGAACGGCGCGATCGAGAGCGCGCCTTGCAATGCGGCGCCCGCCAGCCCGTTCGCGATACCCGAGGATGCCTCGTCAACCATCTCAACGTCCCTTGAAAACGGGTGTACGCTTTTCCATGAAGGCGCGCGGACCTTCGCGCGCGTCTTCAGTTCGGAACACCGGCGCGGCGAAGCCCGACTCGAGGTTCATGCCTTCGCTCTCCGGCCGCCCGATACAGGCGCGCGCCGACGCGCGGATCGCCTGCACCGCGATCGGGCCGTTGGCGGCGATCCGTCGCGCGAAGTCGAGCGCCGCAGGCAGCACCTCCTCCGGCGCAACGACGCGGTTGAGGAAGCCATAGTCGAGCGCGGTTCCGGCATCGATCAGATCGCCGGTGAGCAGCAATTCCATCGCGCGCGCAAAGGGAAGCTGGCGCGGCAGTCGCACCGTCGATCCCCCGCCCGGGAAGATCGCCCATTTGACCTCCTGCACGCCGAAGCGCGCGGCGCTCGATGCGATCCTGAGATCTGTACCCTGGACCAGTTCCATGCCGCCTGCGATCGCATGCCCGTTGATGGCGGCGATCACCGGCTTGACGACGTCAAATGTGCGCAGCAGCGCGGTGCCGAGAATATCGCGGTCAGCGAGCACGCGGCGATCCCACTCGTCCTCCGGCGGTCGCCCGCCGCTGACGAGCGGGATAAGGCGGCCGAGGTCGGCACCCGAGCAGAAGGCGTCGCCGGTGCCGGTCACGACCGCGACGCGGATCTCGGCGGCGTCGCGCACCCTGCTCCAGCAGTCGGCCAGTTCCACCAGCATCTGCGGATCAAGCGCGTTGCGCGCCGCGGGTCGGTTGAGATGGATGATGGCGATATATCCATCGGTTTCCATCCAGGCTGCGTTGTCGGTCATCAATTCCCCTCCCGCGCTTTAACATTATACCCTTTTAATAGCCTTGCAAGCCGGCGACGGCAGCAATTTGCCGCTGGACAAAGATAAAGCAGTGGAGCAACATAAAACCATGATAAGGATTCATTGATGCCGGACGTGGATGAGCAGGGCGAGGCGCTCTCGTTCGCAAGGGGCAAGCGCGCGCTTCGCGTGGCGCAGGCGATCGTGCACGACATCGAGGCCGACGCACGCCAGGTCGGCGACCGGCTGCCTCCGGAGCACGACATGCTCGCGCGGTACGAAGTCGCCCGCGCCACATTGCGTGAGGCGCTGCGTTTTCTGGAACTGCAGGGCGTGCTCCACCTGCAGCCCGGTCGAGGCGGCGGGCCGGTGGTCGCGCGGCCGCAGATTGGCGATTTCACGAGTTCGCTTGCGCTCGTACTGCACTTCGTCGGCACCGACCTGCGCGCGCTGATCGAGCTGCGCGAGGCGCTGGCCCCGCGGGCGGCCTCTCACGCTGCCCGGCGCGCAACGGCGGCGGATCTGATGGCGCTGGCAAGCTGCTTCGCCGATCTCGAGCAGCAGGTGGAATCGATGCTGTTCGAGGAAACCAACCGGCGCTTCCACGACCTTCTGGCATGGGCGAGCGGCAATCCGCTGTTCGGGTTGCTCACGTCCGCGCTGCATCTGCTGACCCGCGACCTTTCGCGCCAGCTCGGCTATTCCGAGCACGAGCGCGAGAACCAGGTTCGTCGCCTCGCGCGCGTCGTCCATGCGGTGCGGCTGCGCGACGCGGTCACGGCGCGGCGCGAGATGGAACGGCTCGTCGAGGGATCGGCGGAGTATCTCGGGCGGCGCAGCCCCGACCTGATGGATCAGAAGGTGCGCTGGACCCAGGCGTTCGAGGCGTAGCCGCCGGAGTAGATCAGCAACGAGAACGATGTGGGAGAGACGGACAATGGCCCTGAACAGCCGAATCTGCGGGATGCTCGGCATCGACTATCCGATCGTCCTGGCCGGCATGGGCGGGGCAAGCGTCCCGCGACTGGCGGCGGCGGTGTCCAACGCGGGCGGGCTGGGCGTGCTCGGCGCGGCAGCGTGCTCACCCGAGCAGCTCCGCGCGTGGATCCGCGAAACGCGCGCGCTGACCGACAAGCCGTTCGGCGTCGACACGCTCCTGCCCGCCTCGGTGCGGCGCGGCTCGGCGCCGCAAACCGGGGCCGCGCCGGCGGACCCGCGCGCGGTGCTCGCCGACTATCAGGCGTTCACGCGCGACTTCATGGAGCGCGAGGGGCTGGAGATCGTCGCGCGTGATTCCGGCCGCGCCGTCACGGAGGGTGCGGCAAACGGCGGCGCGGCGCTGTTCTCCAAGGAGTTCTTCGAGGCCCAGATGGAGGTCGTCGTCGAGGAGAAGGTGCCCGTCTACGCGGCGGGGCTCGGCAATCCGGGGCCGTGGATGGATCGACTCCACGCCAACGGCACGGTCGTCATGGCGGTCGTCGGCAAGGTGAAGCACGCGCTGCAGGTGGTGGAGTCGGGCATCGACGTGATCGTGGCGCAGGGGCACGACGGCGGCGGGCATAATTCGCCGATCGGCACCATCTCGCTCATCCCGCAGGTCGTCGATGCCGTGGGGGACCGGGTGCCGGTGCTCGGCGCTGGCGGCATCTCCGACGGGCGCGGTGTGGCCGCGGCCTTCATGCTGGGCGCCGAGGGCGCCTGGGTCGGCACCGCGTTCCTTGCGACGGAGGAGGCAGGGATCGAGGACTTCCAGAAGGAAGCGATCGTCGACAGCGGCGATGCCGATACCGTGGTAAGCCGCTCGATCACGGGCAAGCCTGCCCGCATGATCCGCAGCAAGTGGGCCGACGCCTGGGTGGCGGCGGGCAAGGAGCCGCTGCCGATGCCATACCAGTCGATGATCGCCGGTCCGGTGATGGCGTCGGGCATCCGTGCGAAGCGCAAGGACATCATCCCGGGCTTCGCCGGGCAGGGCATGGGGCTGATCCACGCCGTGCGCCCCGCCGCCGAGGTGATGCGCGACCTCGTCGCCGATGCCGAGCGCGCGCTCGGCCGCGCGGCGGGCCTCCGCTGAGGGTCGCGGCTGGTACAGGAGGGACAGATATGACCTTCTCGGACAAGGCGGCGATCACCGGCGTCGGGGAAACCGATTACGTCAAGGGCACCGAGCGCACCGCGGTGGACATGATGCTGGAGGCGTCGCGGCGCGCGATCGCGGACGCGGGGCTGCGCCCGTCCGACATCGACGGCATGGTGCCGCCGCCCATCTACACCACGTCGGAGGAACTGGCGGCGAACCTCGGCAACGACGTGCTGCGCTACGCCGCGACCGTCCACATGGGCGGCGCGAGTCCGACGACCGCGCTCCAGCATGCGGCGATCGCGATCGCGGCGGGGCTGTGCGACCACGTGCTCGTCACGCTCGGCTGGAACGGCTTCTCCGCGCTGCGGCCCAAGCCGGGCGCTCCGCCCACGCGGCCGATGAACATGAACACGCTGACCAACACGATCCGCGGGTATTACATGCCCTATGGCGTGTTCCTGCCGGTGCAGATGTATGCCTGGCTGGCGACCCGGCATTCGCAGCTCCACGGCGTCGGTCCGGAAGCCATGGGGGCGGTGGCGATGGCGTGCCGACGGCATGCGCAACTCAATCCGAAGGCGTTCACCTACGGCCGGCCGCTCGACTGGGAAACCTACCACGACGCCCGGATGGTGTCGGAGCCGTTCCGGCTCTACGACTGCTGCCTCGAGACCGACGGCGCGTGCGCGGTCGTCGTCTCGCGCACCGACCGCGCGCGCGACATGCCGCATGTGCCCGTCACAATCGCAGGCGCCGCCGAGGGGCATCCCTATCCCGCGGACGATATCCCCTCGCGCCCGGATCCGTTCAAGATCGGGCTGAGCTACGCCGCGCCCAAGGCCTTCGAAATGGCCGGTGTGCGCCGCGAGGAGATGGATTTCCTCCAGGTCTACGACTGCTTCACCTACGTCGTGCTGCTCCAGCTGGAGGCGATGGGCTATTGCGAGCCGGGCGGCGCGCTCGACTTCGTGCGTGACGGGCAGATCGAGCTCGGCGGGCGCTTTCCGCTCAACACCCATGGCGGGCTGCTGAGCGAGGCGCACGTGTGGGGGCTCAACCACGTCGTCGAGGCCGTGCGCCAGCTGCGGCACGACTGCGGCGAGCGCCAGGTGCCGGGAGCACAGACGGGGCTCGTCACCGGCTGGGGCGACCTGGGCGACGGCAGCATCGCCATCCTGCGGAGGTTCGCATGAACGACGACGACATTGCGCCCAAGCTGCGGGCACCCGCCGTCTCGCCGCCCAAGCCGTTGCCGCACCCGCAGGATCCGGTAGAGCAGGAGTTCTGGCAGCGCTGCCAGGGCGGCACGCTCCATTTCCAACGGTGCGGCGAGTGCCGGACGTGGCGCCACCTGCCCCGCTACATGTGCGCGCGCTGCGGCTCGCCGTCGTTCGCCTGGGAGCCGAGCAGCGGGCGCGGGCGGCTGTTTTCCTGGACGGTGACGCACCAGGCGCTTCACCCCGCCTTCGCGGCCGACGTGCCGTATGTAGCGGCGGTGGTCGAGCTGGACGAGGGCGTCCGCATGGCGACCCGGCTGACCGGCGCCGACCCTGCCACGCTCGCGCTCGACATGCCGGTGGCGCTGGCCTTCGAAACGATCGGCGACGGGTTTCGGCTGCCCGTCTTCACACCAGCTGCAGGAGCGTGAACCGATGGACCTGAGTTACGGCCCGGAATACGAGGCGTTCCGCGATGAGCTGCGCGCGTTCATCGCCGAGAACCGCCACCGTGCCCCGGCCGCGCCCGGCGCGGCGCAGCGCGCCCGGGCGGACGCGGTCGCGTGGCAGCAGCTGCTGCTCGAACACGGCTACACCGCGCGCACCATTCCGCGCGAATATGGCGGCTTCGGCGCCGAACCCGACATCCTCACCTCGCGCATCATCGCCGAGGAGTTCGCCGCGGCGGGCGTGCCGGGCGGGCTGTCGAACCAGGGCATCTCGATGCTCGTTCCGACGCTGCTCGAGCTCGGCACGGAGGAGCAGAAGCGCCGCTGGATCGCGCCGACGCTGCGCGGCGAGATCGTCTGGTGCCAGGGGTATTCGGAACCGGGCGCGGGCTCTGATCTGGCGGCGCTGCGCACCAGCGCGCGCGAGGAGAACGGCGAGTTCGTCATCAACGGGCAGAAGATCTGGACCAGCACCGCGCATCAGGCGGACATGATCTTCTGCCTCGTGCGGACGGAAGCGGACGCGCCCAAGCATGCGGGGATCAGCTACCTCATCTTCTCCATGAAAACACCCGGGATCGAGGTGCGCCCGCTGCGCACGATGACGGGCCACGCCGAGTTCAACGAAACCTTCTTCACCGACGTGCGCGTGCCCGTGGACCAGATCGTCGGCCAGCGCGGGCAGGGCTGGATGGTGGCCAACGCCACGCTCGGTTACGAGCGTGGCATGCTGGGCGACCCGGCGGCGCTGGAGAATCGCCTCGCCGCGCTCGTGCAGCTGATGCACGATGAACGGATCGACGGCGTGCGCGCGATCGACAACGCGGCATTGTGCGACCGGCTGGTGGCGCTGCAGGCCGAAGTCGCGGCGATGAAGTTCAACGGCCTGCGGCTGCTGTCCAATTCGCTGAAGGGCGAACCCGGCGGCCTCGCCAAGCTGATCGTCAAGCTCCAGTCGTGCGAACTGGCGCACCAGATCTCGGCGCTGGCGATCGACGCCATGGGGGAGCTCGGCCTGCTGTACGGCGGCAGCCGGCGCGAGCGGGCGGGCGGAAGCTGGCAGTGGAACTACATGTTCCAGCTCGGCCTCATCATCGGCGGCGGCACCGCGCAGATCCAGAAGAACATCATCGCCGAGCGGGGGCTCGGCATGCCGCGCGAGCCGAAGCTGGAGCACGCGCGCGCACCCAAGGCGGGGGCGGCATAGATGGATTTCGGTCTTTCCCCCGAGCAGCGGATGCTGCGCGACGCGGTCGATCGGCTGCTGCGCGAACATTGCCCGCTCGATCACGTCCGCGAGGTCGCGGAGGGCGGCCATGCCGTCAGTGCGGCGGTGGTGGCGGCGCTGTCCGAGCTTGGCCTTTCCGGCATCATGGTGCCCGAGGAGCACGGCGGCCTCGGCCTGGGCCTGCTCGATGCCTTAGTAGTGGCGGAGGCGCTCGGCGCAGCGGTGGCGCCGGTGCCGTTCGTGGCGCGCTGCGTCCTCGCCCCGCTTGCGCTGCGGCTTGCCGGCACGCCGGCGCAGCAGGCGCGCTGGCTGCCGCGCATTGCCGACGGCAGCGCGCGCTTCGGCGTCGGGCTGACCGAGGTCGTCAACCGTCGCGACGGCGGCGGCGTCACGGCCGCGGACGGCACGCTCAGCGGCTCCGCGCTGTTCGTGCTCGACAGCGCCGACGCCGATGCCTTTGTCATCGCCGACCAGGGCGGCCAATTGCATCTGGTCGCCGGCGAGGCGGACGGGCTCGAACGCCTTCCGCTGTCCACGATCGACCTCACGCGGTCGGTGGGAGAGTTGCGGCTCGACGGCGTCGCGGCCGAGCCGCTCGGCGAGGACGACGGCGGGACCGCCAACCGGCTTGTCGCCGCGGGCCGCGTGCTGCTCGCGGCGGACAGCGTGGGCGCGGGCGACGTGATGATCGCGCGGGCGGTCGATTATGCCGGGGAGCGCGAGCAGTTCGGGCGCGTCATCGGCAGCTTCCAGGCGGTCAAGCACATGTGCGCCGAGATGGCGGCGCGGCTGGAGCCGTGCCGATCGCTCGTCTGGTACGCGGCGCATGCGTTCGACGCGGTCCCGGATGAGGCTTTGCTGATGGCATGTCATGCCAAGTCTCACACCGGGGAGGTGGGCCGATTCGTCGCGCGTACCGCCACGGAGGTCCACGGCGGGATGGGGTTCACCGACCTGCTCGGCCTCCATTACTGGTTCAAGCGCATCGGCTTCGACCGGCAGTTGCTCGGCGGGCCGGAGATCGTGCGCGCGGAGGCGGCCGCGCTGCAGGGCTGGGGCAAACGCGCCGCCTGAGACGAGGAGCAGCAGGCATGACGCAGTGGAACCTGGGCGACATCCTCGACGCGATCGAGCCCGTAATGCCCCACGACGCCCCCGCGCTGATCCACGGCGACCGGGTCATCACCTGGCCCGAGATGGCGCGCCGTTCAAACAACATCGCGCGGGCGCTGCGTGCGCGGGGCGCGGGACCGGGCGCCAAGGTCGCCTTCTATATGCGCAACCGGCCCGAATACGGCGAGCTGATGGCGGCGTGCTTCAAGGGACGCCTGACCCACGTCAACATCAACTACCGCTATCGGCCCGACGAGGTGTTCTACATCTTCGACGACAGCGACAGCGAGGTCGTGGTCTACAGCGCCGAGTTCCGCGCCTGCATCGAGGAGCTGCACGGCCGGCTCGGCAAGGTGCATACCTTCGTGGAGATCGGTCCTGAGGCGGAGCGCGCCTCGTTCGCGCTGCCCTACGAGGCGCTCGCGCGGGAGGGCGACGGCGCGCCGCTCGGCATCGCGCGCTCGCCCGACGACGAGTTGTTCATCTACACCGGCGGCACGACGGGGATGCCGAAGGGCGTGATGTGGCGGCACACCGACATGCGCGAGGCGCAACTCGACGCGCAGCGGCTGATGGGGCCGACGCCCGCCGACCTTGCAGAAACCGCGGCGCTGACCGCGCGCGACGGACCGGGCCGGCGTACGATGCCCGCCTGCCCGATGATGCACGGCACCGGCTTCATCACGTCCATCGGCACGCTGATGAGCGGCGGCTGCATCGTGACGCTCGGCGGTGAATCGTTCGATGCCGACGAGCTGTGGCGGTCGGTCGATCGCGACCGCGTCGAATCGATCGCGATCGTCGGCGACGCCTTCGCCAAGCCGATGCTGGCCGCGCTGGATGCCGCGCCCGGGCGCTACGACACGTCCAGCCTCGTCACGATCGTTTCATCCGGGGTGATGTGGAGCCGCGAGGTGAAGGCTGGGTTGATCCGGCACATCCCGCAAGTCGTGCTGATGGACAGCTTCGGCGCGTCGGAAGGGCTGGGGTTCGGCCTGTCGGTCACCAGCGCGGCGGGCGAGACGGCGACCGCACGCTTCACCATCGGCGGGCTGTGCGACGTGTTCGACGAGCATGACCGGCCGGTCGTGCCGGGCAGCGGCACGCCCGGTTTCATCGCGCGTAAGGGCGCGATCCCGATCGGCTACTACAAGGATCCGGAGAAAAGCGCGAAGACGTTCCGCACCATCAACGGCGTCCGTTACTCGATGCCTGGCGACTGGTGCACCGTTGCCGCGGACGGGACGCTGACGCTGCTCGGGCGCGGCAGCGTGTGCATCAACACGGCGGGTGAGAAGGTCTATCCGGAAGAGGTGGAGGAGGTGCTGAAGACGCATCCAGCGGTCGCGGACGCGCTTGTGGTCGGCGTGCCCGACGAGAAATGGGGCCAGGCGGTGACGGCGGTGGTCCATGCCGCACCGGGGGCGACAGTAGACGAGGCGGCGGTGCGCGCTCACGTGCGCGCCGCGCTCGCCGGCTACAAGACGCCCAAAGCGATCGTCGTCACGGACCGACCGCTGCGCGCGCCGAACGGCAAGGCGGATTACAAGGCGGCGACCGACATCGCCGTCGCGGCAGTCGCTGCGCGATGACGGGCGTGCCCGACATCGACGCGCTGGTGATCGGCGCGGGCTTCAGCGGGATCTACCTGCTCGGGAAGTTGCGCGAGAACGGCTTCAACGTTCGGCTGGTGGATGCGGCGGCGGAGCCGGGCGGCATCTGGTACTGGAACTGCTACCCTGGCGCGCGAGTCGATTCGCATGTTCCGATCTACGAGTTCTCGGACGAGCGGGTGTGGCGCGACTGGACCTGGTCGGAACGCTTCCCAGGCTGGCGCGAGTTGCGTCGCTATTTCCGACATGCCTGCGACGTTCTCGACCTCTGGCCTGCAATGACGCTCGGCGTCAGGATGCGCTCCGCCGTGTTCGACGAACATGCCGGCTTCTGGCGAGTGGAACTCGCCGATGGAGAGCGGCTGACCACCCGCTATCTGCTACCGTGTACCGGCTTTGCGGCCAAGGCGTACATCCCGTCACTTTCGGGACTCGACAGCTTTGCCGGCCCGGCCCACCACACCGCCCACTGGCCGCAGGAGGGCATCGACTTTGGCGGCAAGCGCGTCGCGATCATCGGGACCGGCGCGAGCGGTGTGCAGGTCGCTCAGGAGGCGGCACGCGAGGCTGCGCAGCTGACGATCTACCAGCGCACACCTATACTGGCTCTGCCGATGCGCCAGCGCCCATTGACCGCGGCTGAGCAGGAGCAGGCCAAGCCCGGTTACCCCGAGATCTTCCGTCAACGCCGACTGAGCAGCGGCGGGTTCGAGATCCTGCGGCTCGACCAGTCCGCGCTCGAGGTGTCAAGCGAGGAGCGCACCGCGGCGTTCGAGCGGCTGTGGGCGGCGGGCGGCTTCCACTATTGGGTCGGCAACTACGCCGACATCCTGGTGGACGAGCGCGCCAACCGGCTGGCCTACGATTTCTGGCGAGACAAGGTGCGCGAGCGGATCACCGACCCAGCGTTGCAGGAGAAGCTCGCACCCAGCGACCCGCCGCATCCGTTCGGGGTCAAGCGGCCGTCGCTCGAGCAGACTTATTACGACATCTTCAACCAGCCGAACGTCGAACTCGTCGACCTGCGGGAAGAGCCGATCGAACGGATCCTGCCCGACGGCATAGCCACGAGCGTCGGTGAGCGCCGACACGACGTCCTGGTGCTCGCGACCGGTTTCGACGCAGTGACGGGAGGGCTGATGCAGATGGACATTCGCGGGCGCGGCGGGGCGACGCTGGCGCACGCGTGGGGCGAAGGCGCACGCACGCATCTCGGCTACGCGGTTTCGGGCTTCCCTAACATGGTGTTCCTCTACGGCCCGCAGAGCCCGTCCGGCTTCTCCAATGGTCCGACTGCCGCGGAGGTGCAGGGTGACTGGGTCGTCCGGTTCCTCGAGCATCTGCGCACGGGCGGGTGGTCCCGCTTCGAGGCCGAGCCGGACGCGCACGCGGCATGGGCGCGCCACATCGACGAGATCGCCGCCATGACGCTCTTTCCCAGGGCCGATTCCTGGTACATGGGAGCGAACATCCCAGGCAAACCGCGTCAGCTACTCAACTATCCGTCTGTGGTCGGCTATGCCGAGATCTGCGATGCGGTCGCCGAGGCGGGCTATAGCGGTTTCCGGCTGTCGGCATGAGCGCCGCCGAGGCTACCGGATCGTCGGACATCGACCCGATATGGGCCGAGGACGGGTCGCACCTGCCGGACTGGTTCGTCGATGCGCTGGCCGTTCCGCGGGAAGAAGGCTTCGTCACCGTAGAGGGCGCGCAGATCCACTACCTGCGCTGGGGCGACCGCGCAAAGCCGGGCGTGCTCATGGCGCACGGCTTTCTTGCCCATGCGCGCTGCTGGGCGTTTATCGCGCCGTTGCTCGCCGCGGACTACCATGTGGTCGCCTATGATCTTGCGGGCATGGGCGACAGCGACGCGCGCGTGGGGATCGATGGTGACGGCCGCGGGCGCGAGATGATCGCGGTGGCGGAGGCGACCGGGCTGTTCGACGGTGCTGCGCCGCCCGTGATCATCGGCCACAGCTTCGGCGCGGGGGTCGCGGTGACCGCGATGACGATCGCGGCCGAACGGTTCGCGGGCGCGATCATCTGCGACCTGATGATCATGCGGCCGGAGGCGCTTGCCGCCTACTGGCGTGGCGGACGCGGCAGCCCCGGCTCGGGCGACCCGAACAAGCCCGCCAGCCGGTATCCCGATTACCCGACCGCACGCGCGCGCTACGTGCTCGCGCCGCCACAGCCCGCGGGTGAGCCGTTCCTGATGGACTACATGGCCTATCATTCGCTCCGGCGGGACGGGGACGCGTGGACGTGGAAGTTCTCGCCCGCGGTGTTCGCGCGCGGCAACTCGGCGGACGAATGGATGACGATGGGTCGCCGTGTCGCCGCGGCGCCCGGTCGGCTGGCAATCATCTACGGCGAGCACAGCGCGCTCTTCGGCAGGGATTCCGCGGCATATCTGCGCGAACTGGGAGCCGGCGCGATCCCGATCGTCGCGGTGCCCAACGCGCGCCATCACCTGATGCTGGATGAGCCGCTCGCCTTCGCGACGGCGCTCAGAAGCATCCTTGCTCTCTGGAGATCGGCCCGCTGAACCAATCAGGAATGTCGGGTGTGATCCTCGTCTCCGGAGGATTGTCCGACGGCGAATTCCAGCTGCGCAAGGCACAGTTTTCCGGTTCCGTTTCGCTCGACGCCTTCGGCATGCACCACTGCGACACGACGCCCTACGCGCACCAGCGTCGGCGTCGTGCTGACTGCGCCCAGTCTGACCGGGGCGAGAAATTGAAGGTTCATGCTGATCAGCCGGCAGGACTGCCCTGGCGAGAGTGTGCGGGAGAGAGCAAGCTGTGCGGCCAGCTCAAGAAAGGACGCGATCGCGCCTCCATGCAAGGCGGGCAGAATGGGATTCCCGACAAGCTCCTCCGTGGGGATCAGCGTGAACGTTTCACCGCTTTGCGTCATCATGGTACCGAGTAGCTTCGCAAAGCCGTTCCGCCCGGTACTGGCCCCGATCGCGCCTTCGTTCATGGGGCGACAGCCCGATTGATCGAAAAGACGCCTTGGGCAGTCGCGATCAGGTGAGACGGATCTGTATCCCAGACTTCGGCGCGTACGAACGCACGGTGCTCGGTCGCGTCGTAGCAGTGAGCCCACGCCGTCGCGGGGCATCTCGCCTCGGCGGATCGCACATGGTCCACCTTCAGGTTAAGGGTGGAGATCGCCAGCCGTCTGCCCAATCGAGACATCACGGCAACGCCGCAGGCCTGATCGATGAGGCTCGTCAACACACCGGTCGCGAGCGCCTCCTCCTCGTCCGCCAGCTCCGCGTGCCAATCGACCCGGAGCGAACTGAGCCCGTCGCCGATCGAAACGAGCTCAAGGCCCAGCCGATTGCCCCACGGTATGTCGCCCGGTCGCAAGCTCAAGTCTCCAACCATAAAACCCCTCCCTGCCCAGACGATTCCTGTTCCCCGCCGCGTCCACAAGCCAAGCACAGGAAAACGGTACGGTTTACTTACAAACTTCTTCGCCTTAACGTCTGCATCCTGCGATGGAAACGCGATCCAACAAATTCCTTGTGCTCGCGGTCACCGGCCTTCTGCTGAGCACGCTTCTCGTCTTCACCCTTTGGCTTTTCGATGCGCGAAGTGGAGACGGAAACCCGTATCTCATCCGTTTCACCGGGAGCGTCGCCGGCCTGGAAAAGGGATCACCAGTGACGTTCTCGGGCGTCCCGGCGGGCCATGTCACGTCCATACGGTTTGACGGAGCTGATCCCTCAGCGGTTCTCGTCACCATCAGCCTCGAACCGGGAACCCCCATCGTCACAGGTGTCAAGGCAACGATCGCGCGATCCGCACTGGCAGGGACGGCCAACATCAGTCTCGACGGCGCAAAGTCCGGTGCATCCCCGATCGTCGCGACGAGGGTCGGTGAGCTTCCCATCATCCCCGCCAAGGAGGGTGGGCTTCTTGGCGGGGGAGGGGATCCAGTCGCGCTCGTGGACAAGATCAGCCGGACAGTCGACTCCGTGTCGCGCAACCTCGATGCCGCCCAACAGCAGCGGGCCAGCGATCGGCTGGCGGCGCTCGCGGAGAGTTCCGCAGGCTGGGCAGACAAGGCTGGAGCGGCATCTGACGCGCTTACCGGCGCCCGCGGGCGTGTCGTGGCCCTGGGGGACGCCTTGCAGCGATCCGGCGAAAGCGCCGAACGGTTGGGGAGCGCTGTGGTAGAAAGCCGCGCAACCGTCCTCGCCAGGGCGAACCGTGCGTTGCTGAATGCCCGTGGCGGAGCCGTGCGTCTCACGGCTCGCGTCGAGGCTGTTCGACCCACGATCCGCAGCGCGACCGTGAAAGAGGCCCAACTGCGTGAAACCGTTCGTTCAGCAAGGAAGAAGGCAGGCGCTGTCAGAGATACGGCCGTTCGCCTCGATCAGGAAGGGCTGGGTGTGGGTGCACCGTCCCTCCCGACCTACAAGCCGGGGTCGCGGCAGTGATCGACCGCGACACGATAGGACAACTCTGGTCGGAGAGCGGGCTGGCAGGCGAGGAACCGACCGTCCCGGCGTGATCCTCGTCAACGGGTCCGGATCGCGCTACCCTCGCTCCAGGAGAACGAGATTGAGCGATGACGAGAAGAAGAGCCGGCGCCCAGGGAAGATGGGCAGACCGACGACCGAGGACGCGCTCCGACTGACTTCGCATATCCTCAAGAGCGCCCGCGAGCTGTTTTTCCAGCACGGTTTCGACGGCGCCAGTGCCGACATGATCGCCGAACAGGCGCGCATCTCCAAGCGAACCCTGTACGCGCGGTTCGGCAGCAAGGCTCGCGTGTTCGAGGCTGTCATCCTGGACGAGATCGATACGCAGCTGCGCGCGCTCGAACCCTCCGGCAGCGACGAACCCGACATTGCATCGCGCCTTCGCGTCATCGCCGATCGCCTGCTCGAGTGGCTCCTGACGCCTCGGATCGCCTCGATGGAACGCGTCGTCATTGCCCAAGCGGTGCGTTTTCCTGCGCTCGCGGCGAACATCCACGACTTCGGCTATCAGCGGGCTGTCCAATGGGTGGCCTCCATCCTCGCCCATGCCGATGCCAAGGGCGAGCTGTCGCTGGCGGACCCGGTGTTCGCTGCCGAGCAGTTCGTCACGCTCGTCGTCGTCGCGCCCATGCGCCGCGCGGCGCTCGGGCTGTCTCCTCCCGCGTACGACGATGCAGCTCGCGAACGTATCTTGCGCGTGATTGATCTGTTTCTCGACGGCTGCCGTCCGCGGCACGTCGACAAAGGGACCATGTGATGCTCGTCAACGACGACGAGCCTCAACTCGGTGAGCGCGCGCGCCTTGCCGAACTCATCCAGATCATGGGCCGCCACGGGCTGAACGGCTTGGCCGCTCGCCTGGGTCTGCTGCCAGGTCGCTCGGAGCAGCCGGCAGACGTCTGTACGCCCGAGCGGGTCGTCGCGCTGCTGCGGGACCTTGGACCTGTCGCGGTGAAGCTGGGGCAGGTGCTCGCGACCCGTGAAGACCTGCTAGGGCCGGAATGGGTGCGTGCGCTGGCAACGCTGCAGGATCGCGTGACACCGCTGCCGTTCGAGGCGCTGGAGCCGACGATCCTGGCCGCGCTCGGCTCCCCGATCGAGGACGTGTTTGCGAGCTTCGGCCGCGACCCGATCGCCGCGGCGTCGATCGCGCAGGTTCATGCCGCCACCCTTCGCGACGGAACCGAAGTCGTAGTCAAGATACGCCGGCCGGGGATCGCGGAACGAGTCGATGCCGACCTTCGGCTGCTCCGCCGCATCGCGCGGCTTGCCGCGAGGCACTCGCCGGAGATACGGCGCCTCAAACCTGACGACCTGCTCCGGTTTTTCGCGGAGAGTCTGTCGCAGGAAATGGACCTCAGTGCCGAAGCGGCAGCCTGCGAGAGCATCGGGGCCTTCCTGCAGCCGCTCGGCGTCCGCACGCCCGCCTTCTACTGGGATCAGGTCGGGCGCCGGATCAACGTGCAGGAGCGGCTCAACGGCGTGCCAGTCCGCGAGATTATCGACGGGGCGCAGGAGGGGGGCGTGGAGGTCGCCGGCCGCTACGCGGATGCCGTGCTGCGGATGATCATCTTCAACGGCCGGTTCCACGCGGACCCCCATCCCGGCAACGTCTTTGTCCTTGCCGATCGCTCGCTCGCGTTCATCGACTTCGGCGCGGTCGGCGTGCTCAGCCCCGCCCGGAGGAACGAGGTCGTCACGCTCATCCTTGCGATCGCAAGCGAGGATACGCGGTCGGTCACGGACGTGCTGCTGCAATGGTCCGGCGAAACCGATGTCGATCGTCAGGCGCTGGCCCGCGACCTCGACGCGCTCACTGGGCGATTCCGCGGGGCGGTACTCCAGCAGATCGAGCTAGCCGACATCTTCGGCCGTGTATTCGCGCTGCTGCGAACCTACCGGCTGGCGCTGCCGCCCGATCTCGCCCTGCTGCTGCGCACCCTGTTGATCGCCGAAGGGTTCGTGCGACGGCTCGATCCCGGCTTCGACATCGCCGCGCGCGCCGCGCCGATCGCGCGCGAACTTCTGCGCGAGCGGATCGGCCCGGCCGGACTCAAGCGGGGCGGACGGCGGCTGGCGACAAGCCTTGGCCGGCTGGCCGCGGTATCCCCCGATTTGGTGACCTTCGCGGAGCGTGTCGCACGGTCGGGCGCGCTGCCGATCGAGTTGCACAAACGCGCAGTCTCACCCCCGGCCTCGCTCCGGCGCGCCGATCCCAACGTCCTGTCTGCCGGAATGCTGGTCGCCGGCGCGATCCTTCAGCGTGACCATGATGTTGTCGGCACGATATTGATGGCGTCAGCGGTATTGCCCGCAAGCTGGGCCTGGTTCGCGAGCAGGCGGAGGCGCTGACCTGCCATCGCCCGATGTGACGGATTCACGGTTTCTGCCTTCCGTCTAGCGCGCGCTGAGACCGCCCCTCGAGCTTCATCTGTGAACGACGGAACAATCCAGGGGGAGGGGGTGTTCTCTATAAGTAAACCGGCTGGTGTATAAACCGCACCCTGGTTAGATCGAACGAGGGCCTTGCGTGTGGAACAGCCGGACTACGAACAACATCCACTTGCCGAGGACTGGGCTGATTTCGGCGCTGCATTGAGCAACCTGATGCCCATGCTGGCAAGCTATGCACGATCGCTAGCCAGAAATCCTGATGCTGCACAGGATCTTGTTCAGGAAACCGTGCTGAAGGCGTGGCGCAGCCGCGCATCATTTGAAGCCGGTACGAACATGAAGGCGTGGACCTTCCGTATTCTTCGCAATTCGTTTCTGTCGCATGTACGTCGTCGACGCACGGTACAAGTGGGCGAGACTGCCGAACTCAACGACGTTCCGGTGGCGTCAAACCAGGAGTCGGTCGTGACGTTGAGCGATGTTCGCCGCCTGTGGCCACGCCTGACGCCCGAGCAGCAGCGGTGCATTCAATTCGTTGGAATCGAGGGCTTGAGCTACGAAGAAGCGGCCACGATCGAGCAGGTTCCTGTCGGCACAATCAAGAGCCGCGTGGTAAGGGGGCGGCAGATGCTGCGCGCACTCATGGATCACGCGAGCCGCGATGAGGCTTCCGGATCAGAACCTCAGATCATTGCGGACGATGCGATCTGTCAGGCCGAGCCGCCATCTATCGACGAGGTGCACACGAGACAGATCGAACTGCTGCAAAGCTGGCGGACGAAGCGCGCGGCCGATCGCTGTCTGGCAGCCTGAAGCGGTCGGCTCGCTCGATCCCAATGCGTACCCCAATCTTGGCACATTGGCCGGAGATCGTCGTGGAGTTGGCAATATCGAGCAAACAGTGGCCAGGCGCCTTGACCCGCAGCATCGAGAGCATCTTTCAACGAGCAGGGATGACCCGATAGCGCAGGAAGGCACCTGCGGGTTCAGCTTGGTGTGCAAGCGCCATTTCCTCCAAACTACCAAAATACGCCTGTGAAGCTGCTCGCCGGAAACGAGCCGCAGAAACGCATCATTCTCGGAGAACCACCGCCGCTTGGTTGGTGTCATAACCGAATGGATGCGCCAGGAATATCCACGGACGCTGTCGCCATGGAGGCAGCAGCAAGCCCCTTCACTTTCCATTACGCCGCTAAACGGTCGATCGTGCGTAGGATCGATCGTAAATCGAAAGGCTTGGGAATGAACGCCGCCCGCGTCGGCAGCTCGGACGGGTGCACCTTCACGATGCCGGACACCACCACCAGCAATGTCGGGGGATAGCGGTCGCGGACATAGTGGCCGAGCTTCATGCCATCCATCGATCCGGGCATGGCAACGTCGGTTAGCACGATCCAGATCGTGGCGTTCGCTTCCAGCAGCGCAATCGCCTGGTCGGCATTCTCGGCCTCGAAGCCGCGATCCTCGAAGAAGTCCACAAGGTCGTAGCGGATGAACGCCTCGTCCTCCATGATCAGGATGGCTCGCGCCCGCTCGGCTTGCTCGATGGTCATGCGCCGATCGCCTCGCCGGCACCTGCCAGCGGCGCTTCGATCCGGAACTCGGCGCTAGATACCGGGTAGCTCAACGTGGTATCGCCCCGGAAATAGCCACGTAGCGAGCGTTCGATCATGCGGGAGCCGAACCCCCGGCGGGTCGGCGCCGACACCGGCGGACCGCCCTGCTCCTGCCAGAGGAAGGAGAAGTGGGGGCCACCTTCCTCATCCCTCACTTGCCACTGGATCATCACCGTGCCCGTCTCGTTGCTCAACGCTCCATACTTAGTGGCGTTGGTCGCCAATTCATGCAGGGCCAAGGTCAACGCCAGAGCGGCTTGGGAGTTCAACCGGATGCGCGGGCCTTCCATCTTTATCCGGTCGCGTTGCCCGGCGACCGCCGTCAGGCCGGCATCCAGCACCTCGTGCAGCCCAGCCTCCTGCCATGACGATGCGGTCAGCACGTCGGTCGCACGCCCCAAGGAGGCGAGGCGGGAGCGAAGTCGGCCGATGCCTCCTCCGGCGAGGGCGCGTCGCGCATCGTCTGGCTGGCGATCGACTGCACCATTGTCAGGATGTTCTTGATGCGGTGCGCCAGCTCGCCATTGAGGAGCTGCTGCTGCTGGCGCACCTGCTCCAGGGCGGTGTGGTCGCGCGACACCGACAGGATGCGGGCGGTCTCCCCATCCAGCCCGGGAATGGGCGATACCGAGATGGACCAATGCTTGGCGGTGCCGAGGTAGGTATCGGCCGGCGCCTCGAAGTGCGTGGTTTCGCCCCGCTTGGCTGCCTCGATCGCCTCCTTCGCGTAGGCGGGTCCGCCTTCCTTGAGGAAGTTCGGTCAGGGGCATCCGGCGACGGCGTTGAAGTCGCTGACCTCCATCGTCTTCATGCCGCCTTCGCTCATGAAGGAGAGCGTGCCGTCCAGCTCCACGACCTTGATGCAGTCGGTCGAGGCGGCCAGCACGCTGCGCATGAACACCGCCGCTTCCTGCGCCTCGGCGGTCGCGGCGTCGCGCTCGCGCTTCGCCTTCACGCGCGCGGTGCTGTCGGAGGTGATGTTCATCAGGCCCGCGACCTCGCCTTCGTCGTCCCAGACGGGCGAGTAGGCGAAGTCGTACCACGTCTCCTCCGTGAACCCGTTGCGGGTCATGGTGAGCGGCTGATCCCGGAAGGCGACGCTTTCGCCCCGGAACACCCCCTCGATCAGCGGCTCCAGGTCAGGCCATAGTTCGGGCCATACCTCCGCGGTCGGGTAACCAAGCGCGTCGGGGTGCCGGCTGCCCAGGATGGGGGCATAACCGTCGTTGTAGAGCAGGATGCGCTCCGACCCCCAGATCAGGCACATGGGATGGAGCGAGGCAAGCATGGCATCGACCGAGATGCGAAGGGCCGCCGGCCAAGTGCTGCGCGGACCCAGGGGCGTGCGGTCCCATGCGAACGCCCGGGTGCGCTCGGCCATGTTCAACTCGGGCATGCTGATGGCGAGAGAGGCGTTCATTCGGGATGGCTCGTCCGGTGATCTCAACGGGCTAACCACTGCACGGCCTGCTTCCAGTTTAGGCGAACCCAAAACTTGAGGGAAGCGCCGGAACCAAATCATAGTTAAAGCGTGAACGCGCGCCGATGCATCCGTTCTTGTCCGCGATGCAGACAGAGCCAGGATATAGCGGAGTGTGAGGTAACGCATCCTCATTCAGAGGGATCGGGAACAAAGAAAGCCTCAGGAAAATTCCCTCGACTTTACATAATACATATTATCGAACTGGCTGATTAGCGTGTTGCTGGAGGGACTTACTGCCCTATCGCCGCCGAAACTACCCGATCAGCGACGTGCGTTCGCGTTGCCGTTGCTCGCGCTCGGCCCGCCACGCATTAAACTGCGCCAGAACGTCGTTCGCGTCCATACCCGTTTGTCGCTGATGGGCATCGACGCGGACGCGCAGGCGCGCAGGCCAGCCCGCACTGCTTCGGATCAGCAATGCCTGTACCCAGCGAGGCACATAGTTGAGCAGCTTTTCCAGCGTGAGGCGCTCGCGGAAAGGCAGATGTGCGCCCGACATCAGGCGGCTGACGGGCTCGTCGGCGAGGAGCGCTGCCACCGCGCTCAGAACGTGAGCTCGACCGGATGGCGAAAGCTCATAATAAGGCTGTTCGCCCCATGTGTGCGGTTTGTGCTCCGGCATGATCGGAAGCAAGGGGCAGTCGAACAGGTTGATGTAACTGGTCTTGAGGGCGCTTGGCGCCAGCAGCGCTCGGGTAAGATCGCGCAGCACGGTGAGGAACTGGCGGGCGGGCACAGGCTCCATCCCTGGCAAGCATGCGGGATGGCCGAGCAACGCGTTACGAACCTCCCCGTCGAACGCAAGTAGGATTGGAAGCGCCGCGGCCGTCTCCTCCGGCTCGAAATAAGCCGCTGGTGTCGGCTGCTCCCAGCGGCTCGCCCTGAGCGGCGTGCCGCAGTCTCCGCACACGAACTCGATGCTGCTCGGCCAGGTGAACCGCGGCGCGTGCTTTGGCCGACAGCGCCGACAATAATCCTGACGCCAAGCGCCATGACGATGACAGAAGACGAGCGGCAGCGCCGCCTCCGCTTCGAGATAAGCTCCGCCAGCCTCGTGCGCTTCGGCAAGGCAATGGTGGCACCAGGCCAGATCGAGATCACCTCGCGCTCGGCCGGAGCCGTCAGTGCTTGGCAACCAGTCCACCGCGAGCCCCCGCCAGCGGCGCTTGAGCCCGAGGCTGAGCACGACCTCCAACGCGACCCGCAGACCGGCTGCGACGCTTTCCGCCTCGTGCGGATCCCACTCGACATCCGGCCGCGCTTTCATGCTCGGACCGGCCGTCCATAGCACCTGCCGGAACTCGGCGACCGATACATCGTAGCAGGCCGCGGTCCGCCCGAGCCAGGACGACGGCAACTCGTCGGGACGAGGACGGGGCGCGATCGGCAGCGCCAACCCAGCCACGGCTCAAGCGACCGCCGCCTTCGCTCGCCCGCGGCCGCGGCGCTGAGCCAACGCCTTCATGCTGACGGAGGGGAGCACGAGATCGTCGGCGTCGAGGTCTCCTACCTCGATCCGCTCGGTGCCGTTCTCGATCGCTCGTACGGCCAGCGTTTCGGCGAGCCGGAAGATGCGGCCGGTGTTCCCATCGCTGAGGTCGAGGATGGCGGTGCGGCATCGCTCTTCCTCCAGCTGAGATGGCTTGCGTAAAGGGAGGATCGCAGCGAGCGTGACCATCAGCAGCCGAAACGGCTCGTCGTTCTGCCACCGGACAAGCTCGACCGCGTCGAACCGCTCGGCCAGTGCCGCATCCGTGAGCAGCGCCGCGCGCGCCTCGTGGTTGCCGGTGCAGACGAGCGGGATCTGCAGGTCGTTGGCTAGATAGCGAAGCGTGTTGAGGAAGACACGCTGCTGGCGCGGCGTGCAGGCCAGCATGTGGTTGATCTCGTCCAGGATCAGCATCCGAGCCCCCACCTGCCCCATGAGCCGGCGAGTGAGCTGCCGGGCTCGCTGAACATCGCCGCGACCCGCAAAGCCGGCGCCGAGTTTCTCGAGAACCTCGCCGTAGAACTCGCCATCGGTCGGCTGCGGCGGCAGCTGAACGGCCACAACCGGGATCGTCGCCGTGCCTGTCGCCTCGTTGAAGCCCCTCGGGTTTTCTGCCTCGAAGCGCTCGACGATGCGAGATTTGCCCATCCCCGTCTGCCCGTAGATCAGCAGACACGGCATACGGGTGCGCGGCGGGTAGCGCAGCATACCGTCCAAGGTCTTGCGCACGACCTCTGCTTTGGGAAAGCCGAGCCACCGATCCATTCGGATCCAGGCGATCCGCTCCTTGTCGGCCCACATCGCGCGCTCGCGGTACCCCTCGGCGAGATGGGACAGATCGCTCACCGGGGCATCTCCTCCACCAGATATGGAAGCGCCTGCCGATCACTCGCCCCATTATCTGTCGACCTTGGCAGAGTGGCAGGTTTACCCTGCTCGAGCGGGAGCTTGCCGCTGCTCCTGGCCCGGCGCGCGTCATTCAGCGCCGCCTTAGTCTTCTGAAGTGCGAGCCGTGCTGCCTTGGTCTTGTGAGCCGCTTCCGCGACGATCAGCCGCTGCGTCTCTACCGCCTGAAAGATCAGCGTCTCGTCTACGGCCTGCTGGCCGCGCTCGCGCAAGGCGCGAACCGCCTCCCTCTGTTCCCAGCGGGTGATCGCGGGACGCCGCAAGTCGCGGTAGGGCACCTCGAGGTGCTCACCGTGCGGCAGCTCGAGCCAGATGCGGGAAAGGTCGCGCGGATCCCAGCGGACTGGCATCGTCTGCCCGGATCGCGTGTACCAGCACGACAGCGCATCATGCCAATAATGCGTGTGGAACAGCTCGATGCCGTGCGGGGTCACTGCACGCAGCTCGCAAGGCAGGAAGTCAAACAGGAACGTGGCGCGATCCACCGGCAGGCGGCCCAGCTCCGGTCGGCGGTCCATCGCCTCGGCCCAAGCGAGCGCCGGCGGTATGCCGATCCCGCGGTGCCGTTCGGCGTGGTATGGACCGATGATCTGCGCGGCGAGCCAGACCTCCAACTCGCCCAGCGTCATGCACGCTTCACCCTCGGAGTCATAATCGCCGCGCTCCGCGACATTGGAGAAGGTAGTGCCGGGCAGAAGATGGACGGTGCCCATCACCGTCCCGATCAGCCGCTCGATGTGGCCACCGAAGTGCGGGCGACGCACCGGGCGGTATTCGATCGATATCGAGTGGGCACGGCAACCACGTTTCAAAGCATCGGAGCGGTGCTCGCGTGCATTGTCGAGATGCAGCCGATCCATGAGACCCTGATTGTCCCAAGGTGCCTTCATGCCGCGCTCGGCCAACCAATCGGCCTTGGGGAGAACGGCTTGACGCATGCACATGCCGACCGACACGGCCGAGGGTGCGAGCATATCGAGGTGGAACCCCGGTACCGTGCGGCTCGCGATATCAACCATCAGGGTGAGCCACGGCCGACCGATTGGCTTGCGATACAGATCGTCGACGACGATCACGTCGACCAGCGTGTGGTCCGATTGGACGAGCTCCAGCGCGTAGCTGGCGTTCAACACGCCTCGCGTCGGCTCCCATTTGTCAGCAGCGGCCTTCGACCCTTGCCTGCGCGCCATGACGGTCTTGGGAGCCAGTCTGTCCAATCGCGCTTGGATCGCCTTGGTGCTGGGCACCTTCAGCCCGATCTTCTGCCCCTCATGTCGGAGCCAGCGGCGGAGCGCCTGGACACTTGGCTTCTCGAGGGTGAGGTAACACTCCGCGATGCCTCGGGAGATCAACTGCTCGGCAGCAGATGAAAGCCGCTGCTCTCCCCTCTCCCGGCCCCGTGGGCGCGGCAACAGCGAGGCGGCGACTGGCGACGCCCGATAAAGCTGGAGAAGTTCGTGAAAACGGGCGCGACCGAGCCCGAGATGATCCAGCGCTTCGGCGGCTGCGTTGCCCGGGACGCGGGCCAGGGCAGCTAGTGGGCGGATGATCTTCTCGCGGCGGTGCGCTTCTGCCCAGTCAGCGTCGCTCGCCGTCTTCAGGTCCGCGGTTCGCATGATACGACGCCTCGGCTGATCCAGCTTGGCGAGCGTCCGCTCTTTTGAGGAGAATGTCCACTATTTCAGGAGTGGACGGACCCTAGGTGACGCTCGCCGTGTGCGTCCACCGATTCAGTACAACCGACACCCAACGAACCGCATAGCAAACGGCGTCGCCGTCTACCATGCGGGTTATCTCGTAAATGGTTGTATGTAGATGATCAGCGCGCGCCGCTCATCGGATCAGATCAGCGACAGGTGTCGCCCGGCCCGCTGTCAAGATCGAGGCATCGTCCGTCGAGCCCCTGAACCGGCAGATTGATCGTCGCCGCGAGGGTGGGTGCGATATCCACCGTTTCGATTGATTGCGGCTGTTCGAAGCCGACCATGCCCTTGCGCCAGAACAGGATCGGAACGCGCCGATCATAATCCCACGGGCTGCCGTGCGTCGCGACATAGCCTGGCCCGGGCTTCGCGATTCCTACCACACGCGGCTTCAGCATGAGCAGGAGGTCGCCGGAGCGTTCCGGATCATAAGAGGCGTGCGCGCGCTGAGCGAGCGTCCAGGTCTCCGGTGGGGTGGCCGGAATGGCTGCCGCGGTGATCTCCTCGCGCGTCAGGACCGCAGCAACCTGCGGAAAGGCGCGCAGCCGCTTTACCGTTTCGGCGATAACTGCCTGACGCCGGTTTGCCGGCACCGAATCGGCAACGTAGATATCGCCCTCCGAGCCGAGCAGGACCGGGCCGGCGATGCCGAGCTGCTTGCCGATCGCCTCTCCGATCGCCTTCACCGAAAGATCGGCCGAGACGCGGCTTTCACCCGGCATGGCACGCTGTTGTTGCCGCTCGGTCATGTCGTGGCCGCCATGATCCGCGGTCAGCACGACCTGATAGTCGAGGCCCCAAGAGTCGAGAACTGCGAAGAAGCCGCCAAGCGTCTTGTCGAGCTCTGCCATCTGCAGGCACATCTCGCCGCCGCCCGGGCCAAAACCGTGACCGACATAATCGGTTGCTGAGGCACCGATCGAGATGATGTCTGGCGCGCTGCCCTGACCCAGTTTCATGTCCTGGATCAGCCCGGCGGCAATCGCGAAGACCGCGCCGTCCAGCGCGGGCGATGCCCGGAAGGCCCGTGTGTCACCGGCAGCGCGCGCGAACCGGCCATTGCCGATCGTCTGGCCACCGACTTCGATCGGCTGCATCAGCGGGCGGCAGAAGGCGGGAACGGGAAGCGGCTCCTGCGGCTGGGCGATCAGCTTGGCCACAGCCTCCCGGCCGCGCTGAACCGCCGGAGGAACTGGTCGTCCGTCATAGGAGACGAAATCGTTGCCGCCCCAGAACCACACTTCGTCAATCTTGTGCCCACCCATCATGATCGCCGCGCGATCCTTGCCTGCGACGGACACGACTCGGCTTGCCGGATTGGCGGCCTTCATCATCTCGCCCAGCGTCGGCACCTTCAGGTGCAGATCAGAAGGCTTGTAGGTGGAGTGATCGGTGCCGGGGATCCGCTCGTCCTCGGCGCAATAGACCTCCTTGTCGGCGCGCGGGGCCTTCTGGTTGATCCAGTTGTTGGCGACGATGCCGGTATGCGCGGGGCGCATGCCGGTCAGGATGGTGGAATGGCCCGGGCAGGTCTCGGTGTTCGCGTGGCTCTGATAGCCCGAGGGGAACACTGCGCCTTGCAGCAAGCGGGCAAAGCCGTCGGTGAACCGATTGCGATATTGCGCAAAGAGGTCGGCGGAGAACTGATCCACTGAAATCGCGATGATCAGCTTGGGCGGCGTGCTCGGCGTCGTGGGCACGGCCGGCGCCGCAGGTTGCGTCGACTCCAGCGCAGCCTCCTGCGCGGCGGCGGGTGCGACGGAGAGCGGCAGCGCGATGGAGGCGAGCAAGGAGGCGAGCAAAGCTTTCATGACGGACCTTGATGCAAAGCGGGAGCGGGCGCGGTATGTCTGTGCCATGGCGGCTAGGCAAGCGTGGGTAACGGCGTTTCTTTTCGCGGTGATGGCATTGCTGTCGCCGCTCAGCGCGGCGCAGACGCGGCATGTCGCCATCGATCTGGTCGCCGAAAATGTGCGTCCGGCGGCGGGCAGCACGGTGACGCTGGCGTTCGACTCGCGGCCTGAGCCGCATTGGCATGGCTATTGGCAGAACCCTGGCGATGCCGGAGTGGAAACGCAGCTGAAGTGGACGCTCCCGAAAGGGGTGCGCGCCGGTGCGCTGCGTTACCCCGTGCCGCAACGGCTGATCGTCGGCGGCCTGATGAACTATGTCTATGAGGCGCCGTTCGCCCAGCTCGTGGACCTCACGATCCCGCCTGGGCTCGCGCCCGGTACCCGCCTGCCGATCGCGGTAAAGATCGACTATCTCGTATGCACGACCGAGATCTGCGTGCCGGAGACCCAGACGCTCTCGACCGAGCTCACCGTGGGTGACGGTGCCGGCGAGGAGACAACGCGCGCGCGCTTCGACGCGTGGCGACAGAAGCTGCCGCGGGCGCTCGGTGCCGCGGCGACATGGCAGTCGGCCAATGGCCAGTTTCGACTGGCCGTGCCTTTTCCTGCCGGTGCCGAGGCCAAGGACATCTACTTTTATCCACTCGCGGGCGGCGCCGTGGACTATGCCGCACCCCAGAATGCGGTGCGCGATGGTGACCGCATCATTCTCACCAGCAAGGCCGCCACTAGCCCCGCGACAGGCGCCATCAAAGGCGTGCTGGCGACCGGTGGGGGGCAGGGATTTCTGCTCACCGCGGCGCCAGGCACCGTCTCCGCTGCCGCCAGCACTGCGGGCGAGGAATTTCCTCTTGGCGGTGCGATGCTCGCCTTTGTCGGCGCCGTACTAGGCGGTTTGCTGCTGAACGTGATGCCGTGCGTCTTCCCGATCCTGAGCCTCAAGGCGCTTGGTCTGGCGCGCTCGGGCGAGACGGAAGGCGCCGCGCGGCGGGAGGCGCTGGCCTATACGGCAGGCGTGGTGTTGGTGTGCCTTGCGTTGGGCGGATTGTTGCTGGCGCTGCGGGCGGGCGGGGCGACCGTCGGTTGGGCGTTCCAGCTCCAGGACCCGCGGGTCATCGGCGTCCTGCTGTTGCTCGTGAGCGGCATCGCCCTGAACCTCGCCGGTCTATTCGAACTGCCCACGCCGCGCTTCGCCAGCCATGCCGGCACTGGCGGTGCCTTTGCCACGGGTGCGCTGGCGGCGTTCGTCGCGACGCCGTGTACCGGGCCCTTCATGGGCGCGGCCCTGGGTGCGGCGTTGGTGCTGCCGCCGCTTGCCGCATTGCTGATCTTTGCCGGGCTGGGGCTGGGCATTGCCTTGCCATTCCTCGCGATCGGCTTCATCCCGGCATGGCGCCGCCGTTTGCCGAAGCCGGGGCCGTGGATGGCGCGGCTGCGCCGGATATTGTCGGTGCCGATGTTCGTGACGGCGCTGGCGCTGGCATGGGTGCTCGGCCGGCAGGCGGGCGTGAACGGCATGACCTTGGGCCTCGCAGCGACCTTATTGGCCGCTTTCGGCCTGTGGTGGACCGGTCGGCGGCAACAATCCGGCCGGGAGCGCACATGGTGGCCAGCAATGCCCGCGCTGGCGCTCGCAACCTTGGCGGTCGTGCTGGTCCGCCCGCAAGCGCCGGCCGACGCGGCGCCGATGGAGCTTGCCGGCGCCGAGCCGTTCAGCGAGCAGCGACTGGCTGCACTGCGCGCTGAAGGGCGGCCGGTCTTCGCCTATTTTACCGCCGACTGGTGCCTCACCTGCAAGGTCAATGAAAAGGCGGCGATCGAGACTGACGCCGCGCGACAGGCCTTTGCCGAAGGCAAGGTTGCGGTGCTGGTCGGTGACTGGACGGATGGCGACCCGGTGCTCGGCCGGTTCATCGAAGCCCACAACCGCGCCGGCGTGCCGCTTTATCTGTGGTACCCGCAGGGCGCGGATCGGCCAAAGGTCTTGCCGCAATTGCTGACCAGCGGCATGCTCGCGGCTCTGCCGGAGGGGGCATGACGAACTGAGGAGAGGTAGGATGCGTCTGCTTATCCCATTCACCATCGCCGCCATGGCGGCAATCCCGGCCAGCGCCGATCAGGTCACGGGTCAGCCGGCCGGCAATTTCCGCCTCGTCGATGCGAACGGTCAGGCCGTGACGCTTTCGCAGTTTCGGGGAAAGCCGGTGGTGCTGGAGTGGAACAACCCCGGCTGCCCCTATGTCCAGAAACACTATGACAGCGGCAACATGCAGGCTGCCCAGGCCAAGGCGCGCTCCATGGGCGCCGTCTGGCTGACGATCAATTCTGGGGCGCCGGGCAAGCAAGGACATATGAACGGCGCGGAAGCCAAGGCGTTCGTCGCACGGGAAAAGGCGCAGCCGACGGCGTACCTCCTCGATCCGCAGGGCCGGGTCGGCAAAGGCTATGGCGCAAAGACCACGCCGCACATGTATCTCATCGATGCGTCGGGCAAACTCGTCTACCAGGGCGGGATCGACGACAAACCCACCGCGGACAAGGCGGACATCCCCGGCGCCCGCAATCACCTGCTGGTGGCGCTGACCGAGGTGAAGGCCGGCAAGAAGGTGTCCGTGCCAGAGGCGCGCCCTTATGGCTGTTCAGTGAAATACGCCGACTGACCGTCGACGCGGGCGGCGCCCACGGGCGTCGCCTGCCTCTTCCGGACGATCTACCGTTCATCCAAAAAACGCCGGCGCAACGCTTTTGGATGGTAGATGCTTGTGCGCTGCAACAATCTACAGCAGCATGCATCCGAAACGATCGATGAGGCGTTAACCGTCTGATGGGGATTCGGGCTTTCGACGAGATCATGGGCACAGGCGGCGGGAGCCGCCCTGAACTTGCAAGCCTGGCCCAATGGCTCGCCGATACGCCGGCTGACGAACTGCGCCGCCG
Organism: Sphingomonas sp. OV641; assembly: GCF_900109205.1. NCBI lineage: Bacteria > Pseudomonadati > Pseudomonadota > Alphaproteobacteria > Sphingomonadales > Sphingomonadaceae > Sphingomonas > Sphingomonas sp. OV641. The sequence continues at coordinate 1,827,067 of NZ_FNZB01000001.1, read as the reverse complement.
ACAGGAGGCAGCCGAAGCCACGTTTCGGCAGCTCGGCATCACCTTCGCCGTGTACGGGGACAATGATGCAAGCGAGCGCATCATCCCGTTCGATATCGTCCCGCGCGTCTTTCTGGCCGACGAATGGGCTCGGTTGTCTGAAGGGCTGGTTCAGCGCGTAGAGGCGATCAACGCTTTTCTGGACGATATCTACGGCGCGCAGGAAATCCTGAAGGCGGGGGTGCTGCCGGAGGATCTCATCTTCCTCAATCCGCAGTTTCGGCCGGAAATCGTTGGCATCCGTCCGCCCCACGGCATTTGGGCGCACATCTGCGGCATCGATCTGGTTCGTACCGGCCCGGACGAGTTCTTCGTCCTGGAAGACAATGCGCGAACGCCATCGGGCGTCAGCTACATGCTGGAAAACCGGGAGGCGATGGTTCGGCTATGCCCGGAGCTGTTCGGTCAGTTTCGCGTGGCGGCGGTGGACAGCTATCCGGATCGGCTGCTCGAGACGATGCGCTCGGTCAGTCCGCGCGGTTGCGGCCAGAACCCCACCTGCGTCGTGCTGACGCCGGGCCATTATAATTCCGCTTACTATGAGCACAGCTTCCTCGCGGACTCGATGGGCGTCGAACTGGTCGAGGCGGCCGATCTCGTTGTGGACGACGACGTGGTTTACATGCGCACGATCGCCGGCCGGGTTAAAGTCGACGTCATCTACCGGCGGGTGGATGACGATTTCCTCGACCCGCTCGTATTCCGACCCGATTCGATGCTGGGCGTGCCGGGGCTGATCGCAGCTTATGCCGCCGGGAACGTCGCCATCATCAACGCGCCCGGCAACGGCATCGCGGACGACAAAGCGATCTACAGCTACATGCCGGAGATTGTCCGCTTCTATTCGGGAAGCGAGGCCAAGCTGCCCAACGTGGAGACGTGGCGCTGCCGGGAACCGGAAGCGTTGCGCTATACGCTCGATCACCTGGACGAACTGGTGGTGAAGCTGGTCGATGGTTCGGGCGGTTATGGCATGCTGGTGGGGCCGACCGCGTCCAAGGGCGAAATCGCGAAATTCCGCGAGGTGCTGGAGGCGGAGCCGCATCGCTACATCGCGCAGCCGACGCTGGCGCTTTCCACGGTGCCGACCCTGGTCGAGGCCGGCGTGGCGCCGCGACATGTCGACTTTCGTCCCTTCGTGCTCAGCGGGGCGAAGGGCGTTCAGGTGGTGCCCGGCGGCCTGACCCGCGTGGCCCTGCGCGAAGGGTCGCTGGTGGTGAATTCCTCGCAGGGCGGCGGCACGAAGGACAGTTTCGTGCTGCTCGATGGCGGCAACAGGCAGACGCAGACAATGGGCGAGAACGGGATGACGCAGGAGCAGAGCCTGTGAGTGGCTCCCGCGCGCATACTGCCGGCGTCGCTTACCCGCATCCCGAGCAGCCCGCTTCGCCCGTGCCCCTTGCTGTCGGTGCTGGCCGATGCTGAGCCGGACTGCGTCTTCGCTCTACTGGCTGGGTCGCTACATCGAACGCGCCGACTTCATCGCGAGGCTGGTCGAGGCGACGATCCGCCTTGATGTTCTCTCCGCCCGGCCCGCTGGGGAAGCGGCATGGCTGTCCGCATTGACGGTGACGGACACGGAAGCGGCGTTCAAGGCGACCGGCGCGAGCCTGACGCGAGAGGCGGTGTCGCGGTTTCTGACGAGCGATTCTTCAAACCCGGGCTCGATCGTTCGCTGCCTGGACATGGCGCGGATGAACGCGCGAGCCGTGCGAACGGCGCTGACGCGCGAATCCTGGTCGGCGATCAACGGCGCCTGGCTGGTGTTCGACAAGCGGGTCAATCGTGCTGATCCCGATCGCACGCTCGCGCTTGTCGATGCGGTAAAGGCGGAAACCCGCGGGTTCGAGGGGGCGCTGCATCGCATGTTGCGCAACCAGACCACCTTGTTCATCCGCCTGGGCCAAGCGACCGAACGCGTGGACGACACCGCGCGGCTTCTTGACGTCAAATATCACCTGCTGCTGCCCAAAGGCGAGCAAGTCGGCGGCACCGTTGACCGGGATCAGTGGACAACCATTCTCCAGACGGTCTCTGCAGTCACCGCCTATCGCTGGCTCTACAATGACGGGCTGGTCCCGGCTCATGTCATCGACCTGCTGTTGTCACGCAGCGAACTGCCGCGCAGCGTGGCGGGCGCGATCGAGGAGGTGACGGAAGTGCTGACGCAATTGGCGAAGCGGACGGGCACCAATGGCGAGGCGGATCGCATGGCGCGTAGCCGGCACGCCCGCGCGACCAAGACGCGTGCCAGCGACGTGATCGTATCCGGCCTGCACCAGCATCTGCAGGCGCTGATCGCCGAGAACGATCAGCTTCACGCGGCCATAGCGCGCCAGTTCAAGTTCCACTGATGCGGCTGACCATCGATCATCGCACGGTTTACGCCTTCACCGCGCCGCAGGGCAGGATCGTGCAATTGCTGCGCATGACGCCCGGCGACACGCATGATCAGACGGTTGCCGAATGGCATGTCACGGTGGACTGCGATTCGCGCATGACCCGGCACCGTGACGGTTTCGGCAATGCCACGACGATGCTTTATTGCGAGGGTGCGATCGAGCGGATCGAGCTGACCGTTTCCGGTGAAGTGGTGACGAGTTCGTCCAGCGGCGTGTTGCACGGCGCCGCGGAACTGCTGCCGCCGCGCTTCTTCCTGCGCACAACGCCATCAACGGCGTCCGACGCGGCCATCGCCCAATTCGCTGCGAAAGAGGGTGGCGGACGTGACATTGCGGCCCTGCACCGGCTGAACCGTGCTGTGCGGGCGCGCTTCGCCGATGATCACGGGCGCCCTGTTCCAGGCCGCACGGCCGCTGACGCCTTCGCCCTGGAGGCACTGACCCCGCGCGACATGGCTCAGGTATTCATCGCTGCTGCGCGGTCCGCAGGGGCGCCTGCGCGCTATGTCTCGGGCTATTGCGATCTGGCGGGCGATCACCGGCCGACCCCGCACGGCTGGGCAGAGGCGCATGTCGACGATCTTGGCTGGATCGCCTTCGACCCGTCGCTCGGCCTGTCGCCGGAGGAGCATCATGTCCGCGTGGCGGTCGCGTTGGATGCCGCCGGTGCCGCCCCTGTCGCCGGATCGCGCCTTGGCGAAGGGGCGGAGCGGCTGGAGGTCGACGTTACGGTGCAGAGCGACGATTGATCGGCGCGTTCAGGCGAGCTCGCTCGTCTCGATCGCGGGGGCGAGGTCCTCATCGGCCATCAGCGTCCAGCCCTGCGGCCCCAGTTTTTCAAGTGGACGATAGCGGGTTTTGTACGCCATGCGCGCCGCGCCTTTCACCCAATAGCCAAGATAGACATAGGGCAGGCCGGCCGCGCGGGCGCGCAGGATGTGATCAAGGATGATGAGATTGCCGAGGCCTGATCGCGCGCCGGGCTCCGCATCGAAGAAGCTGTAGATCATCGACAGCCCGTCCGCCTGACGGTCGGTCAGGCACGCGCCGATCAGGCGGCCCGGACGGTCGCCGACGGCCGGTTCACGATATTCGACCACCACCGAATTGACCGGCGAATGCTCGACCATGTCGGCATAATCCTGCTCCTCCATGCCCGCCATGCCGCCGCTGGGATGGCGATGGGAAAGATAGCGGCGCAGCAGCTGGAACTGCTCCTCCGTGGCCCATGGCCGACAGGCGGTGATTTCCAGATCGTCGTTGCGGCGGACCAGCTTGCGCTGCGAGCTATTGGACTCGAACTCGTTGGTTACGACCCGGACGGACACGCAGGCGGTGCAGCCGACGCAGGAGGGACGATAGGCGACCGACTGGCTGCGGCGAAAGCCGATGCGGCCGAGCGCATCGTTCAGTTCAATGGCATGCGGACCGGATAGTTCGGTGAATACCTTCCGTTCCTGCCGCCCGGGCAGATACGGGCAGGGCGCCGGACTGGTCACGAAAAAACGCGGAAAACGAAAAGGCGCAGTCACCGCCGGCACATCCCCAGACCGACGCGCTGGTTGATCGCGTCCCCGTCACGAATATGGATCCTGACGTGATGGCTGAAAAGCCGCCGCCACGATGTTGCATGCGGTTTTCGGAGGCAGAGGCCTAGCCAGAAATTTCCACCTGGCCGGTTTGACCCGAATTGGGGCAAACCGGCTGCCCGATCAGGCAAGCTTGATCAGGCGAGCTCGATCAGGCTCACCTTGTAGCCCGCGGTATCTAGCGCGGAGAGCAGGCGATCGAGATGCGCGCGATCCCGCGTTTCGCACTCCACGTCCAGGCTCAGTCCCTTCGCCGGAAGGTTGGTGAAGATCCGCTGATGCGCGAGCTCGAGGATGTTGACCCGCTCCTGATCGAAGATGCGGGCGACATTGTAGAGCGCGCCGGGCTGATCCTGCAGGCGGATGCGCAGCCGAGCAAGACGGCCGGATCGGGCAAGATCGCGCAGCAGCACGTTGGCGAGGAGCCGGGTATCGATATTGCCGCCGCAAAGGACGATGCCCACCGTTTTGCCGGCGAACCGCTCCTTGTTGGCCAGCACCGCCGCAAGGCCCGCCGCGCCGGCGCCTTCAACCACGGTCTTCTCGATCTGGAGCAGCAGGCTGACCGATTCCTCCAAGCTCCGTTCGGTGACGAGCACGATGTCGTCGACCAGCGCTTCCACCATCTGCGCGGTAAGGCCGCCAGGCTGCTTCACCGCGATACCTTCCGCCAGCGTATCGCCAGCGCAGGGCAGGTCGGTATGCCGCAGCTTGTTGTACATGGAGGGGAACAGCTCAGCCTGGACGCCGATCACTTCGATTGGGTGATCGGCCGCCCGCGCCACGGTCGACATGCCGGAAATGAGCCCGCCGCCGCCGATCGGAACCACCAAAGTGTCGATCGCCGGCACCTCGTCCAGCATCTCGATCGCCACCGTGCCCTGGCCCGCGATCACGCGCGGATCATCGAACGGGTGGACGAAGGTATAGCCGCGCTCCGCCTCCAGCACGCGGGCATGGGCGTAAGCCTCGTCGAAAGTCGCGCCGTGAAGCACGACACTGGCGCCGTGGCCCTCGGTCTGCACCACCTTCACCGTCGGGGTGGTGGTAGGCATCACAATCGTGGCCGGCACGCCCAGCCTGTTGGCGTGATAGGCGAGGCCCTGCGCATGATTGCCGGCGGAGGCGGCAATGACGCCGCGCGCCTTGGCCTCCGCGTCGAGCAGCAGCAGCGTATTCAGCGCGCCACGCTCCTTGTACGCGGCGGTGAACTGCAGGTTTTCGAACTTCAGATAGATGGTCGCGCCGGCCAGCGTGGACAGCGTCTTGCTGACCAGCGTCGGCGTGCGCACGATCGAATCGCGGATTCGGGCGTGGGCGGCACGGACGTCCTCGATCGAGACGGGGAGAGTTTCGGTTGTCGTCGGTTGTGCCGCAGTCGCCATAAGCCAAGGTCCCAAGCCGCTCGCACCGAGGCTGTCGAACGGCTGTCTGTTCTTCGGCGAAGAAGGGCAGGGCTTCGACGGCTCGGCCCGAACGGGATCACTGATCCAGGTTCGATGCCGCGTCCTAGGAGCATCTGGCGCCGCGTGCAAACTGCCCCTATCCGCTTGGGTTATGAAGATCGCATTCATCGGCACTGGCGTGATGGGCGCCCCCATGGCCGGGCATCTCGCGCGGGCTGGCCATCACGTGACCGTTTACAATCGAACCCGTGCAAAAGCGGAGGCGACCGGCCTTCCCGTGGCGGATACGCCGGCGGAGGCGGCGCGCGGGGCGGATGCCGTGGTGACGTGCGTCGGCAATGATGCGGACCTTGCCGAGGTGACGTTCGGCGATGACGGTGCCTTTGCCGCGATGCGCGATGACGCCGTCTTCATCGACCACACCACGGTTTCAGCGGACATCGCCCGGCGCTTGGCCGAAAGCCGCGCATTGGCGGTGGATGCGCCGGTGTCGGGCGGACAGGCGGGCGCCGAGAAGGGCCAGCTGTCGATCATGTGCGGCGGCAGCGCGGACGCGATGGCCAAGGCGCAGCCGGTGATGGAGGCCTATGCCGCGCGCATCGTCCATGTCGGCGGCGCCGGCGCCGGCCAGCAGACCAAGATGGTGAACCAGATCTGCATCGCCGGCGTGCTCCAGGGCTTGTCCGAAGCGTTGCGCTTCGCACAGGCGAGCAAGCTCGATCTCGACAAGGTCTTCGAGGCGATTTCCGGCGGCGCGGCGCAAAGCTGGCAGATGGTGAACCGCTGGCCGACCATGGCGAAGGACGAGTTCAACTTCGGTTTCGCGATCGACTGGATGCGCAAGGATCTGGGCCTCGCGCTCGACGAAGCGAAGCGGAACGGATCGGTGCTGCCGGTGGCGGCGCTGGTGGATCAATTCTACGCCGAGGTGCAGAAGATGGAGGGTGGCCGCCAGGATACCAGCGCGCTGGTGCGGAGGCTGCCGCGATGAAGCGCGCCTTCCTCCTCGCCACCGCGCTCCTCGCCTCGCCGGCCACCGCGGATGGCATTGTCGACAACGTCAACGGTCTGGCGCCGACCGCGGACGGCCGGGTGATCCGCTTCAAGGCGGTGCTGATCGATCAGGCTGGCAAGGTCACGCGGCTGGTGCCCCCGGGTGAGGAGCCGCCGAAGCTCAGTCGCCGCGAATTGAAGAAAAATGCCGGCAAGCCGCTCTACGATTGGCGGATCGACATGGGCGGCAAGACGCTGCTGCCCGGGTTCATCGATGCCCATGGCCATGTCATGGGCCTGGGCTTCGGCGCGCTGTCGCTGGACCTGTCCGGCGCCCGTTCGCTGAACGAGGCCAAGGCGATGATCATCGCCTATGTTCAGGCGAATCCCGATCGCAAGTGGATCACCGGGCGCGGCTGGAACCAGGAGGCGTGGGGCCTCGGGCGCTTTCCCACTGCGGCGGACCTGGACGATGTCGCTCCCGGCCATGCGGTGTGGCTGGAGCGGGCGGATGGCCATGCCGGCTGGGCGAACAGCATGGCAATGCGCGAGGCGGGTGTGACGGCCGCGACCGCTGCCCCGCCGGGTGGCCGGATCGAAAAGGCCGGCAATGCGCCGGCGGGCGTTTTCGTCGACGCCGCCATGCAGCTGATCGAACGCGCGGTGCCGCAGCCGCTGCCCAAGGAGCGCGACGCGGCTTTCCTGGAGGCGCAGCAGAAGCTGCTGTCGAACGGCATCACTGCGGTGGCCGATATGGGCACGACTATCGATGACTGGCTCAGCTATCGCCGCATGGCCGACATTGGCGCGCTGCGGGTGCGCATCATGAGCTACGGTGCGGGCGTGGAGACGGCGAGCCGGATCGGCGGCAAGGGGCCGACGCCATGGCTTTACGATGATCGGCTGCGCATGGGCGGGGTGAAGATCTACCTTGACGGCGCGCTCGGCTCGCGCGGCGCGGCGCTTAAGGCGCCTTATGCCGATGCGCCGGGCGAAAGGGGCCTGAGCTTCCTTTCAGACACCCAGCTGCAGAACCAGATGAGCCGTGCGGCGATGGATAACTTCCAGCTCGCCGTTCATGCGATCGGCGACAAGGCCAATGCCCAGGTGCTCGATGCCATTCAGGTGCTGAGCGCGACCTATACCGGCGATCGCCGCTGGCGGATCGAACATGCGCAGGTGTTCGATCCGGCGGATCTCAAGAGCGTCGGGCAGTTCGGCACGATCGCCTCGATGCAGCCGACGCACCAGACGGGCGATCGCACCATGGCGGAGGCGCGGCTAGGGCCGGCGCGGCTGGCGGGTGCCTATGCGTGGAAATCGGTGCTGGCGAACGGCGGCAAGCTCGCCTTCGGCTCCGACTTTCCGGTCGAGAAGCCCGATCCATGGGACGGCTGGGCAGCCGCGTTCACGCGCCAGGATGCAAAGGGGCAACCGCCGGGCGGGTGGCGTCCGGAAGAGGCGGTATCGCGCGAACAGGCCTGGTGGGCGTTCACCGGCGGCGCTGCCTATGCGGGCTTCGCGGAGCAGAAGTTTGGCAATCTGGCGCCTGGCCAGAAGGCGGACTTCATCATCGTCGATCGGGATCCGCTGACGGCAGATCCGGCGGCGCTGCGCGGCACGCGCGTGGAGCAGACGTGGATCGGCGGGGTGAAGGCGTTCGACCGGAATGGCGGCGTAAAGGCGCCCGGCAAGTAAGATCGTCATGCAGGGCTTGTCCCGGCATTCCCCGTGCCGCAGACCTTAAGCTGTCGGTCCTGCGAAACGGTGGATCCCGGCACAAGGCCGGGATGACGTAGCTTGTGACGCGACCGAAAAGATTTGCAGAGGTCCCGCACGACCGGGAAACGCCTGCGCTCATCATCCGCCGTTCGTGCCGAGATGTCGGATGCGAGCTTCGACAGGCTCGGCTCGCCCGCAGGAACTAAGCCGACGGCTCGCTCCGCAGGTCACCACGGTTTGCCGAAAAGCCCGGAGCCGGGCCGGTAGCCGGGCGCAGCGCCTCACGTTCCGATGCGGGCACCGGCGCAGTGGGATCGGGGCGGAAATGGTCCACGGCGCGGTCGTGCGGTCCCGGGTGCTTGTCGCCCTCCAGATCCGGCACCTTGTGCCCGTCCTGAGGCGCGAAGAAGCGGTCGAACAGGCCGAAGTGGATCGCGCTGGCAAGGCCCGTTGCGATCGCGCCGATCGCCGTCGCCGTGCCGATGACGACGTTGCGTTGGGTGTGATCGGCCTTGAAGCGGCCGCTGCTGTCGCGTTTCTGGGTCATGCCCGCTCAACACGCGCAAAGGCCAGCGCGTTCCCACCAGTCGCCGTTCGTTCCGATCGAAGTCGAGGAACAAGCCTCCAATCACCCTCTGCGGACCTTCCCCTGACTATGCTCGGGACCAACGGAGAAGGCAGGACATTCAAATATCGGCCGCCAGGCCCTAGATCGCGCGCACGATGCAAGGTTCCTACGGCCCCCCCGACCGGTTCAACGAAGAAAAAGCCACGTTCGCGATCCGCGGCAGCGACCAGCCCGATCTGGAGGCGGGCGTGGCGGCGATCCGGAATGTCGTTCGCACGCTGCCGCTGAAGCCCGGCGTGTACCGGATGCAGGATGCCAAGGGCGACGTGCTCTACGTGGGCAAGGCGCGCGCGCTGAAGAGCCGGGTGACCAATTACACGCAGGTCAAGAACCTGTCGAAGCGGCTTCAGCGCATGGTGTCGCAGACCCGGTCGATGACGATCGTCACCACCAACAACGAGGCGGAGGCGCTGCTGCTCGAGGCGCAGCTGATCAAGCGTTACCGCCCGCCCTACAACGTTCTCCTTCGCGATGATAAGTCGTTCCCGTTCATCCTGTTACGGCAGGACCATGATTATCCGCGCATCCAGAAGCATCGCGGCGCGCGCCGCGCCAAGGGCGATTATTACGGCCCCTTTGCCAGCGCCGGCAGCGTCAACAATACGCTGAACGCGCTGCAAAAGCTGTTCCTGCTCAGGAGCTGCACCGACGGTTTCTTCAAGACGCGTGATCGGCCGTGCCTGCTGTACCAGATCAAGCGCTGCTCGGCGCCTTGCGTCGGCCGCATCGACAAGGCGGGCTATGACGAGCTGGTGGCGGATTCGAAGAAGTTTCTCGCCGGCAAGACCACCGACGTGCAGGCAAAGCTCGGCGCGCAGATGCAGGCGGCGGCGGAGGCGATGGACTTCGAACTGGCCGCGATCCTGCGCGACCGGCTGCGCGCGCTCACCTTCATTCAGGGTACGCAGTTCATCAACGCCGAAGGGGTGGGGGACGCGGACATCTTCGCGCTCGCCAGCCATGAAGGCGTGATCGGCATCCAGGCCTTCTTCATCCGTGGCGGGCAGAATTGGGGCCATCGCAGCTTCTTCCCCGCGCATACCGCAGAGGTGAGCGAGGAGGAGGTGCTGACCCTGTTCCTGACGCAATTCTATGAGGAAGTGCCACCCCCGCGCACGGTGCTGGTGGATCGGGCGTTGCCCGACGTGGAGGTGCTGATGGAAGCGCTGACGACGCTCGCGGGGCGCAAGGTCGCGATCGAGGTGCCGCAGCGCGGCACGCGCAAGCGGCTGATGGAGCAGGCCTGCCGCAACGCCAAGGAAGCGCTGGAGCGGCGGCTGGCGGAAAGCACCACTCAGGCGAAGCTCAACCGCGAGGTCGCCGACCTGTTCGAACTTGCCGAGCCGCCGCAGCGGATCGAGGTGTACGACAACAGCCACATCCAGGGCAGCAATGCGGTCGGCGCGATGGTCGTCGCCGGACCGGAGGGCTTCCGCAAGGGCCAGTATCGCAAGTTCAACATCAAGCAGGCGGCGACCGACGACGATTTCGCGATGATGCGCGAAGTGCTCACCCGCCGCTTCGCCCGCGCCATGGAGGAGGATCCCGATCGCGACGGCGACACCTGGCCCGATCTCGTCCTGCTCGACGGCGGGCGGGGGCAGCTGAACGCCGCCAAGGCGGTGCTGGAGGATCTCGGCATCGAGGACGTGTGCCTGGTCGGCGTCGCCAAGGGCCCGCATCACGGCCGCGAGGGGCGGGAGGTGTTTCACCTGATGGACGGGCGCGAGCTGACGCTGCCCGTCAATTCGCCCGTGCTATTCTACCTCCAGCGGCTGCGCGACGAGGTCCACCGCTTCGTCATCGGCGCGCATCGGGAGAAGCGCGCCAAGGCGATCGGGGCGAGCCCGCTCGACGAGGTGCCCGGCATCGGCCCGGCACGCAAGAAGGCGCTGCTGATGCACTTCGGCACCGCACGTGCGGTACGCAACGCCAGTCTTGCCGATTTGCAAAAGGCACCCGGCGTCAGCGCGGGCGTCGCGCAGCAGGTGTACGATTTCTATCACGCGAAATGACCGGAACGGGCCGGTCGGCCCGACCGTTGATGCGTGAAAGGAGACGATCATGCCCAATCCCCCGCTCAACCCCGCCCAGACCGATCCGCTTGCCAAGACCGATGAAGACGGCAACCCGCTCGACGAGGATGCCAAGCTCGATATCGCGCTCGAAGGCTCGATGATGACCTCAGAACCGCCGCAGATGGCGGAACCGAAGACCGCGGCGGAGGAAAAAGCGGAAAAGAACGCGCAGCGTTGAGCCGAGCATTTCGTCACCCCGGCCATGTGCCGGGGTCCAGCCATCCGCGAAATCAATGGCGCGAGGCGCGCGAAACCGTGATGCCGGGATAGGCCCGGGATGACGAGGTGGCGCTACATCAGCCCCTTCGCCCGCAGGCTCACATGCCCGCTGGTTCCGACGATCAGATGGTCGTGCACCGCTATGCCAAGCCCTTTGCCCGCATCGACAATCGCCTTGGTTACCTCGATATCCGCCCGGCTCGGCGAGGGATCGCCCGAGGGGTGATTGTGCACCAGGATGATCGCTGCCGAACCCAGGTCGATGGCCCGCCGGATCACCTCGCGCACGTGCACCTGCGCCTGGTCGATCGAGCCTTCGCTCATCACCTCGTCACGGATCAGCATGTTTCGGCTGTTGAGATGCAGCACCCGCACCCGCTCGATCACGTGATGCGCCATGTCGGCGCGCAGGTAATCGAGCAGGGCCTGCCAATTGCCCAGCACCGGACGCGCCGCCACCTCCGCCTGCACCAGCCGGATCGCCGCAGCCTGGGCGATCTTTATCGCCGCCGCACTCGTTTCGCCCATGCCGGAGACGCGCATCAGCGCCTCGGCATCGGCGGTCAGCAGACCCCCGATCCCGCCGAACTCGAGCAGCAATGCCTTGGCGAGCGGCTTGGTGTCGCGGCGCGGGATGGCCAGGGCCAGCAGATATTCGATGAGCTCATGATCGAGCAGCGCCTCGCCACCACCCCGCAGCAAGCGCTCCCGCAGCCGCGCGCGATGGCCGTGATTGTCGGTGGCGGCGGGATCGCTGTCGGCCATGCGGCTTAGGCTAGGCGGGGAGGGTGGCGGGTGCAATCAGCTCTTGGGCCTCGTCATCCCGGCCTCGCTCCGGAACCGAACTCTCCACCGGCGCTGTCGCTCGCGCCCGTGCTCGAGGGTGCAACAATTGAAATCACGCGTGCGCGATGACGGGACAAGTCCGGCGTGACGACGGGGGGTGAGGCTTCCAACCACTGCGCTTCCTCCTTAGAGAGACCGCTCTTTCGCGCACCGGAAGGAGCAAGGTGACAGCCGCACAGGAGGACCGGAGCCCACGCCGCCGCCGCCTCGCGCGTGTGCTGCTGATCCTGGCGCTGCTCATCATCGCTGCCCTGCTAGCCCTGTGGTCTGCCCGTGTGCCGATCGCCAGCCGATTTATTGACCGCAGTCTGGCTGCCAGCGGCGTTCCCGCACGTTACGCAATCGAGGATCTCGGCTTTCAGCGCCAGCGACTGACGAACGTGGTGATCGGCGATCCCGCCAACCCCGATCTCGTCGCCGATTGGGTCGAGACGCGCCTTTCGATCGCCGGTCGCCCGCGTGTCACGGCGGTGCGCGCCGGCCGCGTGCGGCTGCGCGGCGCGCTGGTCGACGGGAAAGTCTCGCTCGGCGCACTCGATCGGCTGCTGCCGGCACCGTCGGGGAAGCCCTTCGCGCTCCCGGCGATCGACCTGTCCGTGAACGATGCGCGCATGCGCCTCACCACGCCGTTAGGCGTCGTCGGCCTGCGCCTTTCGGGCCGGGGCCGGCTCGATGATGGCTTCCGCGGCACGCTCGCGGCGGTCAGCGGCGACCTGTCTGTTGGCAGCTGCACCACCCGCCGCCCAACCGCCTTTCTGAAGCTTACGGTGCGCGATGCCGCCCCGCGGATCGCCGGCCCCGTTCGCCTCGCCGCGCTCGCTTGCGGTGACACCCGCGTCGCCCGTCCCGAAGCGCGCATCGACGTCGCGCTGAGCCCGGCGCTGGACCAATGGCAGGGGTCGGCTGCGCTGCAGACGGCGGCGGTCGTCGCGCCTGGGGCGAGGCTGGCGGCGCTCGGCGGGCGGATCGGGTTCGAAGGGTCGGCCAAGCGCACTCAAGGCGAGGCGCAACTGCGCGGCGAGAGAATGGCAGCGAGCGGTATAGGCGCCAAGACGCTCGCCTTTTCCGGCACCTGGCGGGTCGCCGCCGGACGTGCACTGGCCGCGGGGCGGGTCGACGCCAGCGACATGGCTGTGTCGGCGCCCGCCCGTGCCCGCGTGGTCAGCGCAGCGGCAAGCGCAGCGGGCACGCCGCTGGAGCCGCTCGCCGGCGCTGCCGCCACGGCGCTGGCGCAAGCGGCGGAGCGGTTCGATCTGGGCGCCGACCTCGCGCTCGGCACCGCCGGCGACCGCCCGCTCATAACAATGCGCAGCGCGACGGTGCGGGCCGCAACAGGCGCCTCCGCCAGCTTCGGCGAGGGTGCCGGACTGATTCTGGGTGAGCGGGGCGGATTTCGCGCCGATGGCACGCTGCGCTTCGGCGGCGGCGGGCTACCCACCGGCCGTATCGCACTCACCCAGTCACACCCCGGTGGCCAGGTCGAGGGCACTGCGACGATCGCCCGCTACGCAGCGAAGGGCGCAAGTCTTGCGCTGACCCCCATGCGCTTCACCGCCACTCCCGCGGGGAGCGTGCGGCTCGCCACCGTCGCGACGCTATCGGGTCCGCTGAGCGGTGGCGCGATCGACACGATGCGCCTGCCGCTCACCCTGCGTGTAGATAATGGTCGGGTGTCGGCGAACTCGACCTGCGTTCCGGCGAGCGTCCACAGGCTGACACTCTCGGGCCTGGCACTGGCGAATACGGCAGTGACCCTCTGCCCGATCGATGGCGCCATGTTCAGCTTCGATCGTGGCCGGATCGGCGGCGGCGTCCGCGCCGCCGGCGTCAAGCTGGACGGTACGCTGGGCGGATCGCCACTCGCTCTCGCCAGTCGCAGCGTGGAGTGGCGCCATGCCGCCGCTGCCTTTGCACTCGGCGATGTCACCGCCCGGATCGGCCGACCGGCCAGCGTAACCCGCCTCGACTTCGCCAGCCTGGACGGCCGTGTCGCGCGGGGCGCGATCGCCGGCACCTTCGCGGGCGGTGCTGGGCAGATCGGCAACGTGCCGTTGCTCCTTTCCGACGCCGCTGGCGATTGGCGTTTTCAAGGTGGCGCGCTCACACTCGGTGGCGCACTTGCGGTGAACGACGCGGCGGACAGCCCGCGCTTCAACACGCTGGCGGCGCGTGCCGTGGCGCTCACCCTCGCCGGGAATGCGATCACCGCCAAGGGCACGCTCTACGAACCCGCCAAGAGCGTGAAGGTCGCCGATGTCACCATTCGCCACGCGCTTGCCAGCGGGGAAGGCGCCGCGCACCTCGCCGTTCCCGGCATCACCTTCGGCGATGGTTTCCAGCCTGAGGAGCTCACGCGGCTCACGTTCGGCGTCATCGCTGACGTGAAGGGCCGTGTCGCCGGGAAGGGCGATATCGCCTGGTCGCCAAGAGGGGTTACCTCTACTGGCACCTTCGGCACCGAAAAGCTCGATCTCGCCGCCGCCTTCGGCCCGGTCACCGGCGTCAAGGGCGAGGTGCGCTTCACCGACCTGCTGGGCCTCGAATCCGCTCCCAACCAGATTGCCACGGTCGCGGAGATCAATCCCGGCGTCGCCGTCACCGACGGTCGGATCGAGTACCAGCTGCTCCGCGACCTGAAGATTCGCGTCAACGGCGGCCGCTGGCCCTTTGCGGGTGGCACGCTGACGCTTCAGCCGACCCTGCTCGACTTCTCATCGCCGCAGGAACGCCGCATGACCTTTCGCGTCGACGGTGCCGAGGCGCGCCAGTTCCTCACGCAGTTCGACTTCAAGAACCTCGACGCGACCGGCGTGTTCGATGGCGAGCTGCCGATGGTGTTCGATCAATCGGGAGGCCGGATCGAGAATGGCACGCTCGTCGTGCGCGAAGGCGGCGGCAGCCTCGCCTATCTCGGCGAGTTGACGGAAAAGGATCTTGGCACCTGGGGCAACATCGCCTTCCAGGCGCTCCGCTCACTGCGCTACCGCAACCTGCAGATCGTCATGAACGGGCCGCTCGCCGGCGAGATGGTGACCGAGGTGCGCTTCGCCGGCGTCAGCCAGGGGGAGGGGGCCAAGTCCAACTTCCTCGTCCGCCGCCTCCAGAAGCTGCCGTTCGTGTTCAACGTCCGCATCAAGGCACCCTTCCGCGGCCTGATCGATTCGGCCGCCAGCTTCTATGATCCCAAGCGCCTGATCGACCGCAACCTGCCCGCGTTGCTCGAGGAACAGAACAAGCGCGCCTCACCGCCAACCATTCAGCCGCCCGCAAGCGATATTATGCCAGGAGCGAAACATTGACGAAGCATCAGGGGCGCACGACGTTGGTGGTGATGATGAAGAGGCTGGCGATCGGACTGGGTGTGGTGACAGGCGGATGCGTCAACGTCGCCGCGCCGGACAAGCCGATCGTGATCAACCTCAACATCAGCGTCACGCAGGAAGTGGTGTATCGCCTCGACAACGAGGCCAAGTCGCTGATCAAGCAGAACCCGGGGATCTTTTGACGATGCGTACGAAAACGATGGTGATGGCAGCTGCGGCGATAGCGCTGACGGGCGTGTCGGCCGCCGCGTTCGCGCAGCGTGATCCGGCCTATGCCGCCGCGCGTGCCGCGGGGCAGGTGGGCGAGCAGCCGGACGGCTATCTCGGCGTGGTGGGGGCCGGCTCGGCGGACCTGCGCGCGCTGGTCAACGCGATCAACATTCAGCGCAAGGCGGCCTATACGCAAAAGGCGCAGGCGTCGGGCGCGACCGTGGAGCAATTGGCCTTCACCAGCGGCTGCAATCTTATCCAGCAGACGGCGTCCGGAGAAAAGTATCGCACCCCGTCGGGGGAATGGGCGACTCGCGGTGCCGGCGCGCCGACTCGCGACCCGCGGTGCGTTTGATTTCCATCAGTCAGAGCGCCTGTTAACGCCGTCGCGGGCATGCCGGCTAGGCGCCGGCATCTCGCCTGTTCCACAGTCGCGCCTGGCGAGTTGAAGGCGCGCCGAACACCGGCACAAGCCCGGAAGGAGTGGGCCACCGCCGCGACGCTCGCGAAGCCTTTCCCATGTTTCGGCAACATGAACACGAGGTTGCGGGAGTGTTGACACCCCCCGACCCCCCGGCTAACCGAGCCGTGCCTTGGCGGGCTCGCCACTTGGCTTCCTTGCGCCTGCCCAAAAACACTGGGGGATGCTTGGATGGCAGAAAACGAGCCCGGACCAGACACCCTCGGCACCGATGCACGTCTCACCTCGCTCGATGAGCGGCTGAAGGCGGCGCAAGCGGACGAGGCGCACCGGACAGGGGCGGGCAAGGCGGAATCCGACGGCGGTTATCGCCTCGGAAACCGCGTCTTGGCCGAACTGATCGGCGGGATGGTCGGCGGCGCGCTGATCGGTTGGGTGATCGACCGATTCGCGGGCACGCAGCCCTGGGGTCTGCTCGTGATGCTCGCCCTCGGGACGATCGTCGCGTTCAGAAACATCATTCGGATTTCTAGCCAGCGCCCGAAGTAATCGGGCGCTTTCGTTAAGGGAAACAGGCGTGGCGGAAGGCGGCGGCAAGATCGATCCGATGCACCAGTTCCTGGTTGAGCCGTTGTTCGGCACCCAGGACTGGCAGATTGCCGGCTACAACATCGCCTTCACCAATTCGGCGATGTGGATGGCGGTGGCTGCGGTGGGCTTGATTGCCTTCATGGCGCTCGGCACCAAGGGCAAGCTTATCCCCACCCGTGGTCAGGTGATGGTCGAAAGCGTGGTCCGCTTCATCGACAACATGCTGGCATCGAATATCGGGCCGGAGGGAAAGCGTTACGTTCCCTACGTCTTCTCGCTGTTCATGTTCATCCTGTTCGCCAACGTCCTTGGCCTCCTGCCGCTGGGTGTGGTCGGCGTTCATCCGTTCACCTTCACCAGCCATTTCACCATCACCGGCATTCTCGCGATCCTCTCGTTCGCGATCGTTCTGGTGGTTGGCTTCTGGCGTCACGGCCTGCACTTCTTCAGCCTCTTCGTGCCGCATGGCACGCCCTGGTGGCTGCTGCCGGTCATCCCGCTGATCGAGTTCGTCTCGTTCATGGTGCGCCCGTTCAGCCTTGGTCTGCGACTGTTCGTCGCGATGACGGCCGGCCACGTGCTGCTGAAGGTGCTGGCGGGCTTCGTGATCAACGCTGGCAATGCCGGTGCCGGAATCGGCCTGCTGGTCGGTATTCCCTCCTTCGGCCTGATGGTCGGCATCTCCGCGCTGGAGCTGCTGGTCGCCGGGATCCAGGCCTATGTCTTCGCGCTGTTGACCTCGCTCTACCTGAACGACGCGGTCAATCTGCACTAAGTCTCGTATTGTTCAATCCAACCTTTTGATTTTGATAGGGAGTTACTGAAATGGACGCAGAAGCCGCAAAGCTGCTCGGCGCCGGTCTGGCCGCTGTGGGTGCGGGCCTCGCCTCGCTCGGTGTGGGCAACGTCTTCGGCAAGTTCCTCGAGGGCGCGCTGCGCAACCCGGGTGCGGCCGACGCACAGCAGGGCCGTCTCTTCATCGGTTTCGCCGGTGCCGAGCTTCTCGGTCTGCTCTCGTTCGTTGTCGCGATGATCCTGGTTTTCGTCGCCTAACACGATACGGATCCTCCGCCGTTCGCGCGGCCCCGGCCCATTCCGCCCCGCGTGGTGCGGTGTTCGGGCCGGCAAGGTGCGAACGGACGGGAGGTTAAGGGTTCAAGATGCCTCAGATCTCCCAACTTGCCGCAACCTGGGCGTCCCAGCTGTTCTGGCTGGTCGTCACCTTCGGTGCCGTGTTCTTCATCGTGGGTCGCGGCATGCTGCCCAAGGTGCAGAAGACGATCGATGCGCGCGATCACTCGATCGCTGCGGATCTTGCTGCCGCTTCCGCGGCGCGCGACCAAGCCGACAAGGTTGAGGCGGACTGGCGCGTGCGCGACCAGGCCAATCGCGAGAAGGCTCAGGCGCTCGTCGCGGAGGCACGCCAGCGTGCTGCCAAGGCAAGCGAAGAGACGCTGAACGCTGCTGGCCAGCAGCAGGCTGATCGGATTGCGGCGGCTGAGGCGGATATCAAGGCAGCCACGCAGCGCGCGCTCGACGAGATCGAGGCGGTTGCGGCGGAAGCCACGCAGGACATCGTGGCGCGCGTTTCGGGCGTGCAGGTGTCGGCGGACGAAGCAAGGGGCGCTGTGAAAGCGGCGATGGCACATGGCTGAGTTCATCATCCTGACTGCCGCGGCTGGCGGCTCTGCCCAGGTGGCGCAGAACCTCGCGCATGCCGCAGAGGCAGAAGGCATGAGCGCCGAAGGCACCGAGGCGCTGAGCACCAGCGTCGCGGAGGGCGGGCCGGACCACCATGTCGATCCGGAGCTGCTTGGTCTGAACGGCACCGTCTGGGTGTCGCTGGCGATGATCGTGCTGTTCGCGATCCTAATCTGGAAGAAGGTGCCGGCACTGATCGTCGGCGGGCTGGATCGTCAGATTGCCGACATCCGCCGCCAGCTCCACGAAGCCAAGACGCTTCGCGCCGAGGCTGAAGCGCTTCGTGATGAATATGCGCGCAAGATCGCCGACGCGGAGAAGACCGCCGGCGAGATGGCCGCGCAGGCCAATCACGAGGCCGAAGTGATCATTGCCAAGGCGAAGTCGGATGCCGACGAGCTGGTGATGCGCCGTGCGAAGATGGCCGAGGACAAGATCGCCGCTGCCGAGCGCGCCGCGCTGGCAGAGGTTCGTGCGAAGACGGCTGCCGCGGCTGCCAGCGCTGCCGCGGCATTGATTGCCGAACGTCACGGCGCCGATGCGGACCGGACTTTGATCAACCGCACCATCGCGGGGATCGGCCGCCCGAACTGAGCTTCTGGTCACTGCGAGAACATCGAGGCCGCGCCCACCGGGACGCGGCCTTTTTGCTGAGCGGCCTTCCGGGAAGGATCGTGCTTGCCCGGCCCCGAAATCGCGCTGATTTCTCGAGGCAGAAGTACCTTCGGCAGGACGAAACCTCTGCGAAACTTCCATCGCCATGCCGTCATGGCTCCGGAGCCATCCCGCTGCTACGCTAAGACGGTGCGCCGTTCCCGCTTTCTCGACATCGCCGCAACCTTTCTCAGCCTCATCGCTGCCTATCCGATCACCGGGTGGATCGTTGGCGCAATCCCCTCGAACAAGGCCTGGAGCGAGCCGGAGCAAGGCGTGACGTTGTTCGTGGAGTCGAACGGCATTCATGTCGGACTCGTCATGCCCAAGCGAGCGGCTGGCGTTGACTGGCGGCCGATCTTCCCCGGCAGTGACCTGAGGGATGGCCGCTATGCCGGCCATGATCATATTGCCGTTGGCTGGGGCGAGCGGGACTTTTATCTTGAAACGCCGACCTGGGCCGATCTCAGGTTCCGCACGGTGCTGGCTGCGGCTTGGGGCAGCAATGACACGCTGGTGCATGTCGATCACGTGCCGGCGCCGGCGTCGGACCGGACGGTGCGCCGCCTGATCGTCCGCCCGGCCGAATATCGCCGTCTTGCTGCCTATGTTCAGGCATCGCTAGTCCGGGGCGGCAGGCGCTACCTCGGCTACTTCGGCAATGACGCCTTTTATCAAGCACAAGGCCGCTATACGGCGTTCCACACCTGCAATGCGTGGATCGGTGATGCGCTGCGCTACGCCGGGATCAGGACGGGTGTCTGGACCCCGTTTCCCGCTACCGTGCAATGGTGGTACGCGCGCCACGCCTGACGCGTTGCCCCGCGAGCTTTTCGAGGTAAACGCTTATGCGTTCTCGAAAAGGGATTTTCTTGATGGCATTTGCCCAGGGCGCGACCAACGCCAACAACGCGGCTCAGGAAACGGCAGGAGCGGACGGCACCTATGTCGATGCGCCCGATCTGCGATGGTTCGTGTTCGCGCTGTTCTTCATCTTCGGCGGCATCACCAGCCTGAACGATATCGTGATGCCGAAGCTGCAGGAGCTCTTCACCCTCAGCCACGCCCAGGCAAATCTGGTCAATTCCGCGTTCTTCCTGGCGTATCTGCTGTTTTCGCTTCCGGCCGCGGCGGTAGTTCGGCGGGCAGGATATATGCGCACCGCGACGCTCGGCCTGGTCCTGATGACCGTCGGCTGCCTGCTCTTCATCCCGGCGTCGAGCTCTGCCACCTTTGCCATGTTCCTGCTGGCATTGTTCGTGCTGGGCGCTGGGATCACGGTGGTCCAGGTCGTTGCGAATCCGCTGATTTCACTGCTGGGGCCACCTCGCACAGCGCACAGCCGCCTGACCTTCGCCCAGGCGTTCAATTCGCTTGGCACCACCATTTTCCCGCGCGTCGGCTCCACGCTGATCCTCGGCAGCCTCGCCGGCGTCAGTGCGGCGACGCTCAGCGGCCCGGCGCTCGACGCCTATCGGATCGAGGCCTCGCGGGCGATCGTCCACACCTATATCGGCCTTGCAGTGGCGTTGCTCGTCATCGCCGGAGTGGTCTGGACACGCCGTAACCGGCTTCAGGAGGAGCAGGACCAAACCGGCTCGATCTTCCATGCGCTGACGTTGCTTTCGCGCCCGCGCTTCGCCTTCGGCGTCGCCTGCATCTTCCTGTATGTCGGCGCGGAGGTGGCGATCGGGTCGAACCTGGTGGTCTATCTGGCGCAGCCGACCGTGTGGAACGTCCCGCTTGAGACTGCGGGCAATTACGTCCCCTTCTATTGGGGTGGCGCCTTGCTGGGCCGCTTCATCGGCTCCGGCATCCTGCGCGTCGTTTCGCCGGGTAAGGTGCTGGCGACGGCAGGGGCTGCGGCAATTGCGCTGATCCTGTTCTCGGCGAACATGGGCGGTGTGGCGGCCGGCTGGGCCTTGATCGCGGTCGGGCTTGCGAACTCGATCATGTTCCCGACCATCTTCAGCCTCGCTTCGGAAGGGCTGGGGAAACGCGCTGCCGAGGGTTCGGGCGTGATCGCGACCGCCATCGTCGGCGGCGCTGTGGTCCCGCCGCTCTATGGCTCGCTCGCCGATGCCTCCGGCAGCCTGGCGTTCGCCCTGGTGCTGCCGGTGATCTGCTACGCCGTGATCGCCGGCTTCGGCATCTTCGCCCGCCGGCCTGCGGCAGCCTGACGCACGGCGCCCCTCCTCCGGACGGGGGGTGGGGCGCTCGCTACGCCGACTTGGCCTTGCGAGGCGCCCGCTTCTTGGTAGCCGGCAGCTCCGCCGCGGTGACCTCGACCAGCGCCGCCAGCAGGTCGCGATCGTCCCAAAGCTCGAGATCGATCAGCAGGCAAGCCTTGGCTCCAGGATACGGCGCTGCTTCCATGCACTCCTGCACTAAAGCCCGCCCACCCGGCGTTGGTTTGATGAAGAGCTGCCCGTCGCAGATCAGCGCCACCAGCTTGCCGGCGCAATAAAGGCCATATTCGCCGAACATCGGCTTCGCAGTGACATCACCGGCCCCGGACAGCTGATCAACGATAAAAGATACGGTCCCCTTGTCGGTCGCCATCGCCTCTTTCTCCCTCAGTCTGGGGGTAGGGCTATTGGCGGGGCGGGGGAAGGGACTGGCTCTAGTCGGGGGCAAGCCGTCCTTCGGACGCTTTCGCTATGCGAAGAGCCAGTGGGCGGCCGCTCTCAGCCGCCAAGCGGATAGAGCGCTGCGGCTATCTGCCGCCCTTCGCTGCGCAGCACGCCCCACGCCTTGGCGGCGGCGCGGCTGTCCATCGCCTCCACCCCGATACCGCGCGCTTCAAGAGCATTCACCAGCGCGCGTGGCGGGCGGGCGAGGGTGGCGCCGGTACCGATCAGAATGAACTCCGGCGCAGGGGTCAGGATAGCCGCGAGCGCTGCCTCGTCCAGATCCGACAGGGCGGGCGGCGTCCAGGTCTGCGCCTCGCTCACGGTCATCAGCACCGCATCGAGCACCGTCGCATCGTCCAGGCGAAAGCCGGTGCGCGTGAAACCGCGAACGACCGGTCCGCCGGCATCGCGATCGCGGTTGATCTTCACGGCCGCGTCACTCCCCGCGGGGTACGATCCGCTCGGCATTGTCGATGCCGCCGCGGGTGACCTTCTCCGGCGCCGGGTTTGCGCGCAGGCCAAGGGTGATGAGCAGCGAGGATGAAACATAGATCGACGAATAGGTGCCGACCACGATGCCCAGGATCATCGCCGCGGTGAAGCCGCGCAGCACATGGCCGCCCAGGAACAGCAGCGCGCCCAGCGCCAGCAGAATGGTGACGGAGGTCATCACCGTGCGCGGCAGCGTTTCGTTGACCGACAGGTTCACGATCTCGCGCATGTCCATCTTGCGATAGCGGCGCATGTTCTCGCGGATGCGATCGTCGATGACGATCTTGTCGTTGATCGAATAGCCGATGATGGTCAGCACCGCGGCCACGATGTTCAGGTCGAATTCGAACTGCGTCAGCGCGAAGAAACCCAGCGTCATCAGCAGGTCGTGCACGATCGCTGCGATGGTGGAAACGCCGAACTGCCATTCGAAGCGAACGATCGCGAACAGGCCGATGCCCAGCACGGCCAGCACCACGGCGAGCACGCCGTTGCGGATCAGCTCGCCCGAGACCTTGCCGGAAATGGTGGAATAACGGTTGAACGTCGCGCCCGGGAACGCCTGGGAGATGGCCGTCTCCACCTTCTTCACGGCGGCGTTGGTTGCGCCCTCGTCCGCGCCCTCCTGAACGGGGAGGCGAATGGTGAGGGTGCGCGGATCGCCGAACTGCTGGAGCGACGCTTCGCCCAGCCCCTGCGCATCTACCACCTCGCGTAGGCGATCGAGATCCGGCGGCGATGCGAACCGTTCCTCGATCATCAGCCCGCCTTCGAAGTCGACGCCGAAGTTCAGGCCTTTGGCGAAGGTGATCCCGATGGCGAGCACCGACAGGATCAGCGTGAGCCCGAACGCCCAGCCGCGCAGCCGGACGAAATCGATGTTGGTATGGTCAGGGACGAGTTTCAGCAGGCGCATGGCAATCTTCCGTCATTCCCGCCGCGGCGGGAAGCGCGACGCGTCAGGCCCTGAACGGGGGCCGCGCGTCGGGAATCAGGGGTCCCTGCGTCTGCAGGGACAAGGGAGGCGGTCGGCAGGGCGATCATATGTTGATCGTCTTCGGCTTGGTGCGGCGCAGCCAGCCTGCTGTCAGCATGCGGGTGAACAGCACGGCCGTGAACACGCTGGTGGCGATGCCGATCAGCAGCACGACGGCAAAGCCCTTCACGGGGCCGGAGCCGAGCAGGAACATGATGATGCCAGAGATCGCGTGCGTCATGTTCGCCTCGAAGATCGTGCGGCTGGCTTCGGAATAGCCCAGTTCAACCGCCTGCACCACCGAGCGGCCACGATGCCGCTCCTCGCGAATGCGCTCGTTGATCAGCACGTTGGCGTCCACCGCGGTGCCGATCGTCAGCACGAAGCCCGCGATGCCCGGCAGGGTCAGCGTGCCGCCGATCAGCGCAAGCACGCCGACGATGACGAACACGTTGATGACCACGGCGAGGTTCGCATAGACGCCGAAGCGGCCATAAGTGACGAGCATGAAGGCGACGACCAGCGCCACCGCCACGGCGGAGGCCAGGATGCCGGCGCGGATCGACTCTTCGCCCAGGTCCGGGCCGACGGTCGATTCCTCCACGACCTTCAGCGCCACCGGAAGCTTGCCCGAACGCAGCGCGATCGCCAGCGCATTGGCGCTTTCCGTCGTGAAGCTGCCGGAGATCTGCGCCCGCCCGCCGGTGATTGGCTCGTTGATGTTCGGGGCGGAGATCACCTGATTGTCGAGGATGATGGCGAACGGCTTGTTCACATTCTCCTGCGTCACTCGCGCGAACTTGCGCCCGCCCTGGCTGTCGAAGGTGATGGCGACCTGCGGCTCGTTGGTCTGCTGGCTGAATTCCATCCGCGCATCGCTGAGCTGGTCGCCCGAGATGATGGCGGAGCGCTTCACGGCGATCAGCGGAATGCCGCTTGGATTGGTGGGATAGGCGAGGATCTGGCTGCCGGCCGGCGCCTGCTTGCTCGCCAGCTGCTGCGGCGTCGCCGTCTCGTCGACCAGCTTGAACTCGAGCTTCGCGGTCTTGCCCAGAAGGTCCTTCAGCGCCTGCGGGTTCTGCAGGCCGGGAACCTGCACCACGATGCGGTTCGAACCCTGACGAATGATCGTCGGCTCGCGCGTGCCCAGTTCGTCGATTCGGCGGCGGACCACTTCCGTCGCATCGCCCATGGCGGTGTCCACCGCCTGGTTCAGGCCGACCTGGGTGGGGGTGAGCACCAGCCGGCTGGTATCAACCACCTGGATGTCCCACTCGCGCTGGCCGGTCATGCCGACGCCGCCGCCGGTGATAGCGAGCAGCCGTTCGCGTGCGGCATCGACCTGCGAGGGATCGCGCAGCAGGAAGGACAGCCGGCCGCCACGCGTCGAGATGTCACCGATCTCGATCCGCGGATCCTGTCGGCGCATTTCCGTCTGCACCTGCTCGCGCATCGCCTCCAGGCGATTGGACGCAACGTCGTTCACGTCCGCCTCCAGCAGCAGATAGCTGCCGCCGGCGAGGTCGAGCCCCAAATTGATGCGGGGCAGGTTGACACCCCATTGATCGGTGATGCGCTGCGGGATCAGGCTGGGGATGGCCAGCGCGCACAGCACGGCGATCGTGAGCCAGATCGAGGCGACCTTCCAGCGCGGGAAATCGAGCATGTTGGCGGCCCAGTTCTTAGTCGTTCGCCGGCTTGGAGCCGAGCGCCGTCACCTCGGCGAGCGTCGCCTTGACGACCTTGATGCGGGTGTTCGGCGCAATCTCGACCTCGACGAACTGTTCCTCGACCTTGGTCACCTTGCCGACCACACCGCCGGCAGTGACGACCGTGTCGCCCTTCTTCACGGCGGCGACGGCATTCTGCAGCGCCTTCATCCGGCGCTGTTGCGGGCGGATCATCAGGAAATAGAAGACGATGAAGACGAGAACGAGGGGCGCGAGGCTGAGGAAGCCGGCGAGGCCCCCCTGCGCTCCGGCGCCGCTCGCCGTCTGGGCATAAGCTGGGGAAATGAACATGCCGTCCTTGCGTGCACATGGGTCATGGCGCCCGGAAACGAGCCCCACAGGAAGCCTGCGCCGCTAACATCGCTGCGCCCTTGGCGCAACTCGCCGGCGCAGGTACGTGAGGTGTCGACTGGCCCATGACAGTTCATGTCGAACGGGCACGGTGAAGAGGAGAGGTGAATGACGATCCTGGTGATGGGCACGATCAAGCTGGGCGCCGGCGAGGGCGCCAAGGCCGCGAACCTGATGGCCGAACATGCGGCAAAGGTGCGCACCGAGGAGGGATGCGAGGAATATAGCTTCGCCTTTGACGCGGCCGACCCCGATCTGGTGCGCGTCGCCGAGCGCTGGGCCAGCCCCGAGGCGCTCGCCGCTCACGGCCAGGCCGATCACCAGAAGGCATTCGGCCGTGCGCTGCGCGATCATTCGCCCAGCGCCATGTCGATCGACGCCTGGGACGGGCAGCATTGGCGCAAGCTGATCTGATCGCCGCTTGCATATTGGGCGCGCGCCGCGTAGGGGCGCGCGTCTCGGTCGGGGCGTAGCGCAGCCTGGTAGCGCATCACACTGGGGGTGTGGGGGTCGCAGGTTCGAATCCTGTCGCCCCGACCAGAGATCAAAGCCGTGAGAGCCTTCCTCATCGATGAGGGCGTGTCAGGCTCTTCAGGAAGTGAGATCGTCCAGCCGTTGCGCGCCGAGTCGCGCAGCAAGCGGCGCGCGCTCTATCGTTCCATCAGCCGCGGCATCAGTTCCACGAAGTTGCAGGGCCGGTGCCGGCTGTCGAGCTGATCGCGCAAGATCCCGTCCCAGCCATCCTTCACCGCGCCGGTCGATCCCGGCAGCGCGAAAATATAGGTGCCGCGCGCTACGCAGGCGCAGGCGCGTGATTGCACGGTGGAGGTGCCGATCGTCTGATAGGATAGCCAGCGGAACAATTCGCCAAAGCCCGGGATCATCTTGTCCGCCACTCGCTCCACCGCCTCGGGAGTCACGTCGCGGCCGGTGACGCCGGTTCCGCCGGTGGTGATCACGCAATCGACCGACTCGTCCTCGATCCACGCATGCAGCCGAGCAACGATCATGTCGGTGTCGTCGCGCAGGATCTGGCGATCGGCGAGCACATGCCCCGCATCCGACAATCGCGCCACAAGCGCGTCGCCGGATCGGTCCTCCGCCAGCCCGCGTGTGTCGGATACGGTCAGCACGGCAATGCGGACTGGGATGAACGGCAGGGACTGATCGATCGGCATGGTCATGATATCGCGCGGCCGCCGCTCGCGATCAACGATAGCGTTGCGTCCCGCTGCGGAAACGCGCGCTGCCGAAACTGTCCTCAAAGGCTCGGCCATGCTTGGGATCGGCAGGATCGCGCAGCATTGCCTTCAGCGTGACGAGTGCGGCCGGATCATTGGCGGCGATCGCGTCCGCCACCACCGCCCCGTCGCCGATCGCTTCCACCAGCCCGATGCGATGCGCCTCGGTCGCATCGATCGTCTCGGCGGTGAACAGCAGCCGCGCGGCCTGTCCCGGGCCGACCAGGGCGCTCAAACGGCCAAGATCCTCTGCGGGATAGCCGATGCCGAGCCTCGCGGGCGGGATGGCGAAGCGCGCCGCCGGGCTGGCAATCCGCAGGTCCGCCGCCAGCGCCAGCGCGAAGCCGGCGCCATGGCACCCACCCTCGATTGAAGCGACGACCGGCATGGGCAGATCCACTAGCGCGTCGGCGGCGGCGCGCAGGGCCAGACGGAACGGCGCGCGATCCTCGGGCGCATCGGCCAGCCCGGCAATCTCCTTAAGATCGGCGCCGGCCGAGAATGTGCCCGGCACTGCGGATCTGAGCAGCACCACCGCCGCATCGCGCGGCACCTGTGCCACCGCTTCGGCGAAGGCCAGCCAATGCGCGGTGCCCATGGCATTGCGGCGTTCCGGGCGGTTCATCGTCAGGCGGGTGACGGCGCCCATTCGGTCCAGCGTGATCATGCCAGCGTCGTCGCCAGCTGCCACCAATCCGCACATGTTGCCGTTACGGCGCGGCCGGCGGCGTCGCGATCCGCCGCCTCTTCGAACAGCGCGAAGCAGGTCGCGCCCGAGCCCGACATGCGCGCCAGCGTCACGCCCGGCTGCGTTTCCAGCAA